>NZ_OX031157.1:965000-1277500 GCF_943736995.1 Sporosarcina sp. Marseille-Q4943 | reverse complement strand
TCATACAATGGCAATTTCTGCGGAATAGTATCCCACGTTCCAGTATTTATTTTTGCTGCCCAATAAACATATGCAGTTAAGCGTTCAATCGTAAAAATTAGCCCACTAGTTAAAATGAATAACGACCCTAAAATTAAACTTGTTTTTTTATCCATTAGACTTCCTCCCAAAATGCCACATCCCCGTCCATACGCATTAGTTATCCTTCATCAACGAAAATCAATAACCATTTATTGTGAACTGATATACGTTAAAGACAAACCACATAAATAGAAGAAGATGTGCTACTAAGTTCAGTATAATTGAAGATTTTTTGTACAGCTTTCTCTTCAAATAAAATAAAATTAAAAGTAAGAAAATCAGTTGTATCAATAACATTGGGATACTGATAACAAGAAAAATCATAAATTCCTCGGCTTCGGTTAACATGTACCCTTTACTCTCGTCAAGCCTACTTAGCGTAACAAAAATTTCAGCGGTTTTAGTAGAAACCCATAGAAAGCAGAAGTTTATTATGAAAAATAAAATCCCTATGATTTTGTGGAAACTACTCAATGCATTGCCCCCCTTTAGGAACATTAAATGTCTCATCTTAACATCCCTTTACCATTTGATCCTTCTTCACCAACCTGCCTCATTAGTTGCAGATCATCATTTCATAATCTTTAATTTATTTTAGCACAGATTATTTATCTTCCTAGATTTTCCTTATATCCAGTAAACAAGTGTTATAACTATAGAGCATCTAAATGTTGATACAACAACAAAAGCAGGGACACCAATTCATATGCGAATGGTGTCCCTGAACATTATGTTCTTTTATTGTATTCTCTCCATCAACGCGAACCCGTTAGACTTTATTTCCCTTCCTTCACAGAAGCTAACTCTGTAAAGATCTTGCCATTTTTATTTGTACTTTTTATGATGCCGATTCCTTTTGCAAAGTATTCTCTGGAACCATCTGGATAACGAAGAATGACGACGTTCTTGAATGTACCGGCTTTCACGGTTACGGTTTTCGTCGTGCTTTCAACCAAAACCTTTTGGTCCTCGTACATGTCCGACGAATCTGTTGTGTACGTCCCTTGTTCCAATGGTAAGGGAACGAAGACGAAGGCGAAGTCGGAATTCGATACACCCATCAGCAATCTTTTTCCGTCATCGATATAGGTGAAGTCCGAAAAATCCGTGTACGGAGGACTCTTTTTATTATATAAGTACGTGTATTCATTTTCTTTTTCTACAGAGAACGTCTCCTTCTCATCAACCAGGAACGATGGTTCGTACGTAAGGATCAACCCTTCTTTCGGCGTCAGCCCACCGGTAACAGTCGTTGATGCGGCTTTCGGTTTATTCTTAGATAAAGCGGACGTGTACACATACCCCTTGCTTTTTCCGGCTTGTACGTAGGACCATCCTTTTGATGAGGACAATACAGTTACTTTCGTGTGATTTTGAATTGTGCCGATCTTTTTAGCGTTTTGTTTTGGTTCCGCACGCAGGATGATATCATTTTTCGCATGTACATACATCTCGGTTTTCGCCGCTGCGGTTGTCTGCTGAGGAAAGGCATAGGAACAACCAAGGATCAACACCATCATTGCCAAGAGTATTTTTCTAATTTGAATCACTCCTTACTGAATAGTTTCTACTAGACGAGGGTATGAAGCGAGTTTGGGAAATAGAACATAGGAGAACCTTCAACACCAACCGATCAAGGGGAGGTGTTTTTTCATTTCAAAAAAATATTTTTCTCTTTTAGTATCCTTTTCCCTAATTCACATCTATATAACGAATGAAAGGACTGATCAAAACATTTATGAGGAGAGGAAGAGGAAAATGAACGGTTGGATTAAATTACATCGCGCAATATTGGATAGCCCGGTTTGGCAGGATTCGACAGCTGAGCAAAAGGTCATTTTAGTGACGATGCTCCTAATGGCGAATTACAAGGAGAGGGAGTGGGAGTGGGGAGGAGACGTGTATTCATTGCAGCCCGGACAGTTCGTCACTTCGCTTCCGACGTTAGTTCACCGGTGTGGAAAAGGGGTCACGGAAGCGAAAATCCGGACTGCCTTGAAAAAATTTGCTTCGTACGGATTTTTGACAGACAAATCGACAAACAAAAATCGGGTCATAACGATTATGAAATGGGCGTTTTATCAAGAAAATGATGCACGCGTGACAGGCGATTTCGCAGACAAACATCGGACAAAGCACCGACTAAACACACCTAGTAAGAATGAAAGAAAGAAGAATAAAAGAAAAGAATTATTAGTGAATGAATTTAAGTTAGATCTGACGAAGGGGGAAGCGATGTGATTGCGGAGAAAGCGGTTCTCGGTTCGATGTTGAAGGAGAATTATTTGATAACGGATTCGGGGCTCTCGGTTTTCCAATTCACAAATCCGGTCCATAAGATGATCTTCCAGTCGATGAAGGAGCTTCATGCTGCAGGGAAGACGGTTGATTTTGTCACTCTACTTACTACATATAGCCCGCAAGATTTGGGCGGGGCGAATTATGTGAAAGACCTTACGAATTATGCGCATATCGAGAAGTTCGATGATTACGTCGGGGTGATGTTGGATGTTTGGCGGGAGCGTGAAAAGCAAAACGTACTGCATATTGCAGGGCAGGAAAATTGGCCGATCGACCGGGTCATGAGTGAGCTTGATGCGCTTATGGATAATCGTGTGAGCGACCATTCCGCGATTGCCGATTTGCTGATGGATGTGTACGAGGATCCTTTCGTCAAGAAGGAGATTGCGGATGGTGCGCCGTCAGGCATTGGGAAGCTGGACGAAATGACGAATGGATTCCAGGACGGTGAATTGATCATTTTGGCTGGACGGCCGAGCATGGGGAAGTCCGACATCATGCTGCATATCGCGAAGCACGCCGGATGGCAAGGGCGTCTGCCAATCATCTTTTCACTTGAAATGTCGGATGCGAGTTTGACGGATCGGCTCCTTGCATCGACGGGACGGTTTTCGAGAATCCGGATGCGTGATCCTTATGCGTTATTCAGTGATGCGCAAAAGGGGAATTGGGTGAAAACGATTGGCAGAGTGGCGGAAACGAATATCCAGTTTTACGACCGGAGCAGGCAGACCGTTGCGGAAATGCGGATGAAGGTGCGGAAGATGATCCATGCATATCCCGGTAGGAAGCCGGTCATCTTGATTGACTATTTGACGTTAATTCATTCGGAAGATAACAGTGCCAACAAGCATTTGCAAGTGTCCCAGATCACGAAGGATTTGAAGGCGATGGCGCGCGAGTTCAATTGCCCGGTCATTACGCTTGCGCAGTTGAGCCGGGCGGTCGAACAGCGGCATGACAAGCGGCCGCTCATGTCGGACTTGCGGGAATCGGGTTCAATTGAGGAGGACGCGGATGTCATCGTCTTTTTATACCGCGACGCGTATTACTCAAAGGATGAGAACGATAATGTCATGGAGCTGATTGTATCGAAGAACAGGAACGGTCCAGTCGGCACGGCGTATGCAGCTTATAACAAATTTACGGGAGAGGTTGTGGGGATTGGAGCGTAAGTCATTTAAAAGTGGAGCATGCACAGTAGACAGTTAGTTGATGATGAAAAAAAACGGGTATACTGCTTTCAAAAGGAGTTGCATGAGCTGATGACTGTGAAAAATTCAGAGCGTTTTATTGTCGCTTATAACCGGATTGAGAAAATACTTGCTGAAAAAGCGGATGGCGATGAGTATACCCCGTTTTATCGCCTTATTGATAAAGTGAAGATTACAAACTCCGTTGTTCGCAAATACGAAGACGATTTACGGGAGTTAGGGGATTTGCGTAATGCAATCGTCCATAATCGAACAGACATCGACTATGTTATTGCTGAACCTCATGATGAAATTGTGGAGCGAATCGAATTGATTGAAGAGAAATTAAGCAATCCCCTTCGTGTAGGTGCTCTTTTCGGCTGTAAAGTGCATACTTTGCAAGCGGAGGATCCTTTAACTGCTGCCTTACAGTTGATGGCCGATAGTAGGTTCACCCAAGTTCCGTTTTACGAGGATGGAAAATTTAAGGGCTTGATTACGGCTGCTGGCATTACGTATTGGTTGGCCGGTCATTCGACAGAAGACGCCCTTCCCCGGGAAATACCGACACTTTCTGATATTTACAATTATGAAAACCGTAAAGAGTCATTTGAATTTGTCGACAAGGATCTTTCTGTGTATGAAGCTGAAGATTATTTCAAGCGGGCGATTACAAGAGGGGTACGTTTGGAAGCATTGCTCATTACAGAAAATGGTCATGCAGATGGAGAATTGATTGGGATCATTAGACCTTTTGATGTGTTGAAAATCCAATGATATGAAGCAACAGCACCACCCATCGACAAAAAAGTCGATTTAGGGTCGGTGTTTTTTTATGGGGAAAAATATATTTTCTTTTGCAGTATCCTTTTCCCGGATTCGAGTCTATATAACTAATGAATGGAGTGGTCTTACACGACCAACTATACGGGGGAGGTTGCGAGGATTGGAATCGACAGTGCGGGAGCTTCTTCATGACGCGATTTATTATGATGTGCCGAATATGGCGCATGCCGTTTATTACGCAGTGCAGCAAGGGCTTGTGAAGCTGGATGATCCTGAAAGCCGGATTCCTTTTCGGGAGTTGGATTATGAGGCGATTGGGAAAATGCGGGAGGAGAATTGGTTGCAGATGTGCACGGTGAAACTGTTCGTCGTGCGGATGGGAGGGAAGCGGTATGCGGTGTACTTGGCGGAAACGGAGGAGGAAGTGAGGGCGCAACATCGGAAGATTTACGGCGAGTTTGCCGGGCGAGTGACTGATGCAAGTGGCAGGATGGATGCGTCGTATTATTGTGAAGGGACGGGGAAGGAGCGGTCATTTTGGGAGTTGAAGCGGGAGGTGGTGGATTTTCCGTATTTTGTGGGGGAGTTTTAAGTTACAGGCGCTTCATGGAGCATGACAGCAACTTGATTCAGAAAGAATGTTTGTTACTATTTAGTAGTAAGACAAAGTGAATCAGCAACGACTTGCTGCAGGGTGGGGGATGATTTCATGAATCAGAAAAAATGGAGAGAACAGTTGCGAAACAATAAAGAGTTATTTATTGGCGAAGCGACTGCTTTCCGTTCGGCTGTTTTAATTCCACTTGTTGAGGTGGAAGGGGAATGGTGTGTGCTGTTCGAAGTCCGTTCGTCGACGATGAGGAGCCAGCCTGGAGATATTTGCTTTCCTGGTGGCCGAATAGATCCTACCGATGAATCGCCTCTTTTCGCGGCTTTGCGGGAAACGCATGAAGAGCTTGGGGTGAATCCTAATACTGTAGAAGTGCTAGGCCAGCTAAGTCCGTATATTGCGTCACCGTCATTTGTTGTCTATCCGTTTGCTGGAGTTGTAGACTATAAGGAAATCATTCGGTCTTATAATAAAAATGAGGTTGAAGATGTGTTCACCGTGCCGCTTCAATATCTTCTTGAGCACGAACCGTATATGCACCCCGTTATGGTGAATCTCTCGCCTGATTCCAATTTTCCATACGACAAAATCCGGAATGGAGTGAACTATCAATGGAGGGGGCGTACGATGGAAGAATGGTTCTTCGAGTACGGACCTTACACGATTTGGGGACTGACGGCGAGAAATTTGAAGCATTTTATTGATGTTATCCGGAAATAACTTTCAGGTGCCTGTGTAATACACTATTCAGCCAATTCACTACAATTGCATAAATATAAAATGAGAAGCCGGGAAAACCAGCTTCTCATTTATTATTATTCAAATTGGTTGAATTAACATGAATGTTTCTTACACAGGCACCGACAAGATTCCGACAATTTATTTCGGTGCCAACAGGTTAATGGTTGTGATGATGATCGGTGCGCTGAAGACGACGTCCATCAGAAACGCGCCGACGATCGGGACGACGAGGAACGCGGTGCGTGAAGGGCCGAACTTACTCACAGTGGCACCCATATTGGCCATCGCATTTGGCGTAGCACCGAGTCCGTGGCCGAGGAAACCGGAAATCATGACCGCTGCATCATAATCCTTGCCGAGTGCGCGGAACATGATGAACACGGAGAATGCGACAATGAAGACCACTTGAACGAGGATAATTCCCACGAGTGGAAGCGCAAGTCCTGCAAGTTCCCATAGTTTGATGCTCATGAGTGCCATGGATAGGAAAATGGCGAGCGACACGTCTCCGATTAGATTGATTTCCTTCATGTTGATAGTTCCCGGCAAGAAACGGTCCATGATGTTGCGGATGAGCACCGCAAAGAACATCGCGCCTATGTAGCCGGGCAAGACGAAGCCGGTCGCTTCGGTGAACAAGTCGCCAAGGATTATCCCGCATGCCATCGCTAACGTGATCAGCGTCACTTGAATCATGAACGAATGTTGGCCGATCGGCTTTTCATCCTCTTCCACATACTCTGCAACTGTGCCTTCTTTCGGCTTCAAGTCATACTTGCCAATTAGGTGCCGGGCGATCGGACCACCGGACAGGCTTCCGCAGATCAATCCGAGTGTCGCTGCGGCCATTCCTATCGTCACGGCGGATGCGACGCCGAGACCTTCGATCGTCGTCCCGTATGCAGCCGCTCCACCGTGTCCGCCGCTCATCGACACGGCGCCGCTCATGACGCCAAGCAACGGATCGATATTGAAAACTTTCGCAAGGGAAACGCCAATTACGTTCTGCATGAAAACGGTTACGCCGCACAGCAGCAAATAGATGATCAAGAGCTTGCCGCCAAGCTTGATCAGTTTAAAACTTGCACCGAGTCCAACTGTCGTGAAAAAGGCGACCATGAACAAGGATTGCAAGGATGTATCTAATGAGACTTCCACAATGCCGGACGATTTCAAGATGAGTGCGACTATCGCGAACAGCAGACCGCCGACGACCGGAGCAGGAATGAGGAACCGGTCAAGGATGCCGATCCGGTTGACAAGCGCCGTGCCGAGCAAGTACAGTGCTGCAGCTAGAAACAATGTTGTGATCTGGTTAAGTTCAATCATGCAATTTCACCTTTCCTTTACGTCGAGAGGACGATGTGATGCTCTATCCCTCTCCTTTATACTGGCCACAGTATTTCTGTTTTGGGACGAATCAATGGGCCTTATCTATGTACGATACCCATTTGGGAATTAAACACGCATGGCCTATCCTAAAAATGTAACAAATCTATAAGCAACTTGGAACAGTATAGTAATATAAAATTATCTTGGCAATAGTCTTGAAAAATAGATAAATCAAGTAAGTGCTGCGCGACCGCTTGGTTGCACACTTAATAAATGAGCAGTTAAGTTCTTTTATTAATATTTAAATCTTTTTGAAACTTTTCCCGGAATCTCTCGTCTGTACGTTATCAAAAATAGAATTATAAAAGACAGGAAGGATAGGGAAAAATGAAGAAAAAACTAGTTACGGCATTTTTAGCATTGGTAATGACGTTCAGTTTTCCGCTGACCGGAACCGCGGAAGGCAAACAGCAATTCTCTGACGTGCCTCCTACGAAGCATTTTGCAGAAGCGGTGAATGAACTCGCTGAACGCAATATCATCGGCGGGTATCCGGATGGCACGTTCAAGCCGGGGAATCCGATTACTCGGGGGCAGGCAGCGGCCCTCATCGTGAAGTTGATCGGGTTAGATACAGAGAAAGTGAAGGATCCAGGTTTTAAGGATGTGACGCCTGCAAACGGCTATTACAAGGCGATTGCTGCGTTGGCGGAGAAGGAAATTATCGGAGGCTACGCGGACGGCCGTTACGGTCCGAATGATCCAATCACGCGGGGGCAGATGGCGTCGATTCTCGTGAAAGCATTCGATTTGCCGCGCTATGACATCCCGGAATACGAAAGTCCGTTCAAAGATGTGAAACCGTTCGTTTCGCACACGCCGAACATTTTGATTATCCATCGTCTCGGCATCACGGCGGGAACGTCTCCGACAACCTTCAGCCCGAATGCCTCCATCACGAGGGGCCAGGCGGCAAAACTGATGAAAGCAACCGAAGAAGCGAAGCCGCAGATGAAGACGCTCCATGGAAGCGACTTCGGCTGGAAAAAGATCGCGTGGTTCAACGACAGTGAAAAAAATCCGGGCGTCTTCAAGGCGGCATTGGCGAGGGGCAGGGACACGCCGGCAGGCTACACGGGCGACCGTCTACAACTCGTCCCGTTGAAGGAAGGAACCGGCACGCTCAGCTTTGGGGAGGGGAGCGTCTATTTTCCGAATGAAGTGAAACACAAAAAATATTATGTGCATGTTAAGAAAACGGATGGCGTATGGGAGTTGACAATGGAAGAGACGGACGAACTGTTCCCGACAGCCGCTGCGCTTGAAATGACGCTTGAGCAGACGAAGCAGGTGGAGCGGGTTGCCCTGTCGACGATGGAAGGGGAGGAGCTGACGGATGACGCACCGTTCAACTACTGTAAAACAGGCGTGCGCGACAATATTTGTATCGATATTGACAAGCCGGGCCTATACATTGCCACAGTCCGCTACAAGGGCGGCGAGGAAATTCGATACGGCATAGAGGCTCAGCAAAAAACAGCCCACTTCTATTACGAAATCGGAACGCTGCAGGAGAGAACGACGCATTCGGTTGACCTAAGTAATGATGAATACTACTCCGTAAAGCCCGGGCACAAAATCGGTGCGTTTAACATCCCGGAAAGTTCCGAGCAGATCGCTGTTGTCATGAGGGAGAAAGGCACCAACATTTTTCGTGCGGAAGCAAAGAAAGCCGGCACATTTGAAGTGATATTCCCAGATGACCGCGTTCACGTCTACCCTGACAGCGCTGTCTACTTTGAAGGCGTCAAAATCGAAGTTCGGCAGCTGGGAACGATTTTACGCGTAACGGTATGGCCATATCTGCATGATTACTGGATATGACGAGGAATATCGATCATTTCCGGCGGGTTATCGTTCATTTCCCAGAAGTTATCGATCAATTCACGGGAGATATCGTTCATTTCCCAAGAGTTATCGATCATTTCCCGAGTTATATGGTCATTTTGTGACTTTCGACCTACCGGAAGCACACCTTATTTGAAAGAAAAAACGTGCTGGTTGATTGAAATATTGAAGTTTCCAAACACCACCTATTGATTCCAATCAAGAGGTGGTGTTTTTTCTTTGTAACGGAAGTACTGTTATAAAACAGCTATACTACTACTTTCATTACAGAACACAGATGCCTGAAAAGTAAATAAGTTTGCGGAGTGGTTAAATATAATTAAAAAATTTATAATGTCCGAATAGCCTTGCACCTCATTTGTCAGTCCTGTATAGTGGTGAAATCAAAAGAGTCAAACAATCATGTTGTTATATAGCAACCTCGTTTAGGTGTCGAACCCTACTTAAAATAACAATTTCAAAATGGGAGGAATCGTACAATGCTAGAAAAAATGTTCACTAGGTTGGATGAAGTTTATCCTGAACTAGTAGAGTTCAGAAGGGACCTTCATATGTATCCGGAGCTCTCACACACAGAAGTCAACACACCTAGGAAGGTCGCGGAGTTTTTAGACTCTCTCGGAATCGATGTGAAGACAGGTGTTGGGGGCCGTGGTGTCGTTGGGACGTTAAAAGGAGACAAGCCTGGAAAAACGGTGGCGCTACGAGCGGATTTTGATGCGCTTCCAATCCAAGAAGAGAATAATCTTGACTATAAATCTCGAATTCCGGGTGTCATGCATGCTTGCGGCCATGATTTACATACCGCTGCCTTACTTGGCGTTGCTAAAGTTCTTAGTGAAAACAAAGACAAACTCGCTGGTTCAGTCGTCTTTATTCATCAGTTCGCCGAGGAAGTGATTCCCGGGGGAGCAAAGCCAATGATTGAAGACGGTTGTCTTGATGGGGTGGATGTCATCTATGGTGCACACGTCAGTTCAATGGATCCTCTCGGTGTTATCGGTTTTAAAGAAGGGGAAGCAATGGCGGCGGGGGACACGTTTGAAATTGAAATTTACGGCAAAGGTGGCCATGCAGCTACGCCTCACTTAACCGTGGATCCGCTTATTGCCGGTGCACAAGTTCTCTTAAATATACAACAGATTGTCAGTCGACAAGTAAATCCCGTCAAACCGGCTGTCGTGACAGTGGCAACATTTGAAGGCGGTGACAGTTTTAACGTCATCCCGGATTCGGCACGGATCAGAGGAACTGTCCGCACGTTTGATGAAGATGTTCGTGACAAGATTGAAGCATCCCTTGAAAAGGTTGTCGTGTCAACTTGTGAAGCTGTTGGTGCAAAAGCCGAGTTTAGATATGTTCGTGGTTACCCTGCTGTCATCAATGACCCTGCAGAAACAAACCGCGTTGAAAGAGTTGCGCGAGACCTGTTTGATCATGAATTAATTAAACATATTCCAGCTCAAATGGGGATGGAAGACTTCGCCTACTATTTAAAGGAAGTGCCCGGAACATTTTTTTGGGTGGGAGGTGCGCTGGAAAACGATGTCTATCCTCATCACCATCCTAAGTTTAATGTTGACGAAAGAGCAATGATCTCAATCGGAAGGCTTTTCATCGCATCTGTATTTGATTATCTGACGGAATAAAATATTGGTCGTATCGTAGTCGAATATAATCAGAAAACCTTGGAAGGAGAATTGTACATGCCGGAAAATGTAATGAGTTTTGCTAACGGTACTGTCGTGTGGATCGTTGCTTTTTTCGTAATGGGTGTCGTCATTTTTCAAGCTTTAAAATTCATGAGCATTGCTAAAAAAGCCGCCCCTGATGCAGGATTAACACCTGCGGAAGTGTCAAGGGCGATCAGGACAGGCTTTATTAGCTCACTAGGACCTTCATTCGGGATTGCCATTGTTATCGTTTCGTTAATCGCACTCCTTGGTCCACCGATCACAATGATGCGAATCGGAATTATCGGCTCGGCCGCAACAGAAACTGCGGCAGCTCATATTGGTGCAAAAGCTTTCGGCGTTGAGCTAGGGGGCGCTGGATTTAATGAAAAAGCGTTTGCTACAGTCGTTTGGACGATGTGTTTAGGTGGAATGGGCTGGCTCCTCGTCACATTCCTTTTCACAAAATCTCTTGGAAAAGCAGAGAAGGCAATCCGCAGGAAAAACCCTAAAGCGGTTGCAAGTATTTCATTGGCAGCCATGCTTGGTGCATTCGGATATTTAGCAAGCGAGCAAATGCTCAAAGGGTTGGGCTTTTTCTTCGCAGGAATCGCTTCACTCGGAATCATGATTGTCTGCATGTCAATTGCCGATAAGAAAAATATAAGTTGGCTACGCGAATGGTCACTTGGGATTTCAATGGTTTGTGGAATGATTGTCGGAACGATGGTTATTGCTCTTACCTAAAATTTTTATAGTTAAGGAGGAATGAAAATGAGCATGAGTCAAGAGGTTGTCCGTGCAGCTTCCAAAGCAAAAGCTAAGTCTGCTAGTAGTTCAATGACGAGGTTTCATGAACAGTCCCACTTCTGGGGGCGCTTAACGATTTTATTAGTCATGCTTGCTTCAGTCGGATTACCGATGTACTTGTCTTTCGTACTCGGTGCCCATCCGGGATGGGGAGCAATTTTTGCCGGACTGCTAGGGTATGCAGCGTTTATTGGAGTGTTATGGATTGTTGAACCTGTCACATACTTCCCGATTCTCGGAATTGGCGGAACGTATATCGCCTTTTTGTCCGGAAATATTGCGAATCTATGCGTCCCTTGTTCATCGGCTGCCCAAAAAGCTGTCGGAGCAGAACTTGGAACGCAAAAAGCCGAAATAGCTGGAGTACTCGGTATTGCCCTCGCTTCTTTAACGAATACGATCGTCATCATTTTGACTGTTTTGGGCGGAACATTTATCGTCAACCTAATCCCCGAATCAATCCAAGCATCATTTGTATTCGTCCTTCCTGCTATTTTTGGTGCAGTGCTAGGGCAATTTGCCTTTAGCAAGCCAAAATACGGTGTCATGGCGGTACTCATCGGAATAGGGGTCTTTTTCTCACCAATCCCATCCTTACTAAAAATTGCTTCTTGTGTTGCGATTTCAATCGCTATCATTTATAACGTGGAAAAAGCGAAAGATAAGAAAGCGAACGCTTAATAGGGGGAAATAATACGTGGTAAACAGGAGTCTGGAAAAATTAACGATCAACCAAAAACGATTGCAAGAATATATTGATCAGCTCGCTGAAATCGGCAAGTTTGGTGAAACTGGCGTATGCCGATTAGCTTTGTCAAAGGAATATAAAGAAGGAGTCGAACTTGTGAAGCGGTGGATGGAAGAAGCCAGTTTACAAACGAGAGTCGATAACTTCGGGAATTTAATTGGACGACTGGAAGGGGAAAATCCAGATGCACCTATTTTGATGCTCGGCTCACATATTGACTCCCAGCCATCCGGTGGACGATTTGACGGTCCAATTGGTGTGCTTGGCGGATTGGAAGTTGTCCAAACGATGCAAGAACAAAATATTCAGCCTGAAATGCCAATCGAAATTATGGCGTTTTGCGATGAAGAAGGCTTCCGGTTTAACAAAGGATTATTCGGATCCAGGGGGATTACCGGCCAATTAGAGGAAGGGGAACTTGACCGTCCGGATAAGGATGGGATCACAAGGCGAGAAGCGTTACTAGAATTTGGGACTAACCCTGACGAGCTCACTGCTTCAGAATATCCAAAAGGATTGATTGATACGTATCTTGAATTGCATATTGAACAAGGACCTGTGTTGGAGGAAGCAAATGCTCCTGTCGGAATCGTTACAGGGATTTCCGGGCCGCTCTGGCTAACCGTGGAACTGACTGGGTCTGCGGGCCATGCCGGTACCGTTCCGATGAAGTTGCGAAAAGACGCATTAGTGGGTGCCGCTGCAATCATTTCCGGATTGAAAGACATCGTAAGACAAGATCAAACTGCCCCGACTGTCGGCACAGTTGGGAACTTAACAATCTACCCAAATGCGAGAGCAATTGTCCCGGAAAGGGTTATTTTTACGATCGACTTACGAGATATTAACTTGGACAGACGCAATCGATATGAAGCGCAATTACGTGATTTAATTGGACAAACCGCCCAAGAAAATGGTCTGCAGTTTACGATTTACGAAGATACGAATATCTTTCCAGAGCCTTGCAGTGAGGATATTTTAGACGTCATGCGTGAAGAGAGTAAAGCGATGGGGCTCGGAGTCGTTCCGGAACTTACGAGCGGGGCGTTCCACGATGCACTCTCCATGGCGCGAGATTGTAAAATTGCCATGATTTTCGTGCGATCTAAAGACGGTATCAGTCATGATCCTGCGGAATTTTCGACTTATGAAGATATTGCTGTCGGCACTGAGTTATTGTATAGAACAGCTGTCAAAATAGCGACTGCATAAAAGAGTAAACTGGCACATTATTTCGGCTACCTGTTTTTAGATTGACACAGGAAAGATCCGGGGTGGTGTGCTTTTTTGATCAGTTAGCACAGGTTTTAATAGTATTAGTTGAAATTAATTTGCTGATTAGTAGTATAAGAGAGGGTATATATAATAATGTTTAGAGGAGATTGGATATGAAACGATTACTAGTATTAACAGGGGCAATGTTGTTAAGTTTGAGCCTTATGGCTGCTTGCAATTCGGATTCAGGTAAACAAGGGGACGAAGACTCTATCGAAAAAAGTAATGATAATCAAAAAAACAATCCTATTGATGCTGATCAATCTAGTGGAGGTTTCAAAGACCAGACCGACCTTAAGATTGGAGATTCGGGAGAAACAGAGAGCACAATTGGAAAATACAAAATTACAGTCAATTCGGTGAAAAAAGTCGATGAAATCGATGGGAAAACCCCTAGTCTTGACTATTATTTTATTGCTGAAATGACTGTAGAAAATATTGGCGATGAACCATATGATGTCTTGGATATCATAGATAATTTAAACTTTACGAAGAGCCTGGATTCAGGTGGAGCAGGAGATTTCTCCAAATTGCATGAAAGCGTAAATCATTTTGAAGGAACTATAAATCCAGGTGAAAGTGTAACTGGAGAAGCTGTTTTTCAAGGACAAGATTCTGAAGTTTATTATCTTAAAACGATAGATGGATTAATCGCTTCCGGAGCTGTTAAAAACCAAACAATTTGGTCATTTGATAGTAGAGAAACGGAGTAATAACTTTGGTATAATCACCTGTTCGTAAACTTCATCTTCTTGTGCTTGTTATTAAGTGAGTGATTTGGAAAGTTTGAATGGTTTACTCCAAAGGTAACCCAAGGAAGAGTACATTTATACACCTACCCATCGACCTAAAATTCGATCAAGGGTAGGTGTTTTTTTGTGTTGAAAATTATTTTCCATTCGAGATTTTTGAGAACTAGGACCTATGTTTGAACTGAATAGGGCAGTTAACCGGCCAGTTTATCACTGCGGCGTACGAATTTTACACTATTTTTAACAATATATTTCATTCTCCCGAAAGGTATTGACAATTTAGAAAACGTAATATAATCTGAACGGAAACTTGCATGTACCATGCAAGTTAAGAGAATCGTTATCAATATTTGAATGAAAAAACAAAGGGGTGGGGAAAGTAATGAAAAATTATTGGGGGTATATTCGGAAGCAGGTTGACTGGCCTGTATTCCTTTTAAGCGGGGGAGCGCTTGTGGCATTTGTTGTACTGTCCTACTTCAAAGTAGATGCAGTGAGTAAACTTGTGAGCACTGGTTTTGATTTTTCAATTCGATACTTTGGGGCTTATTGGCAGTTTCTTATGTTAGCGACATTCGGTGTGGGGGCGGTGTTGGCACTTTCTAAATATGGAAAGGTTCAGCTTGGAGATCGGCATAAGCCGGAAATGGGTTACTTTAAATGGGTTGCGGTCATTATTACAACAGGTCTTGGAGCTGGTGGAGTGTTTTGGGCCGCAGCTGAGCCAATGTATTACTTTTTAGAAGTACCACCAATGCATAAAGGGATTGTCGGGGCGACGACCGATGCGATTGGTCCCGCTTTGGCTCAGAGTTATATGTCATGGGGGTTCACGGCATGGTCTGTTTATGGTGCGATCAGTGCAATCATCCTTATTTACGCACACAACCACAAAGGAATGCCTTTGAAACCAAGGACATTGTTATATCCAATACTCGGAAAAAGGGTGTTGACTAGTAAGTGGGGGATAGCGGCAGATGTTTTTTGTATTATTGGGGCTGCTGCGGGAACGATTGGTCCGATTGGTTTTTTAGGATTGCAAGTCAGTTATGGTTTACATGCGATTTTCGGAGTATCGGACACATTTAGCACACAATTTCTTATCATAATTGGTTTGACAGCTGTTGTATTAGTTTCGACGTTAACAGGGATTGATAAAGGGATTCAGTGGTTAAGTAAATTGAATGTGAATATGATGATTCTCATCGCAGGATTTCTTTTAGTGCTCGGTCCAGGTCTGTTTATTATTAACTCATTCATGTCGTCTTTTGGGACATATATAAGTGAATTTATGAATATCAGTACGTTCCGTGGGGATGAGGAATGGTTAGGGTATTGGATGCTGTTTTTCTTTGGTTGGTTTATTGGCTTCGGTCCTTTGGTTGCTCTCTTCGTGGCGAGGATTTCCAATGGCCGCAAGATTAGGGAGATATTCATTGTTGTAGCTGTGTTAGCACCCGTGATCACTAATTTTTGGTTTACTGTTTTAGGTGGGACGGGCATTTTTTACGAATTGAATAACGTAGGATCGGTTAGTGGTCCGCTGAAGGACGGGGGCCTACCGAGTGCGATCATCGCGATTGCAGAACAGATGCCGCTAGGTGCGATTATGCCGACTGTCTTTCTTGTTCTAACAACACTATTCGTTGTCACAACTGTCGATTCCATGTCTTATTCAATATCAATGGGTGTGACAGGGGATGGGAACCCCCCAAAAGTAATTCGTGTATTTTGGGGAACGATCATGGCTATTATTGCAATAATTTTAATTAAAATTGGAGGCGGAGGAATAAGTGCATTGCAATCATTCGTGGTCATTGCAGCGGTTCCAGTGTCCATATTAATGCTCCCGATAGTATGGTACGCGCCAAAAGTTGCAAAAACGTTAGCGATAGAGCAGGGGATTGTTGAAGAAAATAAAGATCCATTACCAGCTGTGGATTCCAATTCTTTTTCCGCAGTCAACTATAAAACTCCAGAATGACTATAGTAAAATTTCTAAATATTTATTGACATCTGAAGAGTTGTATATTAATCTATTATCAAATCTTCTTGCATGGTACATGGTAGATGCAAGCCGATAGTATATTTTCGCTATGTCGGTAGTGCGTATTGCAAGATTGGTTTTAATAAGACACGAGAATATCTACCATGGTACATGGCAATGCAAATATAAAGATAGAAAGGTGTGTTAGTCATAACTCAACCTATATTAACGACAAGTATCACGACTCAAGTAACCAACGCGATACGTACAGCAATCATCACGGGTGAATATGAACCCGGGAAACAATTGTCTGAAGCTGCGTTATCACAGACTTATAAGGTGAGTAGGACCCCGATCAGGGAAGCGCTAAAGCAACTGGAACGTGAGGGGTTAGTTGAAATAATCCCACGAGTTGGAACTTGCGTATTGAAGCCGACCGAAAAAGATTTGGATGAATTATTTTCTGTGAAAGAAGCATTGGAAGGATTCGCAGCAGGAATCTTGACGGAAAGTGGAAACGAGGAAGCGATCGAACAAGTTAAAGAAGCGGTGGCTTTAATGGAGATCGCTGTAGAGAAAAAAGATCACAAACTATTTGTTGAATCAAATAATCGTTTTCATAAAGCAATTCTGGATGGGGCTAGTAATTCAAAGCTGGGTTACTTTTACAACCTTTTATTAAATCAAATTCCATACAATGGATATGTTTACTTGAGCATCGATGTTCCGAACCGTTTGGGGGAATCTCTTAAGGAACATCAACTCATATTAGAAGCCATCCTTAGTGGGGACCGGGAGGCAGCGGAAAAAACAATGCGCATGCATGTTAAGAAAAGTGCTATGGGATTGAAAAAAGGGATTGCGAAGAAATTGTATCAAGACAATACAAACTAAGGGGGAAATATCAATATGAAATTCGGAATTTTTGCGAACCTAGCAGGGCCAGGTCGTCATGACGAGTATTATAAAGTGTTGGATGAGGCACGTGAGCAAGCTGTCTATTGCGATGAAAACGGTTACGATTCCATCTGGTATACAGAGCATCACTTCGGTCATGAAGGAAATGAATTGATTTCCAATCCACTTATGATCGGTGCGGACATTGCCGCTAGGACAAAAAATATTCGGATTGGTCAGGCAGCGAACGTCGCCACGTTCTGGCATCCGTTACGCTTGGCCGAGGATATTGCCATGTTGGACCAATTGAGCAAAGGACGCGTGGAGGTTGGTTTAGCTCGGGGATTGTATGGCCGTGAAGCAGCTAATCTAAATCCATTAGCAGATCCGAAAAACAATGATCAGAACCGCGCTTTGTTTGAAGAGACGGTGGAGATTATGAAAAAAGCATGGTCCAATCGTTTCTTTTCACATGAAGGGGACATCTACAAGTATCCGCCAGAAGGATTGAAATGGAGTCACCCGATGAGTCCAGCGTCTCCTGAATTCATGGATATGGAAAAAGGCGAAATCAATAAAATCTCGATTATGCCAAGGACCTACCAAAATCGCATGCCTGCAATTTGGCAAACAATCGATTCTCCACGTTCGATTGAAATTGCGGCTGAAACAGGCATCAATGCGATGTTCTGGATGCCTACAGTGAAAGAGTTGAAGGGACGCTTTGAATTGTATCGTGAAAAAGCATCGCAAGCACGTGGCTACGAAGTGCCGCTTGGTGAAGGGATTGCACTTGTCCGCGATGTGTATGTAGCGGAAACGATGGAACAGGCCCGTGAAGACGCTGCTGAAGCAGTCCTTAACACATATCGCTGGATTTGCCACTGGAGAGGGCTTGGAAATCTGATGGATCCAGGTGAAGAAGTGAAACTTGGCCAGCAATTAACGTATGAATTCCTTCATCCGCGAAACTTATTATTCGGTACACCGGAGTATGTGACGGAAAAAATTAAGGAACTACAAGAAGAATTGAATTTACAAAATCTACTGCTCTGGGTAAACCATAGTCATTTACCGCACGAGAAAATGATGAAGAGCTTGAAGTTATTCACAGAAGAAGTCATGCCTAATTTCACAAAAAGTAAACAGGGGGTACTGTAAACATGCTAGAAATTCGTAAAGTATATACAGCGATTGAGGAAACACGTATTGAGGGCGGTCTGCAGATCGAGGAACCGATCAAGATGATTACAACGATGTTAGTGATGAAAAATCCTTGGGTTCAACGAGGTTTTGTTGAGGATTTGATGCCTGAAATCAACGAATATGCACCGCAGATCGGTGAATTGCTAGTGGCTGAATTGTTCAAGCATATTGAAACGGCAGATGACGTTGAAGCATTCGGTAAAGCTGCTGTTGTCGGTGTGGATGGGGAAATGGAGCATGCATCTGCATTTATTCATACATTGAAGTTTGGAAACAAGTTCCGGGATGCGGTGGAAGGTAAAAGCATTTTACCGTTTACAAATAAACGCGGCGGTGCAGGCACGGCGGTTATTATTCCGATGGTCCACAAAAACGAAGATTCGAAACGCTCGCATTTCCTAACATTCGAAGCAACAATTCCGGATGCACCAAGAGCAGATGAAATCGTTGTTGCCATTAGTGTATCGACAGGAGGACGTCCGCACCCTAGAACGGGAGATCGCCATCAAGATATGATTGAGTTGGGGCTTGTCTGATGCCAACGATTTCGTATGATCAGGGGACCATTCATTATGAAGAAAAAGGAATGGGTGAACCGCTCGTTTTCATTCATGGAGTCGGCTTGGATCATGCAATGTGGGAACAGCAAGTGGATCGTTTGTCTGAACGGTACCGCGTCATTGTGTACGACATGATAGGGCATGGGGGATCTTCGCATCCTCCGGGTCCTTATTCACTTTTTCAGTTTGTCGAACAGCTTACTGCGGTTGTAGATGGACTGGGCCTTGATAAAATTCACCTCGTCGGGTTTTCCATGGGCGGGATGGTGGCGCAGGCATTTGCACTAGCGCACGCAGAGAAATTGAAAACGCTCACAATCATGAATGCGGTCGCGAATCGGACGGAAGAGCAACGAAAAGCAATTCTGGCCCGGGTGGAAGAAGTGAGGAAAACGGGGCCTGAAGCTACGATTGAACCAGCGATACAGCGTTGGTTCACCCGTGATTATCTTCATGCTCAGGAAGGAATTGTCGGTCGGATCCGTACGCGTCTTCAAACAAACAACGCTACTTCATACTTAGCTGCTTATAGATTGTTTGCAACGGCCGATCAGGAACTTTGGGATAAACTTGATCAGATTCATATTCCGACATTGGTCATTACGGGGGAAGAGGATATCGGTTCCACACCCGAAATGGCGCAGCAAATCCATGAGAAGATTGCTGATTCTGAATTGCTCATTGTTCCTACTATGAGGCATATGCTTCCTGTCGAAAGACCGAATATCGTCAACGAAGCAATACATTCATTCATCGGGAGAACAGTATTTGCGAGGTAAAGGAGATGCAGACGTGACAAAGCTGATAACAGAGCTAAAAACATACGATATGTATATAAATGGCAAGTGGACGGCGTCATCAAGCGGCGAGTACTTTCCAAGCTATAATCCAGCAACTGGAGAGGCTTGGTGTCGCGTAGCAAAAGGGACGGCTGAAGACGTGGACCGGGCGGTGAAAGCCGCACATCAGGCATTTGTGAATTCAGAGTGGACCGATATGACGTATACCGAGAGAGGAAAGCTTGTCAGGAAACTGGGTGAGCTGATCGCTCAAAATGTGGAAGAGCTTGCGCAGTACGAAACGATTGATAACGGAAAATTGATCCGTGAAATGAGAGGACAATTAAATTACTTACCGGAATTCTACTATTATTACGCAGGACTTGCCGATAAAATCCATGGCCAGACGTTGCCGTTGGATAAGCGGGATATGTTTGCCTTTACGACCCGGGAACCGCTTGGTGTTGTCGCCGCAATCACGCCATGGAATTCACCGCTTTACTTGACGACATTGAAGTTAGCGCCTGCACTTGTAGCTGGCAATACGATCGTCATTAAGCCATCTGAAGTGACGTCCGCTTCTCTACTTGAACTTGTGAAACTTGTGGAGGAGGCAGGATTTCCACCGGGAGTTGTCAATGTGGTGACTGGATTCGGCATGCCGGTAGGCGACTCGTTGACTTCTCATCCGCTCGTAAGACGGGTTGCTTTTACGGGAGGCCCCGAGTCTGCTCGGCACGTCGTCCGGAATACAGCAGAGAACTTCGCGCAAGTGTCACTTGAACTCGGTGGGAAATCGCCGAATATTGTCTTCGATGATGCAAATCCCGATAATGCAGCGATGGGAATCATAGCCGGGATTTTCGGTGCTTCGGGGCAGAGTTGTGTCGCTGGGTCACGTGCATTTTTACACGTTGACATCTATGACCAAGTGATGGAGAGACTCGTTGACCGTGTCTCGAAAATCAAGATTGGTGACCCGTTAGTAGACGGAACAGAAATGGGTCCGCTTGCAACAGAGGCACAGTTGGCGCGTGTTGAAGAGTACGTGTCCATCGGGAAAGCGGATGGAGGGAAAATTGTTTTCGGTGGAAAGAGGCCGGAACACTTGGAAAAAGGGTGGTATTTTGAGCCGACGATCTTCGAACATACCGACAACAAAGCACGCATTACGAGAGAAGAAATTTTCGGGCCTGTCTTAAGTGTCATTCCATTTAAAGAAGAGGCAGAAGTGATCGAGTTGGCAAATAGCACAGATTACGCATTAGCGGCAGGAATTTGGGCGAGTGATATTGCAAAAGCCCACCGAGTGGCCAAGGCTGTAAGAGCCGGAATTGTTTGGGTGAATACGTATCGGAGCATATCGCCTATCGCACCAATCGGTGGTTCCGGTTTAAGTGGACATGGTAGAGAAAGCGGTTTTGATGCAATTTACGAATATACACAAAGTAAAGTCGTCTGGGTGAACACTTCATCCGAACCGATTCCTGATCCGTTTATTATGCGTTAAAGGGTGACGGGCAACGATTGATAGAGAGGAGAACAATTGACATGCAAATAGACAAAACGATTCATTTGCCGGATCTGTCATTCATCCGTTTGTGCAGTGAAAAATATGGTGTCAACAGGGGACTCTATAATACTATCGATACGTTTTTTTATGAACGCGGATTCGAAAGAATAGTTGAAAGACGGAAAATCATACTATCATTTCTTGATTACGTCCAAGAAGGTATGGATGAAAATAATAACCGTACTAAATTTGGAAGTGGTGGATTAAAGATAAAGATTGATGAATATTTCAGTGAGGTTGAAAAACATCGTGAAAAATCAATAGCGGCAACCTGCTAAACAAGCCCATTCACAGAAAGAAGGTTAACCTGATCATGACAGAATCGTTAACAAGTGTGAGAAAGAAACACCTACTTATTAATGGGGAATGGGTAGAAGCTGGTGAGTACAGTTCGATTCGTTCTCCATATTCAGGTGAGATCATCGCGGAAATACCTATGGCAACAGAGGCGGAAACAGAGCTGGCGATTGAAGCAGCTATGAATGCGCGGCAAGCAATGGCGAAAATGCCCGCTCATAAACGCGCGGAAATTCTGGAGAATTTGGTTCGTTCATTGCAAGAAAGAGCGGAAGAAGCTGCTGAAATCATCGCGTTAGAAGCGGCAAAACCGATTGCTACAGCAAGGCAAGAAGTTAGCCGAACGATTGAAACATACAAGTTTGCAGCCGAGGAAGCGAAGCGCATTCACGGTGAAACACTCCCGCTTGACGCTGCTCGTGGAGGCGAAAACCGGTTGGCTTATACAGTGCGTGAACCAATCGGTGTGATTGGCGCCATTACTCCTTTCAATTTTCCGATGAATCTAGTTGCGCATAAGGTTGGGCCCGCCATCGCAAGCGGCAATACGATCATCTTAAAACCTGCTTCGCAAACACCGCTATCCTCATTCTTTATTGCAGAGCTCCTTCTTGAAGCGGGATTGCCTGCTGGAGCACTTAACGTTGTGACAGGAAGCGGCAGAGTGACAGGAGACAAACTCGTAACCGATCATCGTGTCAGTATGATCACGTTTACTGGAAGTCCCGCGGTCGGAATCGGAATCCGAAGCAAGGCAGGGCTGAAAAGGGTTACCTTGGAACTCGGATCCAACGCGGCGGTGATCATCGATAAAGGCGTCGACATTGATAAAATCATTCCTCGTTGTGTAACCGGCGCTTTCGCTTTTCAAGGGCAAGTATGTATTTCATTGCAACGTGCATATGTTCATGAGGATGTATATGAAGAGTTTGTTTCGAAGCTTGTAACTGAAACGGAAAAGCTGACCGTAGGTGATCCGTTAGATGAGAAAACAGATGTATCAGCATTGATTTCATCCGGAGACATAGAGCGTACACTAAGCTGGATTAAGGAAGCGGAAAGCCAAGGTGCTACAGTTGTAGCTGGCGGCAAATCGGAAGGTAACATCCTCTTTCCAACTATTATTTGTGATGCGGACTCTACGATGAAAGTGTCTTGCAATGAAGTGTTTGCACCCATTGTTGTCATAAATAAAGTGAAAAATGTAGAAGAGGCAGTGGAACTCGTCAACGACTCACGATACGGACTTCAGGCGGGAATTTACACAAACGATATTACGACAGCGTTGAACGCGGCGGATAACCTATATGTCGGTGGTGTAATGATCAATGATATCCCGACATTCCGAGTCGATAATATGCCTTACGGCGGGGTGAAAGAAAGTGGAACGGGCCGTGAAGGGTTGAAATATGCAGTGGAAGAAATGACGGAAATGAAACTGGTTGTCTGGAACCGGAATTAGGAGGTAGAAAGATGACGTATTATGCGGCACTGCTGCACATGATCGATCCTGAGAAAAATAAAGAAACCCTTCCACGTCATATCGCCTATCTGGATGGATTGGATGAGCAAGGGAAAATCTTTGCAAGAGGCCCTTTTACCGATGGAACCGGCGGACTCGTCGTCTATATCGCGGATTCATATGAAGAAGCTTTAGAAATGGCAGAAGCGGATCCACACGTCATTGAAAATGTTCGCCGACTTGAACTGAAGGAATGGAAACCGATTGTCAGTCATAACGGATAGATTGAAACGTTTCAAAGTCCGGAAGGTTTTCTAATCAATTCTTGCATGGTACATGGCAGAATTCCCTCGGTGAAATAAACTTGAAAGGAGCCTGGCAAATGAATGGAGAGAATACGGCACTACTCTTAATTGATCTCCAGAAAGAAGGCGGTACTTCAGACGTCGTTGGTATGGAAACAATTATTAAAAAGACAGCAAGTCTGATTGAGTTATGCCGTCAAAAGAAAATCCCTGTCATTTACACGCGCCATTTAAATAGAGGGGATGCGATTGGACTTGGAAACCGGGAACCGCTGAATGAAAATGGGGAGCCGCTCTACTACCATACCGGTACAGAGGCAATCGAAATAATGGAAGAAGTGAAGCCCGAACCCGGCGATATTATCATTGATAAATATCGGTATAGCGGATTTCATGAATCCAGTTTGGATTTAATGTTAAAGGGTTTGAATGTAAAGCATTTAATTATCGGGGGCGTCCTCACAGATGTCTGTGTCATTTCGACGGCGATGGATGCTTACTATCGTGATTACCAGATTAATTTGGTAAAAGACATATGCGGTACAACTACAGAAGGTTCACATATGGCAGCAACCTTAATGATGGCGAACTGGATTTATGACATCCAAATCTTTGATGCCGATCAACTTTGCAACAAACTATCAGGGGTAGATTATAGTGTCTGGGCGTCTGAGGGACCTGATGAATTGCAATTTACACCGGATACGCTACGAGAGGCTTATGCGAAGTTAACAGTTAGCTGATCGAAAGAACGTAGATCCATTAATTGTTTTTGGGGATAGCGGCTATTTTAAAAAAGGGGGAGAATTATTGAAAACCGCGGAGAAAGTTGAAGTGTCAAGCATTGGGGTGGATGCTGCAGAGCAAGCGTACGGTGGTGAGGATGTCGTTACGGTAGAACATTACGCGACGGATGAAGTTCCAATGAGCCAAAGAAATATAGGTTTCTTTGACATGATCGCAATATGGGTTGGAGCCAACTCGAATAATGCATCCTGGTACGTTGGGGGAACGGTTGCTGGAATGGCATTTGCCGGAGCGATTACAGTCACCTTAATTTCTAATCCTATCGCTTATCTCGTTCTAGCGCTTGTTGGGTATATGGGCTTTAAAGTTGGAACTTCCACGATGGCATTAACAAGGCCGGCTTTTGGAATTAAGGGAAGTATTTTGCCAACGGTGTTAAATACGATCGTTTTTTTAGGATGGGCGGTCGTTAATACGTTCATTGCCGTCATATCCATGAGTTTTATCTTAAAAGGGTTATTTGGTTGGCCCGCTTATGGTGAGCCGGGGAGCGCGGGACCGATGATTGCGGGCATTGTCTTTATGAGCATTTTGAATCTAGCTGCCGTTTCTTTGGGCAGGAATTCAATTAAAATTGTCGAAAGAATTGGAATTGTTTTGGTTCTGGCTTTAGGTATTTGGATCACGGTTGTTGTGTTGAAAACACATTCAATAGGAGACATCATGGCTTGGAAGGCACCGGCGGATGCGGTTATGCCGGTCGGGAAAGCGATAGATATTATGGCTGCATTCAGCTTAGCTTGGGTTCTCGGTATTGCCGAGTTTACGAGGTATACAAGGTCCGCTAAAACAGCAACCGTTGCACCGCTTCTAGGAGCATGCCTTTCTCTCATGTGGTTTGCATTTATCGGTATTATCGCTACAATTGGGGCGGCGATTACGACAGGAACATTTAATCCGGATAATTCGGACCCAAGTTCGATTGTGACGAATCTTGGACTTGGTTGGTTTGCATTGGTGCTAATTGTTGTCGCATGTATTACAACAAATGTGGTGAATCTGATGGCCGCGGGAATTTCAATTACGAACGTAACGAAAAAAATCAAGCCGCTTCATTCTATTTGGCTCGTTACAGTTTTGGCGGGATTTGCCATGCTCATTCCACTTTATTTGGCCAGTTTCTTATATACATTTATGGGATTCTTAGAATATATCGGTATGGTATTAAGTGCATTGCTAGGAGTTTTAGTTGCCGACTATTTCTTTGTCCAAAAGCGTTCCTATGATGTAAAGGAATTTGAGAAAGTGGGCGGGAAATACTGGTATTCAAAAGGGGTTAATGTGAGAGCTGTAGCCGTCTGGGCGCTCGGGGTAGTCTTCTTCTTGGCAGTCCGTGACTCTGTTTTATTGGGGAATTCTGTAGGGGCCGTATACCCAACCATTATAATGACGGCAGTACTATACAGCATCGTTTCGTTGCCGCGACGAAGAGCTGCGTTGTAAGGTAGCAGGAGATAGCATTCTAAATTAAAAGGAGAGATTAATCATGGAAAAAGCAGAAAGACAGGATTTATTCAAACGAATCATGGGGAATTACCCAACAGGGGTAACGATTGTCACAACAGTGGATGAGGGTGGAAAGCCTGTCGGGTTGACGGTGAATTCATTTGCTTCCGTTTCACTGGATCCGCTCATGCTGCTTTGGTCTATCGATCACCGTGTATCGTCGCTGAAAGCGTTTACGGAAGGTGGCAAATTTGCTGTCCATGTTCTGGCAGGTGAGCAACAAGAGCTTTGTAAAACGTTTGCAAGTAAAGTCGAGGATCGATTTGCTGCTTGTGAATGGAACCTGTCGGATAAGGGATTGCCGATAATTGACGGTGCATTCGGCGTATTTGAATGTAAAACGTTCAAAGCGATTGAGGCAGGCGACCATACCGTTTTGATTGGTGAGGTTACAGATATTCGAATTGATCAAGAGAAAGATCCGATGCTCTACCACCGAAGAGTGTTCGGACCGATTCCGGAAGAGTTTTACTTGCCAAAACAACCTATCTCATAAGTCAATACTAGCTAAAGAAGCCCCAATCCCTTCATTTAGAAGAAATTGGGGCTTTTCTGCAGGCACCTACTAATGGCTCGTGCCTGCTACCTCAAATATCATTCATACTTACCCTTCAACGGAACAAACCTCACTTCCTCCAACACGGTCGTCTGTATATCTCCGTCTTCATCTTTTTCCAAAAGCAAAAGTTCCTGTAGAAGGGGAGTCCCTACTGGGATGATCATTTTTCCTCCGATTGCTAGTTGGTCCATGAGCTCGCGCGGCACTTGCGCAGCGGCGGCCGTCACCATAATCCGGTCATAAGGAGCGTGTTCTTCCCACCCGGTGCTGCCGTCATCCAGCTTGAATTGGATGTTAGAGAAGCCTGCTTTTTTCAACCTTTCTTTTGCCCGCTCATGCAAGGCGGCAATTCGTTCAATTGTGCAAACGGTGTTCGAGAAGGCGGCGAGAAGGGCGGTCTGGTAGCCGGAACCCGTTCCGATTTCCAGCACTTTTGAGTCGGGCTGCAAATCGAGTGCCAATGTCATTTCGAGTACGAGGGAAGGTTGGGAAATCGTTTGTTCATGCCCGATCGGGATGGCCTCGTCCATATATGCGAATTCTTTCAGTTCATCCATGAAAAAGCTGCGATCAAGTTTTTGAAAATACGTAATGATGTCCAGGTTTTGATTGGCCATTGTTTTTTGCCCCTTCGTATCATAGTAGATTACACTGCATATCAACCATTTCCTGTATCGGGTGTTTGTAAACAACCTACGCTCTTCTACAGAGTGTAATAAGTTTGTCGGAAAATGAGGGCTTTTTTTATAATTGGGAAGGAACTCATCCTTTTCTGTCGAAGTAGTAAATATGAATAAGAATGGAGTGAGATCTATGACGCTCGTATACAAACAAATAATTGTCGCAATAGATGGATCTGATGAGTCGGGTTGGGCTTTCAAAAAGGCGGCGGCAATTGCCGACCGTAACGATGCCACATTGAATTTAGTTACCATCGTCGATACTCGATCGTATTCTTCTGTTGAGGCTTATGACCGTTCGATCGCGGAAAGCGCCTATAAATCTGCAGAGGAAATGCTGAACAAATACAAAGCGGAAGCCGTACAAGCTGGTGTGCAAAACGTCAATGTACTTGTCGAATATGGCTCACCAAAAGCATTGATTGCAAAAGAGCTCCCGAACAAACTGAGTGCAGATCTAATTATTTGTGGTGCGACGGGTCTGAATAAAGTCGAACGCTTCGTCATGGGGAGCGTCTCTGAAAACATTGTACGCTCTGCAAAATGTGATGTACTCGTCATCCGTAGACCCGAAAACTAAGTTTGGGTACTAATCAAAATTATTTAAGAATTAAGCCGTCTATGTGATTCGAAAAATCGACATAGATGGCTTTTTATCATGCTTATCTAGAGGGGGGCTTTTATAGTGCTGCCGGAGAAACTCATGGTGTCGATATCTGAATTTATTGAGGCCAACTATGTCGACGAAAATATATTCCATAATCTTGAAAGTGAATACGAGCTTTTTCCAATGGAGAAAGCGATTCGTGAGAGTAGTCGAAGCTTGGAAGATGTCGTGAGGCAATTAGATGAAACGTTTTCCCAAAGGTTGCTCCGTTGGATTGACAAAAAAGGGATGACAGATGCGCAAATCTATAAACGGGCGAATGTCGATCGGAAACATTTTTCGAAAATCCGTAATGATATCCACTATCGACCTAAAAAAACGACTGCAATTGCGTTCGCTATCGCTCTGCAATTGAATTTGGATGAAACGAAGGATCTATTGCTGAAGGCGGGATTCGCTCTTTCGCCGAGTAGCAAATTCGACTTGATTATCGAGTATTTCATAACTGAAGAAAATTATAACCTTTTTGAGATCAATGAGGCGTTGTTCGCTTTTGAACAAAACTTGCTAGGTGTATGAACGTTTGTCGCTTTGCAGGCGACCTAGTGGCGCTTCTTGGATGCTATTCTTAACATACAAATAATGGTTAGGAGGCTAACGATATGAAAAAAGGGTTAACTGAACTGGTATTTATTCTCGATAGAAGTGGGTCTATGAGTGGTCTGGAAAGCGACACAATCGGAGGGTATAATGCCATGCTGGAAAAGCAGAAAAAGGGACCGGGGGAAGCTGTGATTACGACCGTCCTTTTTGATGACGGCTATGAATTGCTGCATGATCGCATTACCCTTCGTAGCATTAAACCGATGACGGATCATGAGTATTTTGTGAGAGGGACGACTGCGCTATTGGACGCAGTGGGAAAAACGATTGTAACACTAAGCAATGCACAGAAACGTGCTGCAGAAGAGGAACGTGCGGAAAATGTAATGGTCGTCATTACGACGGATGGCATGGAAAATGCCAGTCGGGAATTCACCTATGAAAAAGTACGCAACATGATTGAGCATCAAAAGAGTAATTATGGATGGGAATTTTTATTTCTCGGTGCGAACATTGATGCCATTTCCACTGCAAATCTCTTCGGAATTGAAGAGGATCGGGCTACAAACTATTTTGCAGACAGTGATGGAACGCAGTTGAACTACGATGTGATCAGTGAAACAATCAGTTCCTTGCGGACGCATAATAAAATAGAGGAAAACTGGAAAGAACGGATTGAAGCAGATTTTCGAATGCGTGAGTGATTGAAACAGGTTACGACAGAAAACTCCATTGCCCGGGAAATACCGACATTTTCAGTCGTATGTATTTGTCGAGTAGAACCTTTCCGTGTAGGAAGTTTTATATCTACATCAAAAAAAGATTCCCGCCTCATTAAAGTAGAGTGGGGAATCTTTTTTAGGTTAATTACCTGCCATAGTTTCGGTTAGCGTATCCTCATAGTCCTCATCATCATAGACAATGTTATAAATCTTCCAAGTGCCGTCTTCTGTTTTCTTTACATAGGCAGTTCCTGATAGATCAATTGTCATTTCAAACTTCATGTCTGGTTCGCTAATAGAAACATTAACTTTTAAATTGTCGATCTTAACTTCTGCAAAACGTTTGTTTAAGGAAATAATGCTGCTTGTATGCTCTCCGACTTGCTCCATCTTAATGGAGCCGATTGAAAATTCAGGGTCATCTAGTAGGCTCTGGCTATCAAGCGAATATGCAAGCTGGTAACCCATTGTCGTTTCACGGTAAAGAGCTTCCAACGCTTCACTATTTTGTTCATCAGAGGATAGTGACAACTCTTCTGAGACGTTACGATTTACAGTTTGAATGACTGAAAGTTCGTCTTCAGCTGTTCCGGGTTCCAGATGTAATGCACGGTCGATCATCAATACCGCATGGGAACGTTTAGCGAAATTATTCGGTTTGAACTCGTCTCCGTACCCATTTACGATTCCGACGCCTGCTGTTTTTACAACTGCTTCATAAGCGTAGTTTTTTTGAGTAACATCTTTAAAAGTTTTTCCTGTTGTTGAGAAATCCACCGTCTCATTAAATGCACGATAAATCATAGCAGCCATTTGAGCACGAGTAATCTTATCATTTGGTTTAAAGGTTCCATCTTCTTTTCCAGTAATAATCCCTCTGCTGCTAGCAATTTGGACATAGTTATAATACCAGGCTGAAGATTTAACATCAGGGAACGTTTTGTTTATGTCACCACTTGTTAAATTCATAGCATTAACTAGTATCTTTGTGAATTGTGCACGTGTAATACTATTTTCTGGCTTTAAAAGGACTGAAGTATATTCATATACTTCTCCATCTTCTTCATAAACTTCTGTTTCTTCATATCCATCTATGATATCTGCATACAAGAACCGTTCTAATTGTTCGTATGCCCCATGGCTGTAATCTACATCAGCTATGTAATATTGATCGATGGTTTTTTCTGCTGCAAAAGTGTGCGGTACAGAAAATAGACTAAAAGTAACAAGTAAAACTAATAAAATACGAACCGCCTTCAAAGGCTTGACCCCATTCCTTAATAAATTTCTAACACGTGAATATTTTATTCTATTTAATGTTAAAAGAATACATGAATTATATGGGAATAACGTTTCATTACACCTCTCCTGAATGTTAATTTTGTTGTTTGGTTTTTATGTGACTAATCAGAAATTTGGAAGATTGCTATGATGTTATATGGTAGGATTGATGGGGGATTATTTATAGAAAGTGGGGAGAAAGATGGAAATACTGATCATTAGGCACGGCCAATCAGAAGCGGATCTATTGGAAGTTCATGAAGGAAGAGCGGACTTTCCGTTGACCGAATTAGGAGAGGTGCAAGCAAGAAAGATGGCTGCGGCTGTTGCAACAGAATATCCGCCTGAAATCATATTATCGAGCACTTTGAAGAGGGCAAGTGGGACAGCGCGAATTTTGCAGGAGGCAATCGGTTGCGAAATACGGTTTTATGATGAGTTAAGAGAATTTAATAATGGGGTTTTAGCTGGAATGTCGAGAAAAGAAGCGGCAATCAAGTATCCGTTGCCTAAAGGCGGCAGGCCGGTACATATCCCGATACAAGATGGAGAGTCCGCACTTGATCTTCGTTATCGGGCAGAAAGGATACTTCGGGAGATAATACATGATTATAAGGATTATGAGAGAGTTGCCATCGTCTCCCATGGGGGATTGATTTCGAATCTTTTTAATGCGTTTTTCAATCTGCCTATTGGAGATGTAGTATTTCCAACAGGGGATACAGGAATCCATTTGCTTGAACTCAGGGAAGACATTCGGGTCGTCAAGTTTATAAATAAGCTAGATCATTTATCTTATGATAATGCTTTGAATGTGACTAGGAGAAATCTAAGATGAAAATATTAACGAATATTTTATTTTTGTTACTACTAGGCTATCTCTGTTTCCGGTTCATTCGGTTAATCATTAAACTGAAAAGACCTGCTGTTTTCCCCATCACGGAGGAAGACTTGAAAGCGATCCGAAGACAGCCGCAAAAAGCAGTCAATTTGCCTGTCATCTCCGAACAAAAATCCGGTTTTTTTGTGATGGGTGTTACCCTTCTCGGTTTACTTCTCTTAGCTGTATTTAAATTGCAAGACAGTACTATTCAAACTCCTTACTTAATCATCCCTCTCGTTGCTCTCATTAATTTTAATCAATCTTGGAATCTGTTTGCGATTGTGGAAGACGGGGTGTTGTGCGGAGGGCGATTTGTACCTTGGAAAAGGATTCAATCGTATCAGTTCGAACAAATTGATACGAACCACCGCTTTTACGGGTATTCCCCTGAAGTGAATAGTGGGTATGAATTAAAGATTTCGACGAGGTTTTTTGAAGTCGGCTGTATTGTTACGTCGGAGGAGCGTAAAGAGAAGTTAACCAAGATACTGGATGCTCGTTTATCGTGAACATAAAAAAATCCATCTTGAGTGTTGGCTAATAATGGATAAATTATTTTCATACCCGAACTGATCCCCTTGTAGGAACATGCTATTATAGACCGCCATAATGTTACAGCATTAGGCGGTCATTTTTTGCCATTCGTTAGCCTATCTAGAAATGTACATCGATTCCCACGAATCGTTCATTTCCCGAATCATATGGTCATTTCGTGACTTGGAAACTAAGTGTTAATGCCATTACATAACACTCGGGTAGGCATCACTCTTCCAAACTAATAAATCTCTCTACAGAAAATTTGGTTCGATTATAGTCAATCCACTTTTTCAACTCCCGTTCAACTGCCCTGTTCTGCCATTCAAACCACACTTCTATGCATTCGCTACAATGGCTTTCGACTCCACTATTATGATGTGAATCTCTGTAAGTGAAAAAGGTGATTTTGCGACAGATAAAACAAAACACTTTTTTGTCTTCATAATATCTACTTATCAAGAGAATCATCTCCTCAGCTTTTCACCTCATTCTTTCCAATTCCGCTTTAGTTCAATCAAAAGAGATAACGGTCATTTCCGCTTTGTAGCTTTTTTCCTTTGGAGTTCATAAATCTTTCTAAAAAAACTTTGAAACTTTTTCTGAAAATCTCCGTCTGTACGTTGCTTGATTGACAGTGGAGGTAAAGGTATGAGGAAGATTTCTAGCAAAATGCCTGTCGTAGTGGGCTTGATTGTATTAATCATAAGTGTTGGTGCGATATGGTTTTTGATTAAGTCAGAAGGAAGAGTGTTTGCGCAAGACACGGATCGGTTTGTTATGAAGAAGGAATTTGAGCGGGTGCTGACATTGGAAGAACGTCAGCCGATATATATGAAGGGGAAGGCGTTGACTCGGATTGGCGAGTTGCAGGCGGATCAGCCTGTTGCTGTCACAGGCGAGGATGAGGTGTATTATGAGCTTCGCCTCGGAAATATGGCTGTCTTTGTCCGTAAGGGGGAAGGGACGGTCGAAAGAAAGAAGCTCACGACGGTTGTGCAGACGGAGCGGTTCGCAGCTGTTCACACATTGCAAAAGACCGCAGTTTACGAAGGTGCGGATGTAGAGAGCAGTGTTATTATGGAGATGGAAGAAGGCTATCGCTATCCGGTCGTGCGGGAGGAAGGGGATTGGTTTATCCTTACAATCGGGGAGCGGCCGGGGTATATTCATAAGCAGTCCGTTGCTCTGGACGAGGGGCTGCCGGTGCTTGTCTACCATCATATTTTGCCGCGCGAGTCTATGAAAACGATGAACAGTACAATTTCAGTGGAATCGTTTGAGCAGCAGATAAGGTACTTGGCGGATCATCATTTCGAGACGCTGTCGGCGCATCAGCTGTATGATTATTTGGAAGGGCGCCTTGTTGTACCGGGCAAAGCGGTGCTCATTACGTTCGACGACGGGTTATTATCGACGAAGGAATATGCTTATCCGATTTTAAAGAAATACGGGTTCAGTGCACTTCAACACATTATTTCTTCACGAACCGATCGGGCACAGGGAGCGCAGCTGTTTGATGGGGAAGGTCCGCTGCAATTTTTTACCGCGTCGGATTTGGTTGAGCTGGAGGATGTGTTCCAGTTCGAAGCCCATACATATGAATTGCATTCACTGAATGAGAATTCGGGTGCAGGGGTTGCGTTAGATCATTCAAAGGAAGAGATCCTTTTGGATTTGCGCCGGAATATCGAGCAAGTGCCGGCGGCGGTTTCAATCGCGTATCCGTATGGGCATTATAATGATCATTTCATAGCGGCGGCGAAAGAGGCAGGGTTGTTGATCGGCTTTACGACGAATGAAGGGTATGCAAATCGGAAGACATCTAATTACGAAGTAAACCGATACGGCATGACAGAGAAAAAAACATTTGAGCAATTTGTTGCGTATGTGGAGGGGGACATGACGTGGCCTTAGAAGAGGGTGAGGGTTCGTAAATGAGTAGTATTGATCAAGTAATGGATGAGCATTCGAGTTATTTAGTTCGCATCGCTTATCTGTATGTGAAGAATTGGTCGACTGCCGAGGATATTGTGCAAGAAGTATTTGTTACGTATTTTCAAAAGAGTGACCAGTTTCGCAATGAGGCATCATTAAAGACCTATTTAACGAAAATAACTGCGAATCGTGCAAAAGATTATTTGCGCTCGTGGAAGCATAAAAAAGATGTGTTGTTTGATACAATTTTTGCTTCGGAAAAAGGCGTTGACGAAGTCGTGTTGGAGCAGGAGCGGCTCGCCTCGCTTGAAAAGAATCTATTCAAGCTTCCGTTGAAATATCGGGAGCCGTTAATTTTATTTTATTACGATGAGCAGCCGATCGCAGAAATCGCAAGCTATCTGGATCTGAATGAAAATACCGTGAAAACACGGCTGCGAAGGGCAAGGCAGCAGCTGAAGGAGTTTTTTGACGAAGAGGAGGTGGAGAGCAATTGAGCGATTTCAAACGAAAGCTCGATGAAATGATGGGTGATACATCGATGCGGGAAAGGCGGATCAAACAGCGGGTGCATGAACGCTTATACAAACCGGCTCGAAAGTTTTCTTGGCAAGTGGTGTTTGTGTCGGCAGCGCTTCCGGTAGTGGCAATGGTTTTATTTCTCGCAATTGACCCTACGAATTATTTTTCTGCAAATAAGGGGCCGGGTGATCCATATGATCCGCTCGATGATTTGGCGAAAATCTCGGCACTCCAGAAGACGAAGCAACTGTCTGACGTAGATTATGAGGAATTCGCGGCGTTACCGTATTTTGATGAAGTCGACGGTCTGCATTATGTCGATAAGGAAAGGTTTTCGTTGAATGGGAGCACGGATTCTTTCCATACGGTCATTGAACGCCAGGAAAGATTGTTCGATGAAGTTGTGTATGAGGCAGGCGACATTGTTCGGACGATGACAAATACGACAAGCCATTTGCCGACTTATAACGATGCCTATTACGAGGTCGTTGCGGTCCCGGGCGATCGTGTCGTACTGAAGAACGGTGAGTTGAGGATTAACGGCAAGCCGTTGCAATCGGAACTGATGGATCGTTATGCAGATAAGGGAGTCACGATTGTAGGTGGCTACGATACGCTGTTGAATGCGCGGGAGTATTTATTATTAAACCACTTCCCTGCTAGTAAAACGGTGCAAGGGGCGACGATTACGCCAGTTCATAAAATCTACGGGCAAGTTGTAGGCATCGCAACGGAAGAGCATACCGAATCGATGTACATCGATTATTTAACCGGTCAGCTTACCGGTGATTATACGCCGGAGCAATATTTTGATTTGTATTTGTACGACGATTTGTTAGGGTACGGCAATTTGCCGGAAACACCGCAGTTCGCACAACTGAGCCGGTTAGGTGAACTGTTTTTAGAGGCATCCTATCGTACAGCGGCTCCTGTTTCTGAAGATGAAGTTGAAATCCGCTACCAATATGGGAGAGAAGGGGTAGCGGAGCAAGTGTTTCATATGAAACGGGATGCAGGCTCAGACCGTTGGGTGATCGCAGAATAGTGCAGGAAGGGGGATGGGACCCCCGACACAATTTTGGAAACCAGGTTGGCAGCTGTCCAGAAGTAATAGCCGTCAACCAACCGCTTAATATAGAGGACGCGCTAACCTGGTTTTCCATGCACTCTTTGCTGCCCGTTTTAGACGGTGCCTGTGCAAGACACAATTCAGACTATGCACTACAATTGCATAAATGAGAGAGAGAATCCAGTAATATAAAGATTCTCTCGTATTTTTATTACTTAAGGTGAATTGTCATAAATGTGCCTTGCACAGGCACCGACACAATTTACAACTTACTGAAATCTGTAACTAGAATAGAAAGGAAGATTACAAGTGAGAAAGAAACTTCTTATGATACTTGGCGCACTGTTACTTGCATGCAGCCTGCCTTTATCTGGCACGTTCGCAGCGAGCACTGAGCGATTTTCAGACGTACCTGCATCAAAGCATTTCGCAGAAGCGGTAAATGAGCTGGCAGAACGGAAAATTATCGGAGGCTATCCGGATGGCACATTCAAACCTGGTAATTCCATCACGAGAGGACAGGCGGCTGCCATCATCGCAAAGATGACTAAATTGGACACGACGAACGTGAAAAATCCGGGGTTCAAAGATGTCTCAACAGCGAACGGCTACTATAAAGCGATCGCAGCGATGGCGCAAAAAGGCATCATCAACGGTTATGGAGATGGTCGTTACGGTCCGAACGATCCGATTACGCGTGGGCAGATGGCCTCGATACTCGTCAAAGCGTTTGATTTGCCGCTCTATAATTTCTCATCGCATACAAACCCTTTCCAAGACGTTAAAAGAGGAACCGGCCATGATCCGGGCATTATGAGCATTTATAGACTTGGCATCACAACAGGAACGAGTTCTGATAGGTTCAGCCCGAATGTCTCCATTACAAGAGGGCAAGCTGCTAAAATGTTGAAAGCAACGGAAGAAGCAAAGTCGCAAATTGTAACGGTCCGCGCAAGCGACTATCAATGGGAACAGTTTAAAATGTTTGATTCCAATCATAATGAGTCTGCTCTGTTCAATGCTGTTGAAGGGAGCGATAAATCATATCGTGGTCCTACGGATAAAATCCACTTAGTCCCGCTTAAAGAAGGAACGGGTACATTCCAAGTCGCTTTGGTCTATTCAGGGAATCCGGATAAGAAATATTATCGAAAATATTTTGTGCACATTAAAGAAGTGGAAGGCAAACTGAAGTTGACGCTGGAAAGGACAGAAGATATTTTGCCTACCCTAGCCGCACTCGATGTAAGGGGTAAAAAACAGGTCCAAAACGTATCCCTTTCCACGATGGACGGAGAGAAAATTTCTGACAATATGGAGTTCAGGAAATGTCTTACTTTCGGTCGTTCCGCATGCAGCGATTCCGATGTGACCGATAGTGAAGGCAATTATAATAATGTCCGTATTATGATTGATAAACCAGGTCAATATATTGCCACTGTCCGTTTCGAAGACGGAGAAGAAGTGCGTTATGGAATCGAAGCGGTAAGTTTAACTCCACATTTTTATTATAGTTTGAGGATATTGGAGGAAAAACCGACTGCCTCAGTGGATCTCGGAGCAAACTATGACATAGGTAGGCATGTACTACCAAAAGAGGCTGAACAAATCGCTGACATTACAAGAGATGCGGGAAGCAACGTGTTCCATGCTGTCGGAAAGAATAAAGGATCTTTCTCTTTAAGACTGCCGGACCATAACAAGACAGATCTAATTGAAATTGGTGTCAAAGTCGAGAAAATGGGTCCCATTATTCATACTTATATATACCAAGTGATTGATACTCATATGTAATTGAAGGCAGACATCCCGGGGAGGGGTGTCTGTTTTTTTGTATCATGTGGGTACCATCACATGTGGGGTGCCTGTGCAAGACACAATTCAGATTATACACTACAATTGTATAGTCGAAATAGAGAACCCATTAACGATGGGCTTCAGCTGAGTATTTGTGAATATTTATCACTTTTTATGAATTGTCATAATTGCACTGTGCACAGGCACCGACACAATTCGGACTATACACTACAATTGCATAAATGAAAGAGGGAATCGAGTAACATCAAGATTTTATCGTATTTTTATTACTCGAGATGAATTGTCATAAATGTGTCTTGCACAGGCACCGACACGAAAGGTTTCAAGTTTTTTTAAGAGGGTATAATTGATTGCCGTATCTTTGCTTGCCGTCTATGACGATTTTTTAAATCGGATAGGCGGCTCGTTTTATAGTGTAATTCAGGAGAGAGGGGAATTTTGTTGCATATTACAAGGGTGTTTTGGTATGCAGTCGTTATTTGTATAGCGATTGTGCTTTGGGGTTCATTTGCCCCGAATAGTTTGAACGTGTTGACAGTATCTGCGACCGAATTTATTTATGATCACTTTGCATGGTTTTACATATTCGTCATTGTTGCGATGATTAGTTTTTGCTTTTATATTATGTTTTCCCGTTTTGGCAAGGTGAAGTTAGGAAGACAAAATGAGAAGCCTGAATTTAGTTTACTTGCATGGTTTGCGATGTTGTTCAGCGCAGGTATGGGCATTGGACTGATGTTCTTTACGACAGCGGAAACCATTTCACATGCTTTCATCAGTTCGCCGAATGCAACGCCAGGGTCAGATCAGGCGATCATTGAATCACTTCAATACGCGATGTTTCACTGGGGCCTTCATGGCTGGGGGCTGTACAGCATTGTCGCACTTGTGCTCGCTTACTTTAAATTCAGGGTTGGCGCGCCCGGGTTGATTAGTGCCACGCTTGAGCCATTGTTCGGCAAGAAAGTCATGCGTGGGACGGTTGGACATATTGTCGATACGCTTGCGATTTTCGCGACTGTTGTAGGTGTCGCATCCACACTCGGATTCGGGTCAGCGCAAATTAATAGTGGCCTCACGTATCTGTTTAACGCCCCTAAAACGTTTTGGTTTCAATTGATCATTTTACTTATCTCAACGGTCTTATTTATTGTATCCGCATGGTCGGGTATTGGACGTGGAATAAAATACTTGAGTACGATCAATATTGTCGCTGCATTTATCCTATTAGTTCTCTTGTTTATTGTCGGTCCGTCCATGTACATTTTAAATCTATTTACAACGTCAATCGGTAAATATGCAGGAAACTTCATTGAAATGAGTTTTGAACTGAAACCGTTGAATGGCGATCAGCGCCAATGGATCAATGAGTGGACGATATTTTATTGGGCATGGTGGATTTCATGGGCGCCATTTGTAGGCATGTTCATTGCACGTGTTTCAAAAGGCCGGACAATCAGAGAGTTTGTCGCAGGCGTTTTACTCGCTCCTACACTTGTGACATTCATCTTCTTTGCCGTTTTTGGCGGCTCGGCATTATATTTAGAGCAAAACGGGCTTGCCAAGTTGTCCACATTAGTGACAGAAACGGTGACATTCGGTATGTATGAGCATTATCCACTTGGAACGGTGCTATCCTTCATGACCGTGTTTGTCATTGCCATATTCTTTGTTACATCCGCGGATTCGGCAACATTTGTACTCGGCATGTTCAGTACGGGTGGACAATTGAATCCTTCCAATGTCGTCAAAATCGTTTGGGGGCTCGCATTAGCTGCAATGGCCGCCATTGTCATGTACTCTGGTGGTATTAAAGGCTTTCAAAATATGCTCATCATATCGGCGTTGCCTCTTTCCCTTATTATCATATTAATGGTCGTATCCTTTTATAAAATCATACAGCAAAAAGAGTGATTGGAAACTAGAAAAAATCATAAGGTGGGGTCGTAGTGAACCTATTAAACGTTAGAAGAGGACAATTTGTTTATTATCAAAACAAACTGCATAAAGTGTACTCTGTAAACCCATTCTTCAGGAAGTCTGTCCATCTTATTCGACTTGAAGATTTGGAGCAGCGGCTCGTAACTGCGAGAGAAATTACATTGTATCGGCCGAAGCATTTGGATAGTTTTACGTTCAATTATCAACGATATACGCTTCATAAAGAAGTGAAAGCAAAAGTCGGTGATTATATTTTAATTATCAATCCTAAACCCGACTCCATTGACCATCACCACCTTCACGCGATTGAAACGGTATCTTCAATCGAAGCGAACGGTGTAATTAGCAATAAATCGAATGGAATCAGACATAGCGAGTATTGGGTAATGGTACCGGGGCTGGAAGAGGGTGCGACAATCATTGATCGGGCACAGCCTGACGCGCATGAAGCAAACGCGCAAGCGCAGATGCAGGAACACCATACACCTCCAATCCATATACCTAAAATCGGCGATGTTTATCAAAAAAATAATAGTGATCCCGTCGTTCAGGCGATGGTCGTTGCGATTAAAGGTGAGACGGTCTATTTAGGTGGGGATATTGAAGTCCATATTGATAAATTGACGAAAAGTGGTGTGTGGAGCTTGCAGACACGGGTGCCTCTGTAAGTGAGATATGTGGTTGAATAAAAAGAGGAACGCATGTATGAGTGACATGCGTTCATTTTTTTATGCATACGCTTAGGGTTCACTCTGCATTTTTCGGATCTCAACAATTCGTCTCCAAGGTGCTCCATTTTCAATTTTTGCAAATGAGCCGATGCCCGGTGTTGTATTCACTTCAATTAAGACAGGCACTCCGTCTTGATTGACCCCGAAGTCCATTCCATAATCTCTATTAGGCACAACGGAATAGATGACCTTCGCTGCTGCAATTGCAACCTCTTCTAACTTCTTTACCGCATCCTGTTGATTGTTTTTGAATTTTGTAAGTGATAATGCTTCGGAAATGGTCATGACGGTAGCGCCCCTATGGGAATTCACAACCCCGCTTTCAGTCGCCAGTTTGCTTGCGATTGCCCCATACATTCCACCAATGACCCAATCGTTCTTCAGTTTTTGAATATGAACCCGAATTAATAATGGCTGTCCATTTTCTGTGGAGCTTTGTATAGCTTCTTGAATAATATAGGGACCGCTTACTCTGCCCAATTTTATAAATGGATGAAGGATCTGCTGAATTTCAGTAACTGTCGAAACGGTTTGTTGTACAGGTGTTCCTTGAATTGTAAATCCATTGACATAGTAGTGACCGCCGTTACTTTTACGAATTTTTAAGATCGCTCTGCCTTGGCCCGTCGTATTATGTTTCACGTAGACAGACGGATGGCGGTTCAAGAAATCATCCAAAATGTCCACATTGTAAATGACCGTTTCCGGAATATGCCTTGCGACTACTGGATCTTGCTGTAAAAATACACTTTGCTCCCATTTCCCCATTGCTTTCTTCATGTTCTCCATCTTCTCCTTCTAAGTGGTCGTCGTGATTATGAATCTTCTATCCTATTCTATGCATATGGAATGAATGGTTCTGGATTTTTTGGAAGGATTGTTCGAATAGTCAAGCTTGTTATCCCGGGTGCCTGTCGTGTAATGTGGAAACTATAAAGATTGTGAAAAAGGAGGAGATTCATTTGATAGAAGTACCTTCAAGTTTAGCGAAATTAACAAATGGATTCTCGTGGGAACCGATTACAATTGGCCATTCGGAAGCGAAGACCTTCCTATTAAAAGGTTCTCATTCGAATCAATACTTGAAAGTGCAGCCGATAAATTCTGTTGAACGTCTCTATGATGAAAAAGTGAAATTGGAGTGGTTGGAAGGAAAGCTGCCTGTGCCGCGTGTGCTTTTCTACGGGGAGGACGAGGAAAACGAATACTTGTTAACGTCTGAAATTAAAGGCGTGAATGCTTCTGATCAATCACATCGAGCCGTTTTGCCTTCGATGTTGGAGTCGGTAGGGTCTGGACTTAAGGCGGTACATCGTGTAAGTGTCGATGATTGTCCTTTTATTCTAAGCTTGGATGTGAAAATAAAGGAAGCGAAAAAAAGAGTAGAACAAGAACAGGTCGATGAAGATGATTTTGATGAGGGACGAAGAGGGAGGAAGGCTGGGGAACTCTTCGAAGAGCTCATCTTCAATAAGCCATTGCATGAGGAGCTCGTTATTACCCACGGTGATTTTTGTTTGCCGAATATAGTTGTTGAAAATGGAAGAGTGAGCGGCCTCATTGATTGGGGCAGGGCGGGAGTTGCTGACAAGTATCAAGATTTGGCATTGGCGATACGAAGCATCTCCAGTAATTTTGGCAAGGAATACGTGCCTTACTTTCTTGCGGGATATGGGGTTACGGATGTAGATGAATCCAGGGTTGATTATTACCAACTGATGGATGAGTTTTTTTAATGCGCTGGGCACTTTTTTTGATTTCTGAAACTTTCGACTCCGACATCCGTATGTAGTAATGAAGTACGGTATAGGAGGGAGCGGCATGCTGACATTCATTTTTACCTTTATTCTTTTCAGCCCCGTGTATATTATCTTTTTTCTTCAATATAACTATCCGGAAGATGCGATTATGTGGGGGAAGCGTTGGATGTATAACGAGGCCCCCGATATTTCAGACGAGGCTATTAAGTATACAAAGATTAGTGCGCTAATAGGAATCGGTGTACTAACGTTGATGTTTTTAATATGGTTCATCAAGGTGTTGTAGAGGATTCGCGGAATGGGATCTATGAGTATAGGCGAGGTGAGGAGAATGAAGAAAAAATATATTCTATATCTAATCCTTGGTGTAGTGTTCGGAATGTTTATTTCGCCAATGGTAACTGAATGGCTTGGCCTACCATCACCCTCGCACGGAGTTGCCAATTTGTTAACGGTTGTTTTCGGAGAGCAGCCAAATGGTGTTAATGCTCTGTTGGCAATTCTCGTCCCCTTAGTCTTTGCTGTCCTCCTTCTTGTAGGGGCAATAAAATTGGCGAAGAAGCTGGAGAAGACCGCTAAGTGATTGCTTGTTAAAAATACCTGCACGGGGTTAGCCCGATGCAGGTATTTGTTTTTTAAGATGGAATTGGATGGGGTGATTCAGCTGACGTAATCGTTTCCCTGCTAACCAGTACTTTCTTCAACTTCTCCTCGTCCACTTGATAGCCTATTCCATCACCGGACGGGACAAGGATGATTCCGTGGTCCATTGTGATTTCAGGAGTGACAATGTCTTCTTCCCAGTAGTGGGAGGAGGGTGCAGTGTCTCCAGGGATAGTAAAGTTCGAGAGTGCCGTCAGTTGGACATTGTGCGCGCGTCCTACACCCGTTTCGAGCATACCACCGCACCAGACGGGGATGTCGTTTGCCTGGCATAGGTCATGGATTCGTTTCGATTCAGTGAGACCGCCGACCCGTCCGATTTTAATATTGATAATTTTACAGCTTCCGAGTTCGATCGCCTTTCTCGTATCCTCTAAAGAATGGATGCTTTCGTCGAGGCAGATTGGCGTTCTCATTACTCTCTGCAACGAGGCGTGATCAATGATATCGTCATGGGCAAGCGGTTGCTCAATCATGAGCAGATTGTACGGATCTAGCTTTTTCAAATGCTCGATATCAGCGAGCGTATAGGCGGAGTTTGCATCTGCCATGAGCGGAATATCGGGAAATGCTTCGCGGACTGCCGCGATATAGTCTAGATCCGCCCCAGGGCTGATTTTCACTTTGATTTTGCGGAATCCTTCATTTACATACTGGCGGACCTTGTCGACAAGCGCGGCCGGGTCCTTTTGGATTCCGATGCTTTTCCCGACCTCTATTTCCTGCTTCGTACCGCCAAGAAGTTCAGCAATCGATTTCCCGTTTTTCTTTGCGAATACATCCCATACCGCTGTTTCGATGGCGGCTTTTGCAATGTTATTGCGACGGACGAATTGTAACATGTCGTGTACATCTTCGGCATGCTTGATTTCTTTATGGATCAGGCGGGGGATGAGGAATTCTTTCAGCATGTACACGGTCGTCGCAGTTGTTTCCTCGTTGTAATATGGCTCATTGCTCGTTACAGTTTCTCCCCAGCCGGACATCCCTGATTCGTCAATCACTTCCACTAAGCAAACATCCTTATGTTGCATCGTACCAAAGCTTGTCGTAAACGGTGCAATGAGGGAGACGTTAATATGGTGGAGGACAACTTCTTTGATTGTTATGGATTTCATATGCTTATTTTTCCCCTTTCGCATGCAATTCAAGAATCTTCGTAAGGACGTCGATGCCATTGAACATGGCATCCCGGTCGAATGTCATGTTCGGATGATGTAGACCGGGCTTCAGGCCGCAGCCAAGCCCGACCATTGTTGCCTTCAAGTGCGGTTTCTTGATCGTATAGAAATGAAAATCATCTCCGCCCGGCGTAATGATCGGGTCCGTCGTATTTTCTTCCCCCAAGACGGCCACAATCGCTTTTCTCGCAATCGCTTCAGCTTCCGGATGGACCTCCGCTGCAGCTATGCCGTACTCCTCGGTAATATTGATTGTTACATTGAATAACGAACGGGCGGATTCGAGAACCTCATGTACCCGCTTTACAAGCATATCCATTGTCTCATTCTGTTGTGCGCGCAAATCGACTGCAAGTGTGGCGCTACCCGGGATGATGTTCGTGCTCCGACCACCTGCATGAAAGCGGGTCACTTTGGCGGAGTGGGGAATAGTCGGGTCTAGATGGATCGTATGGATGGCGTTCACGATATAAGTTCCGATCTCAACCGCATTTTGGGTAAGATGCGGACGGGCTCCATGCGCATCATCTCCGCGTATTTCGAATTGAATGGTACCGGTTGCGCCATGGAGAATAGCGGGAGCGGCTTTGCCGTTATCGGTTTCCTGGAACGGTCGAAGATGGATTCCGTAATAGAAATCGACATCATCGACAACCCCTTTATCCACAAGTTTCAATGCCCCTGCACCAACTTCTTCAGCCGGCTGGAAAATGAATCGGATCCCTATGCGTTCCAAAATATCCATTCTGTCTTTAATACTCTGCAGCACTCCAAGAACCATTGTCATATGAGCATCATGACCGCACGAATGATTCGCTTTCATTTCTCCGCCAACTTCTTGCCACAATGCATCCATATCCGCGCGGAGTGCAATGATTGGCACGTCTCCTGAGAAGTTTCCGATTTCGCCGATGACACCTGTGCAATCGTCAAATACAGTCGCCGTGCAGCCAGCTTCTTCCAACTTTTTTCTAATAAATGCAGTCGTGTTCACTTCTTCCCAACTCAGTTCCGGATTGGCATGTAAATGATTAAATGTCTCCATCACCAGTTCCTTTGTTGCTCTGCTCATAATAAAACCCCCTCTGATTCATTGAATATAATAATTGTTTGTCGGATTGATGAGATCCAACTTATCGATTCGGTGTGCAATATGGAGCAATAGGCTATTCAATACCGAAAATGTGACCGGCCCTTTTTCCAACACGGATTTTTGGGCGATTGGTATGACGAGTGCGTGGTCGGCATATTCAACTACCGGCGAAGAGCGGGAATCGGTGATGACGATGACCTGATTGCCTTTTTCTCTAGCTTCCTCCGCTAATCGGATTGTACCGAGTGCATAGCGGTAGTATGAAAAGATGACGACGCATTGACCATTTCCTTGCTTCGTGATGCCGATATCTGTTTCGGGGCGGTAAAGCTGCGTGTTGCCTAGTAGCGTGTTCAGAAGAACCGCAAACCAATGGGCATACGCGAAGGATTGGTAATAGCCGACCACTTTAATGCTGTCAGCAGTCACTAAACAGTCGACGATTCTCTCTGCTATGGCCCAGTCCAAGTGATCGGCGATCTGGTTAATGTTATTGCTGTCACTTTCCATAATGCCGCTGAAAGGATGCCTGTCTTCAGAAGCCACCTTCTCGGGAGGCCGGATTGTCAAGAGGTTGCGCTTGACGTCCGCCTGGAGGGAGCCGAATCCGTCATAGCCGATCGCTTTGGAAAAGCGCACAACCATCGTTTCGCTTACATCCAGCACATGGGCAATCTTTTTTGCGGGATGGGTGGCGAACAGGATAGGGTTTGTCAGCAAAACTTCAGCGACCTTCTTTAGTCCCGACGTCAGATTCTCGTACTCGTTTTTCGTCTTTTCATAGTAAGTCATATCTACAACAATCCTTCTTTTGTAATAAATCATATAATTCACCGTTGTCAAAATAAATTATATGATTTATCATATGAATAGTCAACGGAATAGAAAGACAATTCAGGAAGGAGTGGTAGCTTTGGAAAAGAAAAAGAAGATAACGTTAGGCATACCGGATGCGTACGTAATCCTATTCATGATACTCGTCCTTATGGCAATCTTGACGTACATAATACCCGCAGGTGAATTTCAGAGGGAAGAGGTCGACGGTGTTACAGTCGTCGTTCCGGGAAGCTATGAGAAAATCGAGTCCTCGGCTGTCAGTCCGATGGATGTTTTTCTAGCGATCCAAGATGGAATGATAGCTTCTGCACCGTTGATTTTCTTAGTGTTGATCATCGGGGGCTCATTCGCGGTCATCGAGTCGACAGGAGCGATTGATGCTCTCATATTGAAAACAATCGAGAAAACGAAGAATAAGGAAATTGTGTTAATCACTATTGTCATGGTCTTGTTCTCGATTTTTGGTACGCTCGGCATTATTGTAAATGCGGTGATTGCTTTTATTCCAATCGGCATTATTCTGGCCCGCTCGATGAAGCTGGATGCCATCGTTGGGGTGTCAATTATCTACCTTGGTGCTTACGCAGGATTCAACACCGCGTTCTTGGATCCATTGACGACAGGAACGGCGCAGCAAATCGCCCAATTGCCGCTTTTCTCCGGGATCGGCTACCGGGTGATTATTTATATTGCCGTCTTGATTTCCACGATTCTTTACGTGGCGTGGTATGTGAAGCGAATTAAGAAGGATCCGATGAAAAGCGTACTCGGGAGCAACCCGTTCCCGAAGTTGGAAGAACGGGATGAATTAAATGAAGAAGTGCAAATTACAGGCACACATAAGCTCGTCCTGTTATGGCTTGTGCTAGGCATTGCGTTGTATGTCTTCGGCGTATTCAAATACGAATGGAGCCTCAATCAAATGGCTGCCATTTTCATAATCATTGCTGTGGGGACGGCGGTGATCGGCCGTTTAACACCGAATCGTCTTGTTATGGAGTTTTTTGAAGGGGCTAAAGGGCTTGTCTATGGAGCAATGATTATCGGGATGGCCCGTTCAATTGTCGTAGTTCTGGAAAACGGAAAAATATTAGATACGATCGTTCAAGGGATGGCCAGTTTAATGACTCCTTTTACGAGTGTGAGTGGTGCGATCGTTATGTTTATTGCCAACGAATTATTCAATATACTCGTATCATCGGGAAGTGGGCAAGCAGTCATCGTTATGCCGATTATGACACCGCTTGCGGATTTGATGGAGATTCCCAGACAAGTGGCAGTACAAGCTTACAAAATGGGAGATGGCTTCACGAATGTCATTACGCCGACATCCGGGATTTTAATGGCGAACTTGGCCATTGCGGGGGTCGCGTGGACGAAGTGGATCCGCTTCGTTTTCCCGCTCTTGCTCATATGGACAGTGCTCGGCATCATCTTCCTTACAATTGGGGTCCTTATTGACTGGGGACCGTTTTAATACAAGAAAACACCTTTTCCTATGCAAGTGGGAAACCGGTAAAATCAATCTTTAGCTAAATTTATAACGTATATTTATTACTAGTTCTGAATTGTCATAAATGCACCATGCACAGGCACCGACACAATTTGACGGACGGCTAACTGGTTGATTACACTTAATGCATGTTGCATACAGGCGATGTAGACTAAGGAGGAAAATGTACATGAAAATCATTGTTACGAGCATTTTCGTAGAAGATCAGGACAAAGCATTGGCATTTTATACGGAAACGTTGGGCTTTGTGAAAAAGCACGACGTTCCCGCAGGGGCATATCGATGGATAACAGTTGTTTCCTCAGATGCTCAAGACGGTACCGAACTTTTACTCGAACCGAACAACCATCCGGCCGCGCAGGAGTATCAAAAGAAACTATTTGCCGATGGCATCCCGGCGACAATGTTCGGTGTTGAGGATATTCAGAAAGAGTACGAGCGGTTAGTGGAACGAGGCGTGACGTTTACGATGAAGCCGACAAAAGCAGGCGAAGTGACAATAGCCGTTTTCGACGATACGTGCGGCAACTTGATTCAGATTATACAGCAGTAATTATTTTTCGGTTAAGTGTTTAGTGGTAACCCGGTCCGTTTTTGGACTGGGTTATACTTGCATAAGATAATAATGCTGTCATTTTATAATGGTTTGAAAGGGTGTCATTCATGTTTACTAGATTAAAACCCGGAGATACAATAGGCATTTTCACTCCATCGTCTCCAGCGACCGTGACTGCTAAACAACGTTATGAACGAGGAAAGCGCTATTTACTGGAGAAAGGCTTTCAGATTAAAGAAGGAAGTTTAACGGGCAAGAAGGATTTTTATCGATCGGGCACACCTCGAGAAAGAGCGGAAGAGCTAAATAGGTTGCTGCGCGATCCTGATGTGAAACTGATTATGTCGACAATCGGGGGCACGAATTCAAATAGTATGTTGCCTTATATTGACTATGAAGCTTTCAAAAGGAATCCTAAGATTGTTGTCGGCTATTCTGATGCCACTGCAGTGTTACTGGCGTTGTATGCTAAAACAGGCATTCCGGTATTTTACGGACCCGCTTTAATCCCATCCTTTGGGGAGTTCCCTCCTTTGGTTCATGATACATACGAATACTTTTCGAATTTATTTATTACTGATACGCCTTTGCCTTATTCCGCGCCGTTACCGGAAAAGTGGTCTGATGAAGCTTCAAACTGGTTAGAAAAAACGAAAGAGAAAACGTTATACGATAATCAATGGATTTCCGTTAATAGCGGGGTTGCGGAAGGGCGGTTAATAGGCGGGAACGTCAATGCTATGTATGGTTTTATCGGCACGGAGTACTTTCCGGACATTCAAGAAAGTGACATCCTGTTAATTGAGGATTGTGCGAAAACTACTTCAATCGTTGAAAAGAACTTCGCTATGTTGAAGTTACACGGCGTCTTCGACAAAGTGGGTGCCATCTTGTTAGGGAAGCATGAGCAGTATGATGACATGGGAACAGGCAGGCTCCCGTATGAAGTGCTGTTAGAACAATTGGATGGGCTTACGATTCCGATCATCGCTGATTTTGATTGTGCACATACGCACCCAATGCATGCCATGCCAATTGGGCGAAATGTACGGGTGGATGCTCATAATCTGAACGTGTCTTTGATTGAGAGATGGATTTAATAGTAAAATTGTTTCGGTGCCTGTGCAGCAAACTATTCAGATAATACACTACAATTGCATAAATAAAAATAGGAAGCCAATCATATCAAGCTTTGATTGGCTTCCTATTAGATTATTATACATTTTCTTGAATTGTCATAAATGTGTCTTGCACAGGCACCCACACAATTGGCACCCACACAATTCAAACTCTTTTCCGTATCGTAAAATTGTCTCCAAGCAATAGCCAGTTTTGCGGGAAAGGATAGCCGAGTACCCAGTAACTGATGCCTCTGAGGTTATAATCTTTTACCATGTCAAACTTCGCTTGTGCACTGCGGGCATCTTCAAACCAAACTTCATGGGTGCGTCCTTGTTCATCGGCGTAGCGGAAGAACGGAGATTGAGTTTTCGTATCATATTGAATGGCGACTTGATGTTGAATGGCTCGACGGACCGCTTCTTGCTGGCTGAATGTTTCAGCTTCCGATCCCCGAACGAAAGGAAGCGTCCAGTCACGTGCATAAATTTGAAAGCCGAAAAAGATCTTGTCTCTTGGAATGACCGTGACAGCATAGTCGAGAACCTCTTTTATCTTATTAATGGGTGAAATCGCTTGAGCGGGTCCTTTTCGATAACCCCATTCATAGGTCATCAAGACGACAAAATCGACGATTCTACCGTGCGCTTCATAATCATGTGCTTCCACTAGCAATCCTTTTTGCTCACTACTCGTTTTGGGCGCAAGAGCGGATGATACGGAATATCCTTGAGGATGTAACCGATCGACCGCTAGTTGCAAAAATTGATTGTAGTTCTCCCGGTCGGAAGGATACACGTTTTCAAAATCGATGTTCAACCCTTGATAACCTTTCTCTTTCATCACACCGAGTACATTCGCGATGACCTTTTCCTGAAGTTCACGACTTGAAAGAATCGTATGTGCAAGTACAGATCCGGGTTCTGTAGCACTGAAATTTGTAATAGCTATGATGGGGACGATTCGTTCGGCCGCAGCGGATCTAAGCATTTCCGTGTCATCGAGAGTCGTTAAACTCCCATCTTCTTTCACGCTGTACACAAATGGCATCCAATACGTCAAGTAACGGCCGACTTCTTGGATTTCCCTCGCGCCTGTTTCTCCAGTATTCAGTGTATAGGCATTCACATCAATGACCGGCTTTGGTGCGGTTGATCGAGATACGGTCGGAATGACGAGAGCCTGACCAATTACTAATGCATTCGGGTCTTCCAATTGGTTCGCTGATACAATCGCATCAATTGTCACACCATATGTGCGGGCAATTTCCCACAAGGAATCTCCCTGTCTAACGACATGAATTTGCAATCTCTTCTCTCCTTATTGCTCATCTCCTTTATCGTATTCCAATCAAACTGGGAATGTCATCACTTCCAGGGAAATACAACCTTCAAGTAAATAAAACAGTCTAATGAGTGAAATGATGTTATAGTTAGAAAGTATATTTTTAAAAGTGAGAAGGTGAGCAACATTATTGAAGTGAAAACATCTGCCATTAGTGATGGAGAATTCAATAGAGGAGTATTCGCAACGTGTGATATTACTAAAGGGACGATGGTGCACGAAGCGCCCGTCATTGCATATCCAAACGACCAACACCCGCACATCGAGAAAACGTTACTCTCTGATTACGCTTTTGAGTACGGCATCAATCATACCGCAATCCTACTTGGGTACGGAATGTTATTCAATCATTCCTATGAGCCGAATGCAACGTATGAGATCAGTTTCGAAAAGCATACGTTTGATTTCTATGCGCATAAAGATATAAAAGCAGGCGAAGAAATTCTCATTAATTATAACGGTGACGTGGATGATAAAGAGCTGCTGTGGTTTGATCAGCAGTAAAATTAGGTCAATAAGATTTTTAGGAAACGCAGGAATGAAAGTGATTCTTGCGTTTTTTTATTTCATCAAAAGCTCGTTTGCGATTGCACCGTATATTTGTCCAGTTAGGGAAGAGACTAATCATATCTTTTTACATCATAGATGAGGTGCGAATATGACGATTGTGCGAATGGGGTATGTGGCGATGAGCATGGAACTGAAAAATGCGTCCCCATCTAAAACGATGACGTTTGCGCAGTTCCAAAAAACCGAGGACCGCGAAGCTGCAATCCGCAAATTGGAACGAATTGCATTGGAGAACTTGGAGAATACACATAGGCTGCTGAAAAATAATCTCTTTAATGAAATCCATTTTTACCGCTTCAGCTCCAAACTAATCCCTTTGGCCACCCATGAAGAAACGTCCGATTGGGATTATATGCGGCCGTTGAAAGGGAAGTTAGCGGAAATCGGGAGCTTTGTAAAAGAGCATGATATGCGCGTCGATTTTCATCCTGACCATTTTGTCGTCTTGAATTCCCCGAATAAAGATGTGTTGATCAATTCGGTAAAAAACTTAAAGATGCATTATTTGATTGTAAAAGGAATGAAACTAGATCCGACCCATCGCTGTGTCCTTCATATCGGCGGCAACTACAAAGACACTGAGAAATCGCTTGAGCGCTTTGTCGAGAACTGGAGTGATGTTCCTTTATCCATTCAACAGATGATTATGCTGGAAAACGATGATACGTCATTCACGCTTGATGACACGCTTTATCTATGTGAGAAGTTGGGCATCCCGCTAGTGTTTGATTATCATCACCATCTCGCTTTCCATCGTGATGAAAATTGGGAAGATAAATGGGGTCGTGTAGTGGACACATGGAAGGCATCCCCTCTGCCAATTAAAATGCACATTTCCAGTCCGAAAAGCGAGGACAAATTCCGTCACCATGCGGATTACGTGGATGTAGACATGTTTTTCAGGTTTTTACATGAAATCAAAGGCTCCGTTCCGCAAATCGATTGCATGATTGAGGCGAAACAAAAGGACAAAGCCCTTTTTACGTTGATTGAGCAAATTAAAGCGAGAGACGACGTTGAAATGATTGATGGCTCGTCGTTTTATTTACAGTAAAACAAGGAGCCGGTCCAGGTGACCAGCTCCTTGTTTTTATCGTTTTCAAACCGATCCTACCTGCTCGTCACTTGATTCCGACCATTGCGTTTGGATTCGTACAACGCATCGTCCGCTCTCGTGAATAGGATGTTAGATGTGTCGCCATCTTGAAGATGGGCGATTCCGACAGAAATTGTAATGGCGATGCTTTCCCACTCGGATTCGGCTATGAATTTGCGCAACTGTTCGGCTTTGTTGACCGCTTCATGCATATCCGTTTCATGAAGGATGACTGCGAATTCCTCGCCGCCGATTCTAGCGACTACATCGGGCGGTTGAATAATGCTCTCCATTTTTCTTGCAAGCTCCATCAGTACGCTATCCCCGAGGGCATGGCCGTATAAATCGTTCACTTTCTTGAAGTAGTCGATATCGAAAATGATCAATGAAATAGACGGCCCCCCGTTTTCGCGTGCTTCCTCGATCGCATATGCCAAGTCCTTCCGGAACGTCCTCCGATTGAACAAGCCAGTCAATTCATCACGAGCGGCAAGCACTTGGAGTTCTTCATTCATTTCTTTCAGCTGCTGTTGCTTCTCTTCTACATCCTGCAAGAGGGCGAGCAGTTTCTCGTTAGCGATGTCCGTTTCTTTTTGAATGCGCTCGGCGTTCTTTTTCGCCATCATCAGCTGGTTTTCGTATTCATCGCGCGTCCTCATTTGGACAATGATCCCTTCATAGAGGCCATTCCGCTCGTTGACATTGATTAGGACGGGGAAGGTTTGATTATTCAGCTTGAAGTTCAAATACATTTCCCGCACCTTTTTATGAATCGAAATGGCGGGGAGGAAATACGTCTCAAAGTAGATGCGGGAAGGGACCGTCAGCAGCTCCTGCATATAAGTAGGCATTTTTTCAAGCCCTAACGCATCTTTCAATGTTTGATTCATCTCAATAATTTCCCACTCGGCATTCAGGACAAAGTATCCGCAAGGTGCATAGTTCAATTGTTCATCCATTGCTTTACACTCCTGTCCCGTCGATGAAACGCCGGATTTCTTGAACGGTTTCCTCTGGGTGGCTAATATGCGGATTATGCCCTCTCGCTGTTTTCATCATTACTAACTCACTGCCCGGAATCTGTTCATGAAGAAACTGGCCGACTTCTGGAGGGGCGATGGCATCCGTACTTGTTTGTAAAATAAGTGTGCGGGCCGAAATTTTCGGCAAGTCTTCACGATGGTCGGAATAGAACGTCACCTCGGCAAATTGGCGGGCGATGGCCGGGTCATTTGCTTTCAAACGAGCTTCAAAATCTTCGGCAAGCTCATCGTTTTGCGTCGCAATCGGAGCCAAATACTTGGCCCACTCCAAATAATTCGTTTCCATCATATCCAATAATTCATGGATGTCCTCTTCCTCGAACCCACCATAGTAATCAGGCTCGTTCAGATAATGCGGGGAAGATCCGATCATGATCAGTTTTTCAATCAAATCAGGACGTTTTATCGACACTAAAGTACCAATCATCCCGGCGACTGAATGGCCGACATAGATAATGCTTTCCAGCTCCAATGCGTCATACACGTCTATAACGTCTTGGGCGTAGCCATATAAAGAGTCGTATCGATCACGGGAATACGCAGATTTATCGCTTCTTCCTGACCCGACATAATCAATCAGCACAACCCGGTAATCCGGTTCAAAAGCCGGCATGATATTATTCCATACTGTCTGATCGCAGCCAAAGCCGTGCGCAAACATGATTGTCTGATCACCAGATCCGCTTACATGTACATAATTTCTGTCAAGGATATTCGTCTCCATAACTACCATCCTTCCTTTGCTCACATTCTACCAATCCTCATAAAAAAAGGTTCTATGTGTACTGTATCAAAAGACTATCCGGAAGTGGATAAAATTGATTTATTTAAAAGGATTAAGAGAATAAAATAGGGATGATAAAAATAAAGCGACGGAAGAGTTCCTCCAACTTCCTCGTATACGATGTTACTATCTATTGTATAAGATGACGTTGCGTAACCTGAAGAGACTTTTTTGAAATGAGGGGATCAATATGAAAAGGCAAGAACACGAGCATACGAAGAGGTTGGGGAAAAATCAAATCCGAGTGTTGCTCATTGTTATCGGCATTGTTTTATTCAAAACCTTCGTTTGGGACGAATACATCGTAAATCCGACAGCGGGTGCTGCGTTGGACGGTGAAGCAGGGGAACCGGGTGTCATGCATGTGATAAGCAAAAAACAGGAATTTGCTATCCGGCCTTATGAAGAAGGATTCAAGATTTATGCTGTGTCGAAAGGGTTTTGGGGCTGGTCCGTGACAGACGAGATGTTTATTGGGAATGAAACGAAAAAATCTTTCGAACCGACATTCCAATTTAAGCGGTATGAAAAATTGTATGTAAGTTTGGTAGTAGATAGAGAGCAATCCTTAGAAGAAGTGGCGGCTCACTCCACAAACGTCGGATCGATAAACTTTAATAAAATTGCCGGTGACAATGCCGATCTTTATTATCATTTTAGCGATGAACCATTGGGGGGTGTTACATATGAAGGCACGCACCGGAATGGGAAAACGGAGATATTGAAATAGCATTACATCAAATGGTTGATCTGAAATTGGAACTTTTTGAGAATTCGGCATGCGTGCGTGGTACAATGGAAGAAAGGGAAAGAGGGAGTGAACAGGTTGGGGAAAATTCAAAAACGAACTGTTTACATTTCAATTGTAGCGCTTGCATTCTTCTTCATATTGTCTGTAGTGACACGCCATTGGGGCTTCTTTTTATGGAGTTTATTGCCTGTTTTTATCGTTTTGATGACTACGTTTTCCACCAGGCCTGATGAGCGGAGGAATAGGGAATAGAAAGATTTGTTGAGGGACTGAGGGTATGAAAGTAATCATTCACAATGCTTCTGTAATCATAGGCATAGTCGTTGCAACTATTTTAGGAATCTATGGTCAAGGTATATCATATTATTTACATGAACGTTTCCCGGCAATTAAGTTGACGACAGCTATAACTAGCGTAACTTTCCTTAGTATTGGGTTATATATACTCATTCCTATTTTATTAGTCATTTTTAAGAAGCCGAATAAAATATACCTTGGTGCGTGTGGTCTCATAGGGATTCCAATTTCCATATGGTCATTTTTTGTATTTGCGATGTGGATCGGGTAATTAGGCTTTCTAATTAAACAAGACCTTTCCACATCATTAGATGCGGAAAGGTCTTTGTTCTTGTTTGCGTTAGATGGTCTTTGTCAACTTGATCCGATACGAAAGGCAACCGGACAACGGAGCGGTCTCCTTGTATGTCCAATTGTCAAAATCCATTGCTCCGCCTGGAAAGATGCCGGTAATTGTCAATCCGGCTTTTTCGCACATTGAACTTGCTTCATCGACTGTATAACACCGCAGTGATTGCGTGACGATTTCTTCCGGGTGTTCGTTGTGCCACCAGCTATCGATCATTCGACAGTGCTCTTCGTCAAAGGAATAGATTCTTTCCGCATCGTCAATTTTCATTTTTTGCCCGGCTGCAATGGTGCGCCAGTAATTCGGGTGGTAAATGTCGATGAGCAGCGAGCCGTCATCTTTTACCCAGCTTTTCATGCGCTTCAGAAGGTTTAGTTGGTCTTCATCCGTCCCAATTCCGAAGCCGTCAAAATAGCTGACGACGTCGAATTGCTTTGGAAATGTGTATGTGTAGAAATCGCCCAAGTGGATGTCGATTGATTTCGGTGAACGCCGTCTGGCTGCCTCCACCAAGTCAGGTACAAGCTCTAACGTTGTCATGGCGATGCCGCGTGCGTCTAAAGCTCGAGCTATACTGCCGATGCCCGCCCCGATATCGAGCATCGAATTAAATTCGATACCGATCTGTTCTTCGATATTATTGGCTTCTATTTGCAAGTAGTTTGCCATTTCCGCTTCCGCGTCGCGTAACCATTTGAATTGTTTTTGATAAAAGGGAATGACCCATTGGTCTGTTGTCATGTTTATTCCTCCTGTAATTTTTTCTCATTACAGGTGGTGCTTTAAGTTCCGAATGCCCATGTACAATCGCTCCTCTCGCATTGATTGTACAAAGAGTGAATCACAATTGCAATGTTATTCAGAAAATTAGATTACCAATTTAAGGCCATACGCAACGCGCAGCAGCTGTTTTGGGCATCGCTGTTCGAGAAATCGATCCGGATGCCGGAGGGGGTGTATGACAGATTGTATTTGATGGTGACACCTGTCGAGCGGACGAGCCGCTCTACCTCCTTTTGGTCAGACCGTTGCGCGGCGTCCATGAGCCTGCGGGCGAAATCATCTGAAGCGGTCAGCGTTCCGATGAAGAGATTCGCTTGATTCATCACTTGTTTGAACCGTTCTGCTGAAGCACTGAATTTCCGTGTATCCACCGGGGGAAAGGGACTTCTTCCGTTTTGCGGCATCGCCGTATATGCCGGGTGAATCGGTATGAAAGCTTGCTGCCGGGAATTGAATCCATATGGAAAAGAAGAATAATACATAGGCAACCTCCGTCTTCCTTCGATGCCTCAGTATATGCCCTTCGCGGAAGACTCGTGTACTCGGGACCCCAGTTGACGCATATAGTGTAGGCGAAGCACGAAGTACGTCAAGGGAGGGTTCACATGCCGAAAAAGTTGTATTTCCTATTGTTGCTCGCGTTAGTCTTTTTAGCCGCTTGTTCGTACGATAGTGAAAAAGCGGTGAAAAACGGGGATGTTATCAACATGAATGGGCCCGTTTTCAATTTTGACCGATTTGAACAATTTCTGGACAGCGTTGAAGCGGATGATGCAGCCTCCGTCCGGATTACCAATTATACGCACGAAGGAAATCCGACGTTGTACAATGTAACGTTCGATGGGTCGGTATTCGGTTTGGAAATCGATCGGTCGAAAAATAAGGAGAGGGGAGACAAGCCCGCCAAGGAGGACATGTCCTGCACAGAGCTCGTGGCAGAGGAGGGGCAGCAATTGTTCATCTATAAGCTGGAAGGGTGCGAGCACGAGTCCTCTATCGATAGTTTTCTTCTTTTAAACATCTTGAAAGTGCAATTAGAAGACGATGCGCATGAATGAAACCTTACATGTAGAAAGAAGGTCATTACAAAGGAGGGATATGCAAAGGGGGAGAAATGATGGTTGGATTGCTTACTGTAGGGAGTCTTGTGCTCGGTCTCATTGCTTGGATACTTCCGATAGTGAATCTCATAGGAGTTACTAAACACTGGGCTGCCTTATCCATTATGAGTTTGAGCGCTTGTGCAATTTCGCTCTGTTTCCAGATTTATTATAACTATCACCTCGTACGGATTGAGGATTGGTCAGCACTTATGGACACGATGGGGGCAGTGGCCGTTGCATCAACGGTTTTACTTATCGTTACGCTTGCATTAAATACAATTACGCTTATTGTCCGCCGTGGCAGTATAGCCAGAATGTAATATCTATTAATACGTACAAGAAAATTAAGTCTTATAGTAATGAAAGTACCAGACCGCCGACGAGTTTTCGTGAGTCTGGTACTTTTCTTATGTTATTCCTCTTCCAACACTCTAAATGCTGCTCTTACTTTTCTAGCAAATTGGAGCGGTGGCTCGATTGATTCGAAATGCATGTACATTGCCCGAGGTTCATCAAATAACCAGTGATTATGAACTGCAGTCACAATAATATTTCGTCTTCGCAGTTCTGTTAGGAGGGGGTTGATTTCCTCTTCTAATAGAACGGTTTCCCCTAAATTCAACGCATTTCCTTCATCATCTAAACCTTCAAAAGTGAAAAATTGAGGATTCACTAATGGAGATTTTGTTTCACGGTCTAGAATCGTAAAGTCGATGTCGCGGAATTTTTGTACGAGGCAAACTCCATTTGCATCTAAACTTCCAATTCCTCCGAGTATTCTAGCGAACTCTTGACAAAGTGAATTTTCACAACCCATTCTATTTCCCTCCCTTCTCAAAAAATAAAAAGGCATGTCTGCCCTTTGCAACTACACTATGCATCGTTTTTTCATTCTGCTTGGACAAACGTTGAAGGGATTTCGTGTATGGGGTTGTATACCTGAACGAGATGTCCGAGTATTTTCGTTATTACGATTCCTGAATTCAATTGAAAAGTGATAAAATGCACATAACGATTAGGAACTGGGGGAGTTCACATGCAACTTGAGAGACCATCCTTGAAATGGGAAAAGGAACATATTGCGTATATGAAGGAGTGGGATGGAAATCGCCTGTCTCCGAGCAGCTTTCGTTTGAAAGAGGACGTACCTTACGAAGCGTATTTGGAGGAACTCGCAGAAAAGGAAGCAGGGCAGGGCGAACGGGTGCCGAACACGAATTACTTTCTGGTCGATGATAACGAACGGATCATCGGAATGGTAAATATACGTCACTATTTAAATGACTATTTGCGCAAAGTCGATGGCCATATCGGCGCAAGCATTCGCCCGTCAGAGAGGCGTAAAGGGTATGCGACGTATTTGCTTTCCGAAGCATTAAACATAACCGATCAGTTAGGCATTCGCTCTGTGTTAGTCACATGCAATGAAGACAATATCGGTTCGGCCGCTGTCATTGTAAACAATGGCGGCGTGGAGGATGAGAGTTTCGTTGAACCGCATGGCAACGTCGTTCGGAGGTTTTGGATTGAAAGGTAGTTTTTTGCACAACTGATCCATTTAAATGGTAGAATGAAACAAAGTGATAGGGGGAAATGTGATGACTACTACTCAAACGATGTCGATCCACCGTGCGTTATCCGAATTGAAAACATTGAATGACCGTATACCTAAAGCGATTCGAGAGGCGGATTTTATTTACACAGACCGCAAATCTGCAAGGAAAATAAACGGCCTTTCCATTGAAGAGTATGAAAAGACGATCCAAGCCGGGTTCGACAAGGCGGTATCGTTAATTGAACGGCGCAACCGGCTGAAAGACGCGGTTGTCCAATCGAATGCTGTCACTGAAGTAGTAGTGGCTGGAGAAAAGATGACGGTTGCCAAAGCGATTGAGCGGAAGTCATCCATTGTGAATGAAGAAAAACTACTTTCTGCGATGGTTGAAAAACGCCGTATGGCTATCAGTAGACTATCGGTGGAAAACGATACGCTTCCGTCACGACTCGAAGACTACTTAACTGCAATTTTAGGAAATAAAGAGCATGCGAAAAAAGAAGAGGTTGAACTACATACGAAATCATTCATGGAACGGAACGAGTACGTCCTTATCGATCCATTGAACCTCGATAAACGGATTGAGGAATGGGAAGAGCGGGTTTCCAGCTTTAAAGCTGAAGTGGATGCCGTCCTATCCGAATCAAACGCTATTACGAAAATAACGATATAAAGTGAAACGATCATTGCATGAGTAATCGAAAACGATATCAACAAGACCCTTCTTTTCCCGGTTTCTTTGGGTGAAATAGAAAACCGGGTCTAACCTTACTTTCAATTAGTGAATCGAGCAGAGAAAAAGCTCAAACCTTAGCGTTCAAAGCTGTAAACCTTACAACTTAAAGTTCTTTATAATTCAAAGGTTAACGCTAAAAGCTCAAAGCTCTTTCAAATCTTGGGGAACCAGTTACGGGATTCTTGTGTTGGCCCATCGTTCGCTGCCAAGCTGATTATATCGTGCAATTTGTAAACCGTCGCAGGATGTTTCCTGGGCGGTTTTTGTTCTTGGATACTTTTTTTATTGGTTAACGTTAATTGGTTCGCCGCTTAACAAACTTCTAATTAATTTCTTGTCACCGAGGTACGAAATTTTCGCTATTTTATCATCCCGCATAATGGCAACGCCTGTTAGCTTGATTGGCGTTTCACCATCTTTATTTACATAATCCAAATCGACCGTGAAGTTGTAATTGGTCGGCGTCACTTCGTTTTGCTCGACATCCACATGGTTCACATTCAGTTGATAATCAAACCTGTCAGCCGAATGATGGAACGTAACAAGTTCATTCGTCATAATATATCGCTCGAATGTACTTTCCGTGAAATATGGTTTGTACGTTTCCTCTAAATACTTCATGTATGCATCAAATCCTTCATTCACTTCTTGCTCATCGAGCGTATCCGGTAAATAATTCTTTAAAAGAGCCTTCTCATCGGGCGCATTCATTTGAAGTTCAACAACAGTTTTTATGGCTTCCTTGATCGGATCTTGATCATCATCAGGCTGCGAGCAACCTGTAACTGCAAGGATGATCATTAACATAAATGCGGCTAATCCAAACTTCCATCGAAATTTCCTTTTCATCATCCCGCCTCCTTTTCACGAACTATTCATTCAACTGTTTATACGGCAAATAGGTAGTAAAAGTTTCGTATTTCGGACTACCAACTTTGCACTTCATAGATTCTTGTTTACAATTGTAGGAAGAGCTATCAGACCAATTAAATAAGAAGGTGACAAGATTGAAAAAGCAATGGAGTCATAAGGGGATTGTCGAGAAGTTCGAAATGTGCCGGAATGTTGAAAATGCCGGACCTATGAAAGCGTACATGAAACACCATTTTCCGTTTCTAGGGATTAAGAGTCCGCTGCGGAAGGAATTGCTGCGCGAACAATTTCGTGAATACGCGTTGCCTGCAGTTGAGGAAGTTTTTGACGAGGCATGGACATTATATGAATTGCCCGAGCGGGAATATCAGTATGCTGCAATTGCTTTGCTCGATAAAATGAAGAAACATTTCACGACTGACGATTATCCGAAGCTACTGAAATTCATTGAAGCGAAATCGTGGTGGGATAGTGTCGATGCAATCGCACCGAACCTTGTCGGGCATATCGTCAAGTTGGACCGTGCGTACGGGAAACAAGTGATGCTGGACTGGTCGCAATCGGACAATATGTGGACAAACCGCTCCGCTATTTTGCATCAATTAAAGTTCAAGGGAGAAACGGATACCGAGCTGTTATTCGAAATCATCTTACAGCACGTGGAATCAAATGAGTTTTTCATTCAAAAAGCAATCGGTTGGGTATTGAGGGAGTACGCGAAAACGGACCCGGCCATCGTGAAGCAGTTTGTCGAAGAACATACGCTGAAGCCGTTAAGCAGGCGAGAGGCTTTGAAGCATATAGGCGGTATGGGTTATTAGTAAGACGAACCAATTTTTGAAAAGAGTTGGGAAGGAACGGCTTTATAAGACGATGTTATTTTCAACGAACAGATTGTTGTAAAGGTGCAGAGGTAGTACAGGTGACAGCAATCAAAAAATCCGAGTTGTTAGCGTGCTGTCACCTTACTCTATTATCCCACTTTTGTAAGAAAGCGTTTCGTCCGTTCTTCTTTGGGCCGATTAAATATTTCTTCGGAAGTTCCCTGCTCTACAATTAAGCCCCCATCCATAAAGACCACACGATCGGCCACTTCTTTCGCAAAGTTCATTTCATGCGTTACGATGACCATCGTCATTCCTTCCTCTGCCAGGTCTTTGATAACCATAAGCACTTCGCGGACGAGTTCGGGATCAAGTGCGGACGTTGGTTCATCATACAGCATGACTGTGGGGTTCATTGATAGAGACCTGGCTATTGCCACCCGTTGTTGCTGGCCGCCCGATAATTGGGAGGGGTAGTGATTCGTCCTATCTCCAAGACCGACTTTGGTTAGAAGTTCTAAAGCTAATTCACGGGACTCAGTATTGCTCTTCCCTTGTATTATCATAGGTCCTTCCATCACGTTTTCTAGCGCTGTTTTATGCGGGAATAGATTAAAGGATTGAAATACAAAACCTGTAGATTTTCGCAATTCACGAATTGTTTTTTTGTGTTTACGATCTCGCCTTGCTCTTGCATCAATTTCGTGACTTCCCAGTCTGATAACACCTTCACAAGGCTCTTCCAAGAATGTTAGACAACGTAAAAACGTTGACTTTCCAGAACCGCTTGGGCCCATGATAACGACCACTTCACTCTTGTTCACAGTTAAATCTATTCCGCAAAGAACATCATTCTGTCCGAACCGCTTTTTTAAATTGTTTACCTGGATAACACCCATTTCGGTTCTCGCCTCCTGACCCATTATTTAGCGTACTAGATGTTTTGAACTCCTAACCTCCAACTTATCTAATAGAGTGGTGAAGAAAGTGATGATAACCCAATATATAGCTGCTGCTATCAGATAGATGGTTAAAGGTTCAAACGTTTTGGCAATGACAAGGCTTGACATTTGAAGCAGTTCCGTGACTGTGATGACAGACACAAGCGAGGTGTCTTTAATCAACACAATAAATGAGTTGGATAACGTCGGTATTGCAATTCGAAGACTTTGGGGCAATATGATTCTTCTTAGGGCTTGCCAGTATGTCATTCCCATAGACAAGGAGGCTTCCATCTGTCCTTTATCGACGGCAAGTATGGATGCCCGGAAAGATTCCGACAAATATGCCCCTGCATTTAAACTTAATGCCAAGATTCCAGAAGATATTGGATCTAATGAAATTCCTATTTGAGGTAGACCGTAGTAGATAACGAATATCTGGACCAGTAAAGGTGTTCCTCGGATAATGGAGACATAGGCACTCGCAATTTGATACAACACCTTGATTTTGACTATTCTAATCAAAGCTGTTAAAAAGCCGATGATTAAGGCAAACAGAATTGAAAGGACAGCAAGAAAAATTGTCATAAGAGCTGCTTTTAAAAGGGCCGGCAATGAATCGATTATGATTGTGGCATCCATTCGCTCACCTCCAATCAGTTATTAAGCGAGAGACTCTACAACTGCATTGTATTTTATTTGGATACCTAACTCATTTAGTTCATCTACAAATGGTTGAAAACGTTCATTAATGATTAAGTTTTCCAGCGGCATAATGCCAGTTTCATTAATTTTCCCTTGAAGAATCCATTTTGCGGCTACTGTTGCAGGCAATGCGGTTGTCTTGGCCATTGATGTTATTCCTCTTCCATGATCATAAAAATCAACTAGTTCCCATGAATGCTTTGTAGGAACACCCTTTTTAATTCCTTTCACTTCAACACGGACGACTGTGATGTCTTCATTGGAGGGGCCAATTAATTTTGGAGAGAGCACAGACTCTGTGAAGGTTCTCGGAACAATAGGGTGCCCATCAAACATAATGGGTTCACTATCCAAAAATCCTAGCTCTGCAAGCACCTTCATTTTTTCCCAATGGCCTGGATAGCGGACAGTCTTCTCGTATAAGTTTTTGACTTTGTCTTTAAGTGTGAACGCAGTGCTATGTGCATCTGTATTCACCATTTCACATTCGCCCACCGGTTCAGGGAAGCTTATTTTTTCGAGTCCGGTGAGCGGTGGCAACTTTACAATCTCCCCGTTTTTAATAGCAAGGGCTGGTTTCGTATAAAGGCCTAATACACTTTCCAAACGGAAGACGACTTGGTACCAAAGAGGGGGAATTGGATGTCGTGGAATTCCTCCACAGATCATGACTGCTTCTTCAGCTTCATCAAGCAGTTCAATTCCTTGGGCGGCCAAGAAGTTCGTTATACCAGGAGCTACTCCACAACCGGGTACAATAATGATTCCAGCCTTCATAGCTTGTTGGCTAAGCGCATTTTTTTCAGTAAAATTCGACCCGACCAAGTCGACAAGATGGCAACGGGAAGTGATTGCAGCTTTGATTGCCGTTAAACTTAAGGAGTGGGGAAGACAGGCAATTGCTAAATCCGCATTTGATAAAACAGCTGCTATATCCTCTTCAGTTGCGAGGGAAGCCGTTTGGCCATGAACCTTTGTACTTTTTGCTGTTTCAAGACATTTATCTATCCCTTCTTGTCTGACGTCGACAACGGAAACCTTCGTAATCTCTGCAAAATGGCTAACTTCCCGGACAACAGTCGTTCCAATCATCCCTGCACCTAGCACGACGACATGCACATTAAATACCCCCTGTTATAAATAGTTTTATAAATAGGTAGCGGCATCCAAAAAGATGCCACTACAATGGTTATCAGTTTTCTAGTGGGTCTGTACCAAACCATTTTTTATATATTTTTTTATACGTACCATCTTCTTTCATTGATGCGAGAGCTTCATTCACTTTAATAACAAAGTCTTCATTCCCTTTGTTAACTGCCATGCCAATTTCATCTTTGTTTAAAATTCCGCTTGCAATTTTAATTGGTAGGTCCGCTTCTTGGATATTGTAGCTGATCAATAATTGATCGTTGATAATGACATCGAGCCGTTTATTTGTTAAATCTTGAAGATAATCGCTTACAGATTTGTAGAGTTTTACATCAGCCCCATCCACACTTCTTGCAACTTCTTCAAATGTTGTTCCCCCGCCAACGCCAACTTTTTTTCCTGAGATATCTTCTAATACTTTAATATCATCGGTGTCATTGCGAGTAACCAGGACAGAACCAGTAATAACATACGGATCTGTAAAATCTACACTCTTTTTCCTCTCCTCGGTTACAGTCATTTGGCCGATGACGATATCGAATTTATTGGCTTTTAGCCCACCTATGAGTCCGTCCCACTTGGTAGCAATGAACTCAACTTCAACACCAAGCCGTTTTCCAATTTCATTTGAAATATCTACGTCAAACCCTTGAAATTTATTTTCATCGTCTAAAAAGTTGAATGGCGGATAAGTCCCTTCGAAAGAGACTCTCATCACTTTGTCTTTTTCAATTCTCTCAAGGACACTGCTTGAGCTTTTGTTTGCTTTCGTATCCCCTTCCGCTTTCATGCATCCACTAATAATGCCTAGGGTCAAAATGGCAGTGATTGTTAGTAAAATTGTTCTCTTCATCTTCTAACCTCCTAAAATTTAATATAAGTAAACGCTTACATTTATCTACGACCCTCCTTGTTTTTTAAGATTGTTTTGTAGTCAGTAGTTAAAAGGGAATTGAATTGTAGCTCAAAAATGTAGTACAATTCATTTACTATATGATAAATCACAATATTTTGTTAGTCAATGATTTCAGAAATATTAATTAGGGTGGAGGAATATTGTTGAAAAAATCTTCAATTGAGAAGACGGTTTATTTCCGATTGCGGAACGCCATTTTGAAAAGACAGATTGCGCCCGGCACCCAACTGGTTGAACTGACAATATCGAAGGAACTGGATGTAAGTCGGACTCCAATTAGAAATGCGATTAAACTACTTTCTGAAGAAGGGATGGTGGATATGATCCCCAATAGGGGCGCATTTGTTGCCAATCCTACAAAAAGTGAAGTTGAGCAGGCATACCAGCTCCGGTTAGAATTGGAATTGATGGCTATCCGCGCTTCATTGCACAAGTTGGATGAAGAAGATTTTGAAGAGATGTGTGCCTGTATGCAAGAAGAAAAACTAGCTCTAGAAGCAAAAGACATGGACCGTTATTTAAAGGCGAATAAAAGCTTCCACATGGTAGCTGTCAAGAAAGCTGGTAATGCCTTTCTGGCAGAATTCCTGGGGATCTTAATGAATAAAATTGATATTTATCTAATGTTATTTGATAGCTTTTTCGATGATTCCCCTTCAACGCTGAGAGGACCATGCGAGCACCTGTCAATAGTTGAAGCGATGAGAGGCAAGAGGATGGAAGAGCTTGAAAGATTGGTCCGGATTCACGTTGAGCATGCTCTAGAAAGTCTTCGCGACCAGGTGAGGGAATACAAAATGCCTAATGAATTGTTTAAGGAATTATAAGGATAGAAACAGTAAACGATTCTATTTTTGGTATGATTACAAACAGAAAGCTGATATATCGGGCACTCGCAATATTACTCATCTTAGCGAGGGCTGAAATAAGCCCCCGCTGTTTGATGTCTTCCTTTATTCCAATAAACCCGCGTCCCGTAAAAACTGGCGTGCAACGTCCTCCGGTTTTTCACCTTCTGCGTTCACCTTGTAGTTCATGTCCCGCATTTCGTCGTCTGTCACTTTGCCGGCGAGCCGGTTCAAGATCTCCTCGAGTTCGGGATAGGTTTCGAGCGTTTCTTTCCGTAGGAGAGGTGCTCCTTGGTAAGGCGGGAACAGTTCTTTGTCATCTTGTAAGACGGTCAGTTCATATTGTTGCAGTTCGCTGTCCGTCGAATAGGCATCCAACAGGTTAATGTCCCCGGATCGGATTGCCTGGTAGCGGAGTTTCGGCTCCATCGTTTGGACGGAAGGGAAGTCGATTCCGTACAAGCTGCGGATGCCGCGGTATCCGTCTTCGCGGTCGTTGAATTCGAGGGTGAATCCGGCTTTTACGGCAGATTGGACTGCGACGAGATCGGAAATTGTTTTGACGCCGTACTGTTCCTCGAATGTTTTGGATACCGCAATCGTGTATGTATTGTTATACTCCATCGGCGGCAGGAGGACGAGATCGAATTGTTCGGCAAACCCTTGTCGCGCCTGCTCGTATACTTCGTTCCGGTCATTGCTGACTGCAGTCTCTTTTAAGAACTCCGACAGCGCCGTCCCTGTGAACTCAGGATACATGTCGATGCTCCCTGATTGTAGCGCGTTGAAGACGAACGATGTTTTGCCGAGTCCAGGTTTCAGTTCGACGGACAGGTCCGTCTCATCTTCAATGAGAAGCTTGTACATGTTAATTAATATTTCGGGTTCTGCCCCTAATTTGGCGCCGATGACAATCTGTTTGTCATTGCTTGCAGGGAAGAGGGGCAGGACGATGATGAGTATGGCCGCGACGAAAAACGCCGTCAGTGCAATGGAAGCTTGCCGGAACGACAGCCCCTCGAATTTTCTCAACAACAAGTCGAATGACAGGGCCAGAAGTGCGGCAGGAATTGCGCCGAGCACGATGAGCGAAGGGCTGTTCCGGTCGATGCCGAGCAAGATGAGATCCCCGAGACCGCCAGCGCCAATCAGTGCAGCAAGTGTGGCGGTTCCTACGATTAGGACCATCGATGTGCGGATGCCTGCCATGATTACCGGCATGGCGAGAGGCAGTTCGACTTTTGAAAGGCGCTTCCATCGGTTCATTCCCATCGCGGTCGCCGCCTCGATCAAGGAAGGGTCGATTCCCTTGATGCCGGTATACGTGTTGCGCAAAATCGGCAGCAATGCATACGCAACGAGTGCGATGATGGCAGGGATTTTGCCGATGCCGAACAACGGGATCAGCAGCCCGAGCAAAGCGAGTGACGGAATCGTCTGCAGTACGGCACTGGTCCCAATGACTGTTTCTGCAATCCGTTGCCGGGTTGTCAAATAGATGCCGACCGGAATCGATATGAGGATGGCGAAGAAGAGGGCGATGAGCGAAATTTGGATGTGTTCTAGTAACGCCAACGCCAATTCGCCTTTCCGATCTTGAAAAACATTTACGAAATCACCCATGTGCTACTCTTCCTCCTTCTTGCCCGTTTGCCAAATAGGCGATAACCGTCTTTCTTGAAATGGTGCCGATCGGTTCGCCTTCTTGCTGGATGGCGGCTCGATCTGATTGGGATAGAGCATGTAGCACTTCATCCCACCTGGCGTTGATGGACAATACGGGCAATTGTTCCATGGATGCCGAAATCGGTTCGATATGTTCAGCTAAAACGAACGTTTTCGTTCTTCCGCTCTGGATGAATTTCCGGACGAATGGGGTGGCAGGGGTCAACGTTATTTCATCCGGAGTGCCGAGCTGTTCGATTTTGCCATCCTTCATAATGCAAATCCGGTCACCAAGCTTCAATGCTTCTTGAATGTCGTGGGTGACGAATACAATCGTTTTCTGAATGGACCGTTGCAACCGCACCAAGTCATCTTGCAACTTCCCCCTGCTGATCGGATCAAGCGCGCTGAACGGCTCGTCCATTAAAACGATATCGGGATCTGCGGCAAGTGCCCGGACGACGCCGACCCGCTGCTGCTGGCCGCCGGAGAGTTCATGAGGCTTCCGGTGCCGGTATGTATCCGGATTGAGTCCTACCATTTCTAGAAGTTCCGTCACGCGGTTATGGATCCGGCTTTTATTCCAATTTTTCAGCTCCGGGACGATTGCAATGTTTTCCTCGATCGTCATATGCGGGAACAATGCGATTTGCTGCAACACATACCCGATCCGCCACCGCAATTCATGGATGGGGTACTCACTGACCTTCCTGCCGTCGATCCAAATCGTCCCGTCCGTCAGCGGAATGAGGCGATTGATCATTTTTAACGTTGTTGTTTTGCCGCAACCGCTCGGCCCAATCAGCACAAAAAATTCCCCTTTGGCAACCTCTAAATTGACAGAATCAACGACGAGCGTTTGATTATCATACGATTTTGTTACACGGTCAAAACGTATCATCGAATCCACTCCTTCATTTCACCATCGTGACATAAAAAAGCGATTAATGAAAATGATTGGCAATCTATGGACGGAATATGTCTATTTGAAGTTTTTCTATCTTGCCATCTTGCTATCTATTCAGAATTTTGATATTCTGAATAAAAACCGAGTAAATCAATAGGGTATAATTGATTGCACGGATGCGAGGATAAGGAGTGGAGACATGTCGACGAAAGAAAAGAAGATGAATGTGGAAAGCTTCAATTTGGACCATACAAAAGTGAAAGCGCCGTTTGTGCGTCTTGCCGGGGTGAAGGAAGGGATCAATGGCGACGTCATCCGGAAATACGACATCCGTTTTTGCCAGCCGAATAAGGAACATCTTGAAATGCCTGCGATTCATTCATTGGAGCATATGATGGCAGAGTTCAGCAGGAACCATTCGGACAGAATCGTAGACATTAGTCCGATGGGATGCCAGACAGGATATTATTTGGCACTCATCAACCACGATGATTACGAAGGCGTGCTCGACATATTGGAGAAGACATTGAATGATGTCTTGGCTGCCGACGAAGTGCCTGCTTGCAATGAAGTCCAATGCGGATGGGCCGCGAGCCATAGCCTTGAAGGCGCGAAGGATGCGGCGAAAAAGATGTTGGAAAAACGGGACGAGTGGACGACGGTTTTTGAATAAAGTTTCGGCAAATGGGGTTTGATTTATCTCTTAAATAACCAAAAAAAAACGATAGCATTCTATCGATAAAAGGCGTACGATTAACATGATGCCAGGCAGAATAAGTCTGCTCACGCAATGTTCATCGTACGCCTTATTGGCGATATACATAACGAGAGGAAACAGGAATAAATGAATTTATTATCCGGAAGAATCGAGAAGGATTTCTTAGGGGAAAAAGAAGTTCCCAATGATGCATATTACGGGATTCAAACGATACGGGCGACTGAAAACTTTCCAATTACGAAGGAGCGCATGCATCCCGAGTTAATTCGTGCAATAGGGATTGTGAAGAAAGCGGCAGCGATTTCGAATGTGCTTGTCAATGACTTGCCTGAGGATGTAGGACTCTTCATCGTGGAAGCGGCGGATGAGGTGGTCGAGGGGATATTGACGGATCAGTTCATCGTCGACCCGATTCAAGGGGGTGCAGGCACTTCATTCAACATGAATGCAAATGAAGTCATTGCTAACCGTGCACTTGAAATGATGGGGCGTGAAAAAGGCGATTATGGATACATAAGTCCGAACAACCATGTCAATATGTCGCAGTCGACAAATGATGCATTCCCGACGGCGATTAAAATTGCGACCCATCAAATGGTCAATCAGCTGCTGGAAACGATGGAGCGGTTTGTGGACGAGCTGAAGGCGAAGGAACTGGAATTTGACGGCATCATCAAAATGGGGAGGACGCACTTGCAAGATGCCGTTCCCATCCGATTAGGCCAGGAATTTAGCGCGTATCGGAGTGTCATCGAACGCGATATCGAACGGATCGGTAGGACGAGAAAGCATCTTTCCGAAATCAATATGGGCGCCACTGCAATCGGCACAGGGCTCAATGCAAATGCGCGATACATTGAAACCGCGGTGGAACAATTGCGTGCAATAAGTGGCTTGCCATTGAAATCTGCTTGCAATCTGATCGACTCGACACAGAATACGGATGTGTACACAGAGCTGTCTTCCGCTTTGAAAATTTGCATGATCAATCTATCGAAAATGGCGAACGATCTGCGGTTGATGGCTTCAGGTCCGAAAGCCGGCCTGAATGAAATCAATCTACCGGCAAGGCAGCCAGGTTCCTCCATCATGCCAGGAAAAGTGAATCCGGTCATGGCGGAAGTGATGAACCAGATCGCCTTCCAAGTAATCGGAAACGACCATACAATCAGCCTCGCTTCGGAAGCCGGACAATTTGAATTGAATGTCATGGAGCCAGTGCTTGTCTATAATTTATTGCAATCATTGACGGTTATGAACAACGGCATCGAAGTGTTCCGCAAGTACTGCATTAGCGGCATCACCGCGAACGTAGCGCAAATGGAGGAGTATGTAGAAAAAAGCATCGGCACGATCACGGCGCTAACGCCATTCATCGGCTATGAGATGTCATCGAAAATCGCACGTGAATCGTTTGAAACAGGCGTCCCGCTGAAAGAACTCTGCCTGCGTTACGACGTGCTCACCCATGAAGAACTAAACCGCTTGCTCGACCCTCATCAAATGACAGAGATGAAAAAGGAAGGCATAACACCCTATTAATTTTCAGAATCTTTTCGGTGCCTGTGCAACGAACAATTCAGATTATACGTTGCAATTGTATAAAGTTGATTAGGAAATTTTGATTTGGCAACTTTCTTATCGTTTCAAAATGCATGAATATTAATTGGATTGAATTGTCATAAATGTGTCTTGCACAGGCACCGTCTGTGGATAAATAGAATGCCCTCGGAAACGGTAAACCGATTTCCGAGGGCATTTTCATTTTTATTCAAATGATCATTCTGATGCTTAGCCTTCCGCTCCGCGATAGCCTGTCTCCGCTTTGAAACGGACTTCCGCATAGGCGATTTCTGCGGCTTCCGCACGTTTTGCTCCTAAGTGAGTGCCGATGACGGCTGCAAGGAACCCGGCTGGAATGGAGATGATCGCCGGATTGACGAACGGGAAGAGCGGTTCACCGACGAAGAATGCAGCTCCTTCGACCGGGTTGATGACGTTCGGGCTGACCGCGACGAGAATGAGGGCGGTGATGAGCCCTGTCAGCATGGAGGCAACCGCGCCTGTCGTATTAAATTTGCGCCAGTAGATCGTGAACAGGATTGTCGGAACGTTCGCGGACGCGGCGATACAGAATGCGAGCGACACGAGGAACGCGACATTGAGTTTTTCCGATCCAAGTGCAAGCAAGATAGAAACGACGGATACCCCGATTGCAGCAAGACGCGCTGCTCTGACTTGCTGCTTTTCCGTCACTTTTCCTTTTTTGATGATTTCTGCGTAAATATCATGTGCGATTGCCGACGCGCCGGACAGCACGAGCCCTGCAACGACTGCGAGAATTGTGGCAAACGCAACGGCGGCGACGAATGATTCAAGCATATCCCCACCGAGCACCCCGGCAAGCATAGGAGCTGCCATATTGCCCGCCGCGTTTTCCGCGACGATAGCGTCCCTGCCGACGAATTTGGCGGCACCAAATCCGAGGAAAATCGTCATAACATAGAAAATCCCGATGATCCACACTGCGTACACGACGGAAGAACGCGCCGTTTTTGCGTCTTTTACCGTAAAGAAACGCATAAGGATGTGTGGCAGACCCGCGGTTCCAAGAACGAGTGCGAGAAGCACGGAAATAAGGCCGATCGGATCTTTATAGACAACACCGGAATGTAGGAATGACTCTCCGTGTGGCGTCGCATTCCGCATGAGATCGAACATGCCGACGAAATTAAAATTGAATTTCATAAGGACAAGGAAAGAAATAACGATTGTCCCAACCATGAGCAGTATCGCTTTGATGATCTGCACCCAGCTCGTAGCAGTCATTCCGCCGAATAAAACATAGATCATCATCATGACACCGACGATGAGGACGGAAATCCAGTACTCGATGCCGAATAGCAGTTTAATGAGCGCACCTGCGCCGACAAGTTGAGCGAGCATATAGAAAAGGACGATTGTAATCGTATTGAGTGCTGCAGCCCCACGGACTTTCTTTGCTCCGAACCGTGATCCGATCATATCGGCCATCGTGTACTTTCCAAGGTTCCGAAGCGGTTCCGCGATTAAAAAGAGAACAACAAGATAAGCAGTCAACCAGCCGACGCTGTAATAGAAACCATCAAAGCCATTCAGTGAAATGGCTCCAGCGATCCCTAGGAACGACGCGGCCGATAAATAGTCCCCTGCAATGGCCATTCCGTTCTGCCATCCCGTCAACGAACCGCCGGCCGTATAAAACTCACTAGCCGTGCGCGTTTGTTTAGCTGCCCAATAGGTGATGTAAAGCGTCAAAGCGATAACTGCAAAAAAGATTGAATAGGACCAAAAACTCATAATTCATTCCCCCCTTATTTCTGGACGTGTTTTCCGAGCAATTGCTCGACGTCTTTATCGAATTCTCTAGCCTTTTTTACATAAATCTGTGTAAGAACCCAAACCATGACGAACATGCCAAAAGCATAGACCCACGTCCACGTCATCCAGCCGATCGCCCGCGCTTCAAGGATTGACGTATATCCCGTCAATATTGGAAGCATCAAATAGATTGCAAAAAAAGCGATGACATAAGGTCGGAAAAAGTTTTTCTTCTTTTTGACCAATTGCTTGAACTCCGCTGTTTCGATGAGCCGTTCATAATCGAGCAGACCATCTGTCATTAGCCGCCTCTCCCGCTCAACAGTTGTCTCCGATTTCTTCATCTTCACTGTCATTCCATTCATCCCCTTTGCTACAAAATGTACGCCATCTCGCAGTTTACAAGAGTCGATCCCCACATCAACTCTGAGCATTTTAGAAGACTGCAAGGATGTCATATTGTACAACGTACCAAAATAACAGAAAATAATCAATATTATATTTATAAAACTTTCAGAAAAATATGGTGGTGAGTATAAGGTAGTAACCGAGACTGTTTTCAGAATCTTTTTGGTGCCTGTGCAACAAACAATTCAGATTATACACTACAATTGTATAATGTTATTTGCCGTGATTGATTCATAAAGTCGATCGTTGTTGAAATGTGCATGAATATAAATATTGGTGAATTGTCATAAATGTGTGTTGCACAGGCACCGCAAACCAGAAAAAGCACTTAAAATAGAAAAAATCCATCCTTGAGTGGGCGACTCAAAAGGATGGATCATTTTTACTCTGTTGTGCCGTTTCGGTCAAATCCTAGATAACGCGTGCCTTGAAAGGTGAGGAGGCCGAGGTCGTCTTCAGCTAACATGCCGTACTCACTTCCGGACATCTTCAACTCCATCCGGTCGCCGCTTTCCACTTGGAACGTGACGTAGTAAGACGTGTGGGCAGAAGAATTGCCGCTGCCGCCCGATGTGTTTGTCCGCTTCGTTTTCACTTGGGCAGGAACCGTCAGGCGCGGCGAGCTATTATTGGAGGACCATTGACCGGCACCTTTAACGAGCGTAAAAATTATTCCGCCGATCACAATAACAAAAATGACGAAAATAAAGATCGGCACAGCACTAAACATAAAATCGTCGAACGGGGAAAAGCCCATTTCGCCACCACCTATCTTATCGATTGCTTCTTATTTTAGATAGAAGCCTTAAAATTTCAAAATACAACCATATTAATGTGACCATTAAGCCGAATGCGCCGTACCATTCCATATACTTCGGCGCTCGTTGTTCCGCTCCTTTTTCAATGAAATCAAAATCAAGGACGAGGTTCAGCGCGGCGACGACGACAATGGCGACGGAAATGAGAATGCCGACAACTCCTGTCTCGTGGATGAAAGGGACTTCCATTCTGAAGAAACGAAGGATGAAATCCGCGATATAAACGAAAAATATTGCACCGGTCGCGGCTACGACGCCGAGCTTGAAGTTTTCGGTCACTTTGATCAAACCTGAACGATACGCAAACAGAAGTGAGAATAACGTTCCGAGTGTCAACAGGATTGCCTGTGTCGTAATCCCTTCAAATTGGGATTCGAACATAGCGGAAATCCCTCCGATAGCTAGACCTTCCAACAGTGCATATAGCGGAGCAGTGTAAGGAGCTGCCCTTTTCACAAAAATAGTAATGAGGGCTACGACGAAACCACCGAGGAGACCGATCCACAGCCACGCTTGAACGTCATTCCCTGAAAAATGCTGATGCCAAGTGAAGACTGCCGTTACACACAACAAGAGGAACAGGATGAACGTCTTGTTCACCGTTCCTTGAATGGTCATCGACATTCCATTTTCTGTCCGTAAACCTTTAAAGGTGTTTTCCCCTAAGCTTGGGTTGGCTGACCTCATGATCGAACACGTTCCTTTCTATTTGTAATTAAAAGAAAATCGTAACGCGCTAGTTTACTATACGGAAAAGGATGAGAATAGTTTCATGATTTTGAAGGTCTTCATGAGCGAACAATCATTAAAATACAAATTGAAAAAATCCCCCTTCTAGGCCGATTTGGCATTAGAAGGGGGATTTTTCATGGGCGATTTACATGTTGGTCTACAAGAATAAGATTCCCATCCGGATCTTCAAGAGTGAAATGCGCAACCCCGACACTATCTTCATCCGCCTCGGTCAGCAGTTGAACGCCTTTCTCTTTCAGTTCCTTTTGAAGATCTCTCACATCCGTAAATGAATCGAGATTTTCGGCATTTTGATTCCAGCCTGGATTAAATGTGAGAATGTTTTTCTCGAACATCCCTTGGAAGAGGCCGATAATGGTATCTTCATTTTTCATAATGAGCCAGTTTTGGTCAATGTCTCCTCCAAACGATTGAAATCCAAGGTTTTCGTAAAATGCTTTCGATTGATGAATGTCTTTGACATTGAGACTTACAGAGAATGCTCCTAGTTTCATTTTTTCCCCCTCTTTCTTGGTTTTTGAAAATTCGGTCGTTAGGATTAAGTATAAATGAAGGATTTGCAATGAACAACATCCGTCTTGCACATAGGAATTCCGTTTTTGGACAATCTAACAAGAAAATATCGGATGAGGGGATGTTTATGCAAATAGAATGGTCGTCCGATTGGAAAGAGGGCTTTGTCGAACGGTTGGAGAATCGCAAAGCTTGGGATAATTGGACGTTGTATAAAATGTGTTATGACGTGGAGAAGGCGAAATTGATTACCGACTTCCACGGCCTCCAATGCCCGAAATACTTACCCGAACTGAAGCCTTTTCCTCATCAATTGGAGGCGGCGGAAACGGTCATCGAGCGGATGAACGGGAAAGCGATTCTTGCGGACGAGGTCGGTCTCGGGAAAACGATTCAAGCCGGTTTGATCTTGAAAGAGTATTTAATTCGTGGCCTCGTGAAAAAAGCGCTCATCCTCGTTCCGGCTTCACTCATCAATCAATGGATCGAGGAGCTGAATTATAAATTCCACCTTCCAGTGATTCAATATAAAAAAGCGTATGATCTCGACTACTGCAATATCGTCATCGCAAGCATCGATATGGCGAAGAGGAGTCCGCATAAGGAAAACATTTATAACCAGGACTTTGATTTAATTATCATAGATGAGGCGCATAAATTAAAGAATCCGAAAACGAAAAACTATGAGTTCGTGCAAAATTTGAAGAAAAAGTTCTGTCTGCTGTTAACGGCGACGCCGATTCAAAATGACGTATTCGAGCTCTTCAATTTAATTTCTTTATTAAAACCAGGGCATCTCGGCAATTTCGAGACATTCCAATCCGTCTTTTCCGCGAGCAAACATAACGTGGAAGAGGATGAGTTTTTAAAGGAATTGATCAACCAAGTGATGGTGCGCAATTCAAGGCATGACACAGGAATCGAATGGACGACTCGGCGTGTCCAAATCATTCCGCTTGAGTTCAGTGAAGAGGAAAAAGAAGTGTACAACATGATTTCAGAGTTAAAAAATGTGTCTTCCGTCTTTTCGGGCGCCTTCTCGATGATCACGTTGCAAAAGGAAATTTGCAGCAGTAAAGATGCGGCTTTTCTGACGTTGCATGAAATGCATCAGAAACTGACGAATCCGCAGGAAATTGCTTACACCGAGGAACTGCTTCGGAAATTGGCTGCGCTACAGGTCAATACGAAAGCGGAGAAGGCGTACGAAATCATTAAGGAAGCGAATGGCGAGAAGGTCATCATTTTCACTGAATACCGGGCGAGCCAAGCCTTTTTAATGAACTATTTATATGAAAAGGGCATCGTCAGCGTCCCGTTTAATGGGAAGTTCAGCAAAAGTAAGCGTGAGTGGATGAAGCAATTATTTAAGGAGAAAGCGCAAGTGTTGATTGCCACGGAGTCCGGAAGTGAAGGAATCAACCTGCAATTTTGCCATCACGTCATCAATTATGATTTGCCGTGGAATCCGATGAAATTGGAACAGCGGATCGGCCGTGTCCACCGGTTAGGGCAGGAGCATGATGTTAATATATACAATTTGGCTATTAAACATACAATTGAGGACCATATATTGGAGTTGCTGAATGTGAAAATTGGTGTCTTTGAAAAAGTCGTCGGCGAGTTGGACGATATACTATCGGAGTTCAAATTGACGATCTAGAAGCAAGGAGGATGCATATGTACCCGCAGCAGATTCATCAATACGTACGGCAGTTCTTTGTTGAAAACAATTGTACGATTTTGCGTGAAAATGAGCACTTCATTACCGTTCAATTAACGATTGACATGGATAAAAAAATAATGAACCGCCCGTTTTATTGGAAGTACTTAGAGAGCACGGGAGATGAGCCGAATCCTGCACAACTGACGTTGATCACCGATAAAAACAGGCTCGCCGAAAGTATTGCCGGAGAAGTCGTGCACTACGGCTCACCCCGGCTCAATCAATTGTTCCGGGTGACGAAAGAGCTCGGCTCGTTCGCGCAAATGTACGAAAGGGCGGGGGATGAGTCAGGTGGACAGACGATTTTGACGCCGTGGGTAGGGGTGAATTATAAAATTACGTATTCCAGCGATCGAACGCAGGAAATCCTTTATTCATTAGGCATTAATTTGATGACAGGAATGATCATCAACGGCTTTCAGGAATCGATCAGCGGGCTGGACTTAGGGAGTACGATATCGCCGAACACGTTTCACTTGCCGTATATCATTACACCGCTGCGCGCCTTGGAACGGTTGGACTCGGTGATCGAGAACCTTATCCAGAAAGATGACCATACATGGGCGGAAGAAGCAAAGGAAAGACGCCGCAAAGACCTTCTCGTGCTCGAGTACTTCTACAGGGAAATCGAAGAAGCCGACCGTCCCGAATGCTACCGAATCGAGAAGAATGCAATCGAAGAACAATACGAAACAAAAATAAAAATCGACATCATCAACGGCGGGCTGTTCTACTTGAAAACTAAATGATTCTTGAAGCGGTGCCTGTGCAGCGCACAATTCAGATTATACACTACAATTGTATAATTGAAATGCATGAATGTTGTTCGTCCGCTGTTTTATCGATTTTTTATTGCATAAAGAAACATTGAAATGAATAGTCATAAATGTGTGCTGCACAGGCACCGACACAATTCTGACATGTCCCCAACTTTTGCTTTGTTTTAAAATAATAATATAATCTGATAAACTATATATAATAATGTAAAGGAGCGGTGATATATGAAAAAGTTTATTAACGCGACTATATATGGAGACCCAGAATCTCATGAGATATTAATAGAGAACAATCATTTTAAAGCGATCGGTAATGAGTTAGGTAACGCGGATGAAGTGATTGATTTGGAAGGCCGTTTAGTGTTGCCGCCTTATGTGGATCCACATTTGCACTTGGATTATATCTTTTCAGGACTCGGTGAAGGGAATGCCAATGTGTCAGGTACATTATTTGAAGGGATTCAGCGTTGGAGTGATAATAAAAAATCATTGACGGAAGAACTTGTTCGTGAACGTGCGATTAAAGGGATTCAAAAAGAAGTGAGCAAAGGGGTTCAATTTATTCGTACCCATGTCGATATTACGGACCCTAACTTGACAGGGATGAAAGCTTTATTGAAACTTCGTGAGGAACTAAAAGATATTGTGACATTACAACTTGTTGCATTTCCTCAGGAAGGATTCTTCCGTTATAAAGGCGCAGAAGAGCTAATGGAAAAGGCACTTCAAATGGGTGCTGACGTTGCAGGAGGCATCCCTCACTTTGAAATTTCGTATGAGCATGGTGTGGAGTCGTTAAAGCGGATTGTTGATATGGCAATCAAATATGACGTGATGATCGATATTCACTGTGATGAAAACGATGATCCGAATAGTCGTTTCTTAGAAGTGTTGAATGCGCTTGTCATGGAAAAAGACTATGGCGAATATACAACAGCGAGTCATACGACGAGCTTTGCTTCTGTTGAAAACAGCTATGCGAATAAAATGTTAGGGTTGTTCCGAGAATCTAAAATCAACTTCATCTCTTGCCCAACTGAAAACGCGCATTTACAAGGCCGAGGCGACAGTTATCCAAAACGTCGCGGATTAACGCGAGTGAAAGAGTTATTAGCGAATGGAAACAACGTAGCGTTTGCCCAAGACTCCATTGCGGATTACTGGTACCCGTTAGGGAATGGAAATATGATGAACATTTTGGACAACGGCATTCATTTAGCGCATTACACGCATATTGATGAAATTAATAAGGCGTTCGACTTAATCACCTATAACGGCGCAAACGTTATGAGAGTGAACGATGAGTATGGGATTGAAGCAGGGAAGCCGGCGAACTTTATCGTTTTGGATGCACATGATGCATATGAAGCGATCCGTGAACGCGCGGAAGTACTTGCATCCATTCGTAATGGAGAATACTTGTTTAAGCGTGAACCACGGAAAAATGAGATTGAAATTGATTTTCTGAAACAATGAAGCATTGACTCCCCTCAGCGCAGTAATGGCGAGGGGATTTTCCTTATTGAGGGCGCGTACAAAGGACTTTCCCGCGTTGTGTCGAAGTTATAGCTAGAATGAAAAATGGGAGGCATACATAATGGATAGAGAAGAATCTCGACGGCTGGCATTCAAGGTACCAGACCTTCGGAAAAAGGAATTGCGGTCAAAACTGACAGCGTCGGAACAGCAGGAGTTGGATAAAGGGAGAGCCATCATGGCTGAAACATACCCGAATCGCACGACCGAGCAATATGCGGATAAAGTCAGATTAATGGCCATCAGAAACTTTACAATTATAGACACTACACGCAAGGAATCACTCTTCCAAAAGCTATTCAAACAGGAAAATTCAAAAGAGTACAGACTTCGGTTCCCAAATGAGGAAGAGGACGTGGCGGAGTATACGTTTCCTTTCACATTCGGCCTTGAACTCCGTGACTTGATGGAGGATGTCGGACTCGGGCTTGATTGGCCGAAAATGTTGCCGGTCGATGACGGGATGTGCCATACGGATCCACTTGAAGAGGATGATAAGGAATGGTTTGAAGGTTTCCCGGATCCTTCATGGTGTGCAGGCAAACTGCAAGAGGCGAAAAATCTGGAGGAGAAAGCCGCTGCTCATAGTGAAGAGATGGTGCAGGCGATCCAGTGGATCCAGACACATTGGGAAAACGGGTTTAAAATCTACGCGGACATCGACCCTTGGGAAGAGGATGACCTATGAGATAAAAATAGTAGAAAGGGCGAGCGCTTTTCATGAAGAAGAAAATTTTCGGCGTACACGATGATAATACGTTGCGTCAATTTAAAAATTGTTTGCGGACGGGGCAGGTAGCGGGCGGCGTGTTATGTGCCGATGGACATTATGGATATAGCCAGCCGGTCGGGGGCGTCGTCGTGTATGATGGCCAAATTTCTCCGTCGGGTGTTGGATATGACATCGCTTGTGGAAATAAAGCGGTCCGGACTAATTTGAAGTGGACAGATATCCAAAAGGATCTGCCGCGTCTCATGGATGAAATTGCGTCATCCATTTCGTTCGGCGTCGGCCGGAAAAATAAGAAGCGGGTGGACCATGAATTATTCGATGATCCGGATTGGGCTGTATATGAGGAAATCGGCAAGCAGGAGCATGATCGCCTGAAGAAATTGGCGAAGGACCAATTGGGAACTGTTGGGGCTGGGAACCATTTCGTCGATTTGTTAGTTGAGAAAGAGACCGGTGCTGTATGGGTTGCCAACCACTTTGGCAGCAGAGGATTCGGCCATAAAACAGCGAGCGGATTTTTGAATTTGGCAAACGGGCGGGAGTTTTCTGATCGAGCGCCGGGAGAAAGCATGGAGCAGGCGCCGACGTTAATTGATTTGGATAGTGAATTGGGCAACCTTTATTACCGTGCGATGACGTTGAGCGGGAAATACGCATATGCTGGCAGAAATTACGTGATGGATGAAGTGCTTTCCATATTAGGTGCAACGTCTGAATTTGAAGTGCATAATCACCATAACTATGCTTGGAAAGAAACCCACTTCGGCAAGGAGTATATCGTCGTCAGAAAAGGAGCAACCCCTTCAGCTCCAGGGCAAATGGGCTTCATTGGCGGGAGCATGGGTGACATTTCCGTCATTGTCCAAGGTAAGGATAATGAAGAGAATGCCAATGCGTTTTATAGTACGGTCCATGGGGCAGGCAGGATCATGAGCCGAACCGAAGCGGCGGGTCGGATGAATTGGAAAACCCGTACGCGTAGGGGCGGGAAAATTACTCAAGAGCGGATGGATCAAGCCATCCAAAAATTCGGCGTCGAGCTGCGCGGCGGCGGACCGGATGAAAGTCCATTCGTCTACCGTAAATTGCGGGACGTTCTCGAAGCCCACAAGGACACGATCGACGTCCTCCATACATTGAAACCGGTAGGCGTCTGCATGGCAGGTGCGAACGAATTCGATCCGTATAAAGATTGAGGTGCCTGTGCATCATACTATTCAGTTTATTCACTACAATTGCATATAGAGATATTGGAAAGTGGAACACGTCAGTGTTTCACTTTTTTACATTTGAATATAAATTCAATTTGTTGAATTGTCATAAATGTGCCGTGCACAGGCACCGTTTGAAAAGTTCAATCAAAGGTGCCGAATTATGGACAATTCTATTTCGTTGGCAAAAATATCTTGTAAACTTTAGAACAGAAACAATTAGATAGAATTTTTGAAATACAGCTAACAATCTGATGGTCGTTATGATATATTTATTGTGAAATGAAAAAAGGGGGAAATGAACTATGAAGAAATTTGGTGCTTTCGTTTTATTGTTGTCCTTTATGCTTGTGGTTGCAGCATGTGGCTCCAATAAGAGTACTGGTTCAGAGGGAGGAACAAAATATAGAGTCGGAATCGACAATACGTATCCGCCTTTTGAATTTGAAGTGGATGGCAAACTTACGGGAATTGATATCGATATTATTTCAGCGATTGCAAAGAACCAAGGATTTGAAATAGAGTTTGACGCAATGGATTTTGGTGGAATTATCCCAGCGATGCAAGCAGACCAACTTGATATTGCAATCGCGGGTATGAGTATAACTGACAAGCGGAGAGAGGTTGTTGATTTTTCGGATCCGTACTTTGATGCAGGTTTGTCATTAGTCATTAATAGTAAAACGACAGATATTAATTCACTTGAGGATTTATCAGGCAAAGTGATTGCAGTTAAAAATGGTACAACTGGTGCAAGTTTTGCTCAAGAACATGAAAGTGAATATGGCTACCAAGTTGTTCAGTTTGATGACAGCCCGGCAATGTTCCAGGAAGTTCAAAATGGAAATGCTGATGCGCTTATTGAAGACTACCCTGTCATTGCATATGCAATCTCGCAAAACAGTCTCAATTTAAAAATTGTAGGGGAACGTTTAAACGGAGACCAATATGGAATTGCAGTTCTTAAAGGAAAGAACAGTGATGTTCTAAAGAAAATTAATGATGGATTACAAGAACTTCGTGATAGCGGGGAGTACGATGAGATTTTGGCTAAATACCTTGGTGAATAAATAGAAACGTAAAAATATAGCGTGTTTTCCGCGCTATATTTTTTTATAGACTCGGAAAGATAAAATTCACGATAGGTCCTTTACAATCACGCCTCTGCTGTCGCTAAAGCAGTAGGTGATTCGGAGTGTTCTCAAAAGGAGATGAGTAGATGGAAACAATAATTGCCGCATTTCCCTATCTAATACTAGGAATGAAAGTGACACTCTATATCTTTTTCTTTTCAATTATTTTTGGTTTTTTAATTGGATTAGTAACTGCACTCATGCGGTTAACAACTATAAAACCGCTTAATTGGATTGCAAAAGTATTTGTGGATATTATTCGAGGAACTCCATTTATTGTTCAACTATTCTTCATTTATTTTGGATTGAATGGACTGGAGTTCGTTTCATTAGACCGGACAGTTGCTGGGATCTTAACTGTTTCAATTAATGCAGGGGCCTATTTTTCTGAAATAATCCGTGCAGGAATTCTGTCGATTGACAAAGGGCAAACTGAAGCTGCGAGATCCCTCGGTCTTACTAAAGTGCAAACGATGCAAACCATTGTGTTGCCACAAGCGTTTAGAACGATGTTGCCGACTATCACTAATCAATCCATTATTAGTTTCAAGGATACCTCCCTCTTATCCATTATCGGGATTGCTGATATTGTTCAAAGAGGAAAGGTTCATGCGAGTACAACGTTCAAACCATTTGAAGTATGGTTGACAGTTGGCATCATTTATTTTGTAATCATCTACCTAATGTCGTTGCTTTCCAGCTTTATTGAAAGGAGGTACAAAATTAAATGACATTGATTCAAGTGCGAAATTTAAAGAAGTCTTTTGGGGAACTTGAAGTACTAAAAGATATAAATGTTGAAATTAAGGAACAGGAAGTTGTATGTGTAATCGGACCATCTGGTTCAGGTAAGAGTACGTTTCTTAGATGCTTAAACCGCTTGGAAGGAATTACGGGCGGTCATGTAATCATTGACGGAAAAGATATAACAGATCCGAAGCTTGATATTAATAAAGTAAGAGAGAATGTCGGGATGGTTTTTCAACAGTTCAATTTATTTCCACATATGACCGTTCTTCAAAATATTATGCACGCACCTTTAAAACTACGAAAAGGTGATAAGCAGTCTATTGAAAAGCAAGCCCTTGAGTTGCTGTCAAAAGTCGGATTGTCCGATAAAGCGCATGCGTCGCCAAGCGAACTTTCAGGCGGACAAAAGCAGCGCGTGGCAATTGCTCGGGCGTTAGCAATGAACCCTAAAATTATGCTTTTCGATGAACCTACTTCTGCACTCGATCCCGAAGTTGTAGGGGAAGTGCTATCTGTAATGAAACAACTTGCGTTGGAAGGAATGACAATGATCGTTGTGACGCACGAAATGGGTTTTGCGCGTGAAGTTGGGGACCGTGTTATTTTTATGGATGGGGGCTACATCGTAGAAGAGAATGTACCCGAAGAATTGTTTGGAAATCCACAAGAAAGCCGAACAAAGTCATTTTTAAGTAAAGTACTGTAACTCGCGATGGATGCCGACATAGACACAAGATTGAGGTGCCTGTGCACCGAACTATTCAGTCCATACACTACAATTGCATAGATTCAATGTGTGAATGTTATAGGCAAGCCTTTTGTTCAAACAATTAATGTATAAATAACCATCATCCTAAATAGTCATAAGTGTGTGGTGCACAGGCACCGGCACAATTCACTCATGCATATTCTAAAAAGTAAAAGTCAGCCAACATAAAATTTCGTTGGCTGACTACTGTTTATTTCTACATTTACGTTATTTCGACATGTTTAATGCGGCTTCCGATACATAGAAATCTTTGCCGTTATAAACGGTTACACCGTCAAGAGTCTTAGTGAATGACTTTTTGTTTTGCGTTACATGGGCGATGTTTTTATTCACAGGCAGTTCGATCCTGCTATTTTGCTTCTCTGCAATGAATACTGGGTTGTTCTCGTCTGTCACATCAATACGCGTCTGATAGCCCTTTTTCTCAAATGACTCGCGTGCGTTGACAAAGAGCTTGTCCGTTGTACCATTCAGATCGAATCCTAGGAAGGCCGCCATTGATTTTGCAATGTCTGTGTTATCAATCAATCCGTACGGTTTTGATGGACCGAAGGCGTATAGGAAGACATCTTCCCCGGTATGGCCACCTGTCGAGAACCCGATGTTAGCGCGTTCAGCAAGCATTTTCGTCATATCCGCCTGCAACGTTTTCGAAGCTTTCAACGCCTCGATTTCTGTTTCTGTCAGGTTGTCCAAGCCATATAATTCAGCGACTTCTTTCAGATTGGAACGATCGTCGTTTAATTGCTTCAAAGCACCTTCAGCCGTCATCGTCGCTTTCTTCAAAGGATCGATATACGCAGAAACTGGAATTTCAGGGTAGTTGCCATTCGTGTTGACATTCCCCATAGTAATCCCGCTGTTTCCGTGGTCGCTCACTGCGATGACCATCGTATTTCCGTCTTTTTTCGCAAATTCCAATGCTTCCTTTACCGCATCATCGAATGCCAATACATCACTGATGATGCCGATCGGGTCGTTTGCATGCGCCGCCCAATCGACTTTACTTCCTTCGACGAATAGGAAGAAGCCATCTTCATCTTGGGAGAGGGTATCGATCGCTTTCTTCGTCATTTCGGCAAGCGTTGGTTCTTGATTGCTCGTCGCTTGTCGGTCAAAGTCGTAGGCGAGAGCCGAAGGAGCAAAGGAGCCCCAAATTTTATCTGAATTCGATTGCAACAGCTCATCACGTGTTTCGACAAAGTCATATCCCTTCTCATCGAGTACTTTAGTTAAATCTTCACCGTCGACGCGGGAATTTCTTCCTTCACCAGGTAATAGGGATTCTTTTCCTCCCCCAAGAACAACATCAATTTCCTGGTACACTTGTTGCTCAGCGATATCCTGGTAGTTGCTGCGGTGTGTTACGTGGGAAGAGAAGCCTGCAGGTGTCGCATGTTGAATTTCAGATGTAGAGATAATTCCTGTCGACTTACCTAACAGCTTTGCACCTTCCAATACGTTCGCAACTGGCTTGTAGGCATCCTCGGGATCAACCGATTCAACTCCTGGTGAATTGACGAGCGCCGGAAGAAGTCCAACAACCTTATCATTGCTCTTATATCCCGTCGCCAAAGCCGTTGCAGCGGGCGCAGAATCGGTGATCGCTGATTCAGCTGAATGCGTCCGCACACCTCCGACTACGATTTCATCCATTGCCAGGTCCTCGCCTTTGTACCATCTGGCGAGAGAGGTAGCACCTGCACTCGTTCCATCCATCACCATCATAATGACGTTGGTAGGTTCATTCTTCTTGTTCTTTGCCTCCGTGATGCTATTGTAGCCAAAACCTAATACGGAAAATGCTACAACAGCAGCGATTGAGATGCCTGCTGCTTTCTTTCTGAAACGATTCTTCATGTTGAATCCCCCTCAATGAAAGTAGTAAACTCATTAGTAATGATAGAGTTGGATTATTAATCTGGTATGAATTTAAGGTTAAAGATTTGTTAAAAATATAAAAAATATAATTTTTCACCCATTTACTTTATTTCTTCTGAGAGAGAGGACTTATCGATTGTATGGAGAATATTACTAATCGTCTAGATAAAAAGAGAGGGCTTATCCCAAAATCAGGGGAATGGCCCTCTCCCTAGCGGTCCAATTCATGAATGGATCTTCTATCGATTATTGAATTGGTGTCAATTCCGAGTTTAGAACACGTTGTGCAGCGATGATTACACCTGCTGCTGTTCTTCCGTAAACTGAGTACAAGCCTCCGCTTTGATTCGGAACAATTTCCACTTCGTACTCTGGGGATCCACCTAAATTCCGAGTTATTAAAGTCGACGCATTTGTATTTACACTAAAGTTAGTGGATGAAATTAGTTGTCTTGTCCCATTAAGTCTGAAGACGCGGACAACTCCAGTGAGTGTTCCACCCGTAAGATTGAGGATTTTGATTCGGACGTTGGTTGCATTTGCCGGCAGATTCCCGGTATTTTCAATCGGACCAGTAGTGAAAGGCAATCACAGCACCTCCCTCCATTAAAGAATGATATAATCTGCAGATTATAGAGTCATTGTATTCGGAGGGCGGACAAGTGAATAAACGCATGTAACGCAATAGTTAAAAATACTAAAGGAGCTGCCGAAAATGATTGGGCAGTTGTACCAAAAAAATGACGAGTTAGAAAGGATTGTAAATACATGGGCTTATTTAAAGAGCAAGCAGTGGACTTTCTTCAACTGATCGTAGCGGGGGACATTGACGCAGCGTATGAAAAGTACGTGAGCTCTGACCTTCGCCACCATAATCCATATTTCCCCGGGGATGCAGAATCGCTGAAAAATGCGATGAAAGAGAATGACGGCATGAGTCCGAACAAGACGCTTGAAGTGAAACAGACGATTGAAGAGGGGGAAATGGTGATGGTTTATTCCCACATCAAACAGAACCCGGTTGATCTCGGAGGCGCAGCCATCCATATTTTCCGCTTTTCTGAAGGCAAAATTATTGAAATGTGGGATGTCGGCCAACCAGTACCAGAAGAATCCCCAAATGAGAACGGGATGTTTTAAATCGGTGCCTGTGCACCAAACAATTCAGATTATGCACTACAATTGCATGTGAAAAAAGAGGAAGCCATTCAAATTAACGTTTGATTGGCTTCTTTTTGTATTTATATACCCTGAATTGAATTGTCATAAATGTGTGGTGCACAGGCACCGAAACAGGCACCGAAACAATTCTGACTAAAAAAAGACTTGACTTCTCAGATGAGCATGATAAGATTCATAGCAATAACTTTTATGTAGAAGTATTTCAATTACATAGATATTGAGAGGTGGTGCAGTAATTCGATTGTGTGCAGCGGCAAGAGACTGAATGGGTGGTGAGAATTCAGGCAGCAATCAGGGTGAAGTACGCCATCGATTTTTCTCAATTTGACATGAAGTGGATGGCCGATTTCGTATCGGCTCATCAAGTAGGGTGGTAACGCGGAGAACTCCTTCGTCCCTTTCCAAGGGATGGATGGGGTTTTTTTGTTTTTATTTTCAAACGTTCAAAAATTGTATCGCCAATGAAGAAGGAGATGTCATCAATGAAAAAGGAACTAACTTTCGTAGCCTCAATTATCCCGATATTGGCATTATTAATTGCGGCAGCTTCATCGATTTTCATTTGGAAGGCTGGGATGCATGTCCCATTACTTATCGGGGTTTTTGTTGCTGCGGTCATTGCGAAAATTTTTGGTTGGAGTTGGCATGAGATCGAAAAAATGATGGTCAATGGGGTATCCCGAGCATTGCCCGCAGTTTTTATCTTACTGATCATCGGGATCATTGTTGGAACTTGGATTGCCAGTGGTGTGATCCCAACGATGATTTACTATGGCTTATCGATCATTGAACCTTCCTTGTTCATTCCGTTGGTGGCACTCATTACGGGAATTGTTTCGATCACATTAGGAAGTTCATTTACCTCCATCGCGACGATCGGGATTGCTTTCATGGCGATTGGAGAGGGATTGGGATTTCCTCCGGGGCTAGTCGCGGGCGCAGTCATTTCGGGAGCCTACTTTGGTGATAAACTCTCGCCGTTGTCCGATACGACAAACATCGCTCCAGCGATGGCTGAAACGGATTTATTCAGCCATATCAAGCACATGCTTTGGGACACGATTCCCGCATTTGCCATTGCACTTATTTTATATTGGTTTGTCGGTCTTTCAGGTGCAGCAACGCATGCCGTTAATGCGAATGGCATCGATCTAATCAAAACAGGATTGGGAGATGTATTCACCATTCATCCACTACTGTTGCTGATGCCCGTATTTACAATCGTTTTGATGATGATGCGTGTACCGGCCATTCCGGCGTTGACCATTGTAGGACTATTAGGTGCCGTATTAGCAGTAATCGTTCAGGGCTCTTCCATTTCCTTAATCGCACAAGTCATGACGAGTGGATTTTCAGTGGATTCGGGGATAGCTACTGTAGACTCCTTGTTGAATAAAGGCGGTCTGTTATCGATGTTGGGGACAATCGGGTTGTTAGTCATCGCCACTGCTTTAGGCGGGATTTTAGAAGAAACAGGGGCGTTTGAAGTGGTCACAAGAAAAATGATAGCGGGTGTCCGTTCAACGGGAACGTTAATCAGCACGACCATTCTATCGACTTTTGTCGTGGCATTCGCAAGTGGAGCACAATTTTTAGCGATTATTTTACCGGCAAGAACATTTGTCCATACGTATAAAGAGATGGGAATCGATACGAAAAACCTTTCCAGATGTGTTGAAGCGGCGGGTACGGTAGGCATTAACCTCGTACCATGGGGTGTTCCGGCGATTTTTGCAGCAAGTACTCTAGGGGTCAGTCCAGGACAATTTATCCCATATGCATTCTTTGCGTTTTTAGTCCCGCTAATTAATATCGTTTTCGGTTTCACCGGCTGGACCATTACAAAGAAGAGCTATCAGAAGGTAAATGAAATAAAACCGAAAGGAGCAATTTCGCTATGAGCAAAGTCATTTTACACGTGTTAGGAACGGCTCAAGATGCCGGTCTTCCACATCCAAATTGTTTCTGTAAAAACTGTACGGAAGCCATAGAAAATCCTTCATTTAGGCGCACTGCAGCGTCGTTAGCCATTGTGCTGCCTGAAGAGAAGGCTTGGCATTTGATCGATGCAACGCCAGATATGAAAGAGCAGATGGCAAGAGTGCAGATGAAGCATAATCTGCAAGGGCAGCTCATGTCGAGCATCTTTTTAACGCATGCTCATCTAGGCCATTATCCCGGATTATTATTTTTAGGGAGAGAAGCGATCGGTGCAAAAAAGATCCCGGTACTGGCAGGAGTGAAAATGAAGAATCTGTTGGAAGAACAAGCACCTTGGAGCCAATTAACAAAGCTTCACAATATTGACCTACAAGAAATGCATGATGGGCAAGCGATTGAGGTTTCACCGGATGTAACCGTTACACCTGTTGACGTCCCTCATAGAAATGAATTCTCTGAGACATTTGCGTTTTGGATTACAGGGACGAAGAAGAAAGTGTTGTACATTCCGGACATCGATCGATGGGAACAATGGGACAAGGACATTTATGAAGCGTGCAAGGAAGCGGACATCTGCTTACTTGACGGCACATTTCATTCCCCTGAAGATCTTGCAAAGATCGGACGGGACTATCGGGAAATTCCTCATCCGCTCATGACCGAAACAATGGAGCGATTACAAGATCTAGTGGACCAGACAGAGATTTATTTCATTCATCTCAATCACTCGAATCCCGCGCTTGACAGGGACCGAACAGTTCGGAAGGAGCTTGAAATGAAAGGATTCCATATTGCAGAGGAAGGTATGGAGTTTGTTCTATGACATTGGTACAAACCTATAAAGTTTAGTATACTCATGGAAACTATTTGCGAGAGGGGATAGTGGAATGAAGATTGGATACGAGGAAGGCATCATTTATGATTTCAATAAGGTGCATAAGCCGATCCGGACGATTGCGGCTGGTTCGACGGTGACGATTCAGACGTACGATTGTTTTCAAAATCAAATTCAATCCGCGGATACGAAAGTGACAGCGATCGATTGGAATAAAATCAATCCGGCGACGGGGCCGCTCTACGTTGAAGGCGCAATGCCGGGCGATGTGCTGAAAGTGAAGATCGAGCGAATCGATATCGGGGACCAAGGCGTCATGGTCGTCGGCCCGGATCTAGGTGTGATGGGACATGCTCTATCGAAAATGGAATCAAAAATATTGCCAATCCAAGATGGCCAAGTCTTGTTCAATAATCTACAAATCCCTGTGAATAAAATGATCGGCGTCATCGGCGTTGCGCCAGAAGGAGAAGGCGTAAATTGCGGAACACCTGGCGCGCATGGCGGAAATATGGATAATAAAATGGTGACAGAAGGAGCTACGTTGTACTTTCCGGTGTTCGCGGAAGGGGCATTGTTCGCGCTCGGCGATCTGCATGCCGCGATGGGCGATGGCGAAGTAAGTGTGTCAGGCGTTGAAGTTGCTGGGGAAGTGACCGTAACCCTCGAAGTCATTAAAGGCGTGTCCTTGCATCATCCGATGTTGGAAAATGAAGAGGTGTTCACGCAAATCGTGTCCGCTCTGACTCTCGACGAAGCGGCAAAAACGGCCGCGGTGGAAATGATTGAGCGCATCGCAGACAAGTCGTCTCTTCCTGTAAGTGAAGTGACGATGTTAATGAGTGCAGTCGGACAATCGGAAATTTGCCAAATCGTCGACCCGCTCATGACGGCGAGATTCGTCGTGCCGAAATGGGTGCTTGACCAGTTGGGCGTCACTTTTTTTGAATAAAAACAAGCAAGAGCGCTCCGCGACAAAAGCGGAATTCTTTAAACTAAATATAAACAGGTGAAGGAATTTCCCTCACCTGTTTTTTACTGTTCTCGATCATCCCGCTGTTCTTTTCGTGCTTTTGCGTCAAAGTCTTCTGCGAATTCTTGTGTGCGGTTTTCGCCTGGATTATTCGTATTGCTGTTTGTGTTGTGTGCCTCTTTGTAAGTGTCAAAGCTATTATGCGTTCTCTCATTCATTGTCTTCTTATTGTTTTTATTCATCGACCATTCACCTCCTACACGTACTATGCACGCTAGCGAAAGATGTATACGTTGCTGTTCGCAACGAAAAGAAGGAATTGGAAATGTATTTGGCGAAAGGTGGATTGTGGGATTTATTAACATTGGGGGAAGCGAAATGGACTATGATGTCATTGTAGTGGGAGCTGGACTCGCCGGTTTGGTGGCCGCTTCGGAAGTGATTAAAGCGGGGAAAAAGGTGCTTTTACTAGACCAAGAGCCGGAGACGTCGATGGGCGGGCAGGCGTGGTGGTCGTTCGGGGGATTGTTTTTAGTCGATTCGCCGGAGCAGCGGAGACTTGGCATAAAAGATTCAAAGGAGCTCGCTTGGCAAGACTGGATGGGAAGTGCAGGATTCGACCGGCTCGATGATGAAGATCATTGGGCAATAAAATGGGCGGAAGCGTATGTGGATTTTGCTGCGAATGAAAAAAGGGAATGGCTTCATTCGCTTGGCGTCCGGTTTTTCCCGGTCGTGGGCTGGGCGGAAAGAGGGGGCTATTTAGCTGAAGGGCACGGCAATTCAGTGCCGCGTTTCCATATTACGTGGGGAACGGGACCTGGGCTCGTGAAACCGTTCGAGCAAATGGTCCGTGAAGGGATGACCAACGGGCTTGTCGACTACAAGCCGCGGCATCAGGTGGATGAGCTGCTTGTTGAAAAGGGAGCAGTTGTCGGTGTGAAGGGATCTGAACTCGAACCGAGCGACGCAGCGAGAGGGGAAAAGAGCTCCCGAACGATCAACGGGGAATTTACATACGGGGCTCCCGCAGTCGTTGTGACGAGTGGCGGGATCGGGGCGAACTTCGATCTCGTCAGGGAAAACTGGCCAACTCGTTTAGGAGTACCCCCGAAACAGATGATTTCAGGCGTCCCGGCCCACGTCGATGGGCGGATGCTTGCGATAACGGAAAATGCTGGCGGGAGGATTGTGAATAAGGATCGGATGTGGCATTACACGGAAGGCATCCGGAATTGGAGTCCGATCTGGCCGCATCATGGCATCCGCATTTTACCGGGGCCGTCTTCCATCTGGCTTGACGCGGAAGGGAACCGTTTCCCCGCACCGAATTTCCCGGGCTTCGACACGTTGGGGACGTTGCAGGCAATCAAGGAAACGGGCTATGACTATTCGTGGTTCATTCTCACTGAAAAGATTATTGAAAAGGAATTTGCATTGTCCGGCTCTGAACAGAATCCGGATTTGACTGGGAAGAGCATTAAGAAGGTCCTGTCGAGGGTGCTTCCGGGTCCGCCGGCTCCAGTGAAAGCGTTCATGGATCACGGCGAGGACTTCATCGTGGCGGAAACGCTAGAAGAATTGGTGGCTGGAATGAACCGTGTCGCGGGGAACGACTTGATCGATGCCAGCAAGATCGAGCGGCAGTTGCTTGCAAGGGACCGGGAGATGGACAATACATTCACAAAGGATTTGCAAATTACTGCGCTTCGCGGGGCGAGAAATTATATTGGCGACAAGCTGATCCGCGTTGCGAAACCACATAAGCTGCTCGACCCGAAAAACGGACCATTGATAGCTGTCAGGCTCAATATTTTAACAAGAAAAACACTGGGCGGGCTTCAAACGGACTTGTCCGGCCGTGTGTTGAATGAAGCGGGGGGCCGTGTCCCCGGATTGTATGCCGCAGGAGAAGTTGCCGGCTTTGGCGGTGGAGGCGTACATGGATACCGTGCTCTTGAAGGGACCTTTTTAGGAGGCTGCCTATTCAGCGGTCGCATTGTCGGGCGAACTATTGCCCAATGTTGAAAGATGAGTGAAAAAAGATGCCAATGACCAAACAAGCGAAGGGATTTGGTCATTGGCATCTAATCATTTTGTTTGCTCTATGCGCAGCACATCGGCTTTTGTCTCTAATAATTCATTCGTTAAGATCAGCATCTTTCGATCGACTTTTCTAATTTCTTCACTGAGCTTGTCCTCAGTAAAATCAATTCGCTCCATCACTGTCTTGTGATTTGAATCGACGGTTGTTTGTAAATCTTTCAAGTCACTTCGAGTTTCTTTCAAATCGCTCTCAATGCCTTTCACAAGCAAGGATAGTTCAGAGATTGCCTGCAAAATTTCATTTTGATAATTGGCTTGGTCCATTTTTCACACCACCTCTCATAAGTTTCATATGCCTATTATACCCGATTTCGACAATAGCCGCACTCACCTTCGACATCAATTTTCAGAAGTAGTGCAAAAAGAAGGACAATTGCCTTCCTCGTCGAATAAGTAAAGAATGACAGAAAAAAGGGGAAGAGAGCATGACAGTTGAACAGTTTTTGGAAGAGCAAACAAAGGTTATCAAGGACTTGCATAAGACGAGCGCAAACAGCTCTTGGATGGCGGCGACGACGGGGGAAGCCGAGTGGAATCAAAAGACAGCGGAGGCGCAAACGGAATTTAATAAGTATCTTTCGAATCCGGAACGTTTCGAGCAAGTGAAGGAGTATCTTGCTCAAGATGATTTGACGGCAATGCAACGACGCCAGCTCGAAAGCCTCCATACCGGTATGGCGGGAAAACAGATACCGGAAAAGGATTTAAAGGAAATGGTGGAGCTTTCGACGGAATTGATTGGTATCTTCAACACGTTCCGCGCCACAATCGCCGGAAAGCCGGTATCGGAAAATGATGTCCGTGAGATTTTAATTAAAAGCAATGATTTGGCAGAACGCGAAGAGGCTTGGCACGCGAGCAAGCAGATCGGAAAGGAAGTTGAGGAAAAGCTGTTGATCCTCGTGAAGAAACGGAATGAAGTCGCACGCTCGCTAGGTTTCGAAAACTATCACCAAATGAGTTTCGAGCATCAGGAACTGGATCGGGATGAGATCTTTTCCATCTTCCATGAGCTGAAGGACCTTTCTGACGAACCGTTCCGCGAAATGAAGCAGGAATTGGACAGCGAACTCGCTGAGCGATTCGGCATTTCAATTGAAGAGCTTCGTCCATGGCATTATGCGGATCCGTTTTTCCAAGAAGCGCCGCCTTCCAAGGATTTGGACTTGGATCCGTTTTACGAAGGGAAAGACCTCGAGAAGCTGACAATTGCAACGTTCGAGAGCATGGGCATGGACATTACGGATATGCTTGCGAAAAGCGATATGTATCCGCGCGATAAGAAAAACCAGCATGCGTTCTGCACGGATATCGACCGGGAAGGCGACGTCCGCGTGCTCTGCAACAATGTGCCGTCCGATTATTGGTCCGTCACGACGTTGCATGAATTCGGCCATGCGGTTTATTTCAAATATGTCGATCGTCAACTTCCATTCCTATTGCGGACTTGCGCGCATACGTTGACGACGGAAGCTGTAGCGATGCTTTACGGCCGTTTCGGGAAAAACCCGGCATGGTTGCAGCAGTTTTTAGGATTGGATAAAGCCGAAGTGGAGGAATTGACGCCGCTTATCGAGGAATCTTTACGCAGGCAAATGTTCATTGCTGGCCGCTGGATCATGACATTCACGTTCTTTGAGCGCGAGCTTTATGAAAATCCAGACCAGGATTTGAACAAGCTTTGGTGGAAAATCGTACAGGATGTCCAATTTGTGAACCCGCCAGAGAACGTCGATTACCCGCATTGGGCGGCGAAAATCCATTTCACGCTCGTCCCGGTGTATTATCAAAACTATTTGCTCGGCGAGTTGACGACGTCACAATTGCAGTCCTATATCGAGAAAAACATTTCAACCGATCTGTTTACGCCTGAAGTAGGCGCGTATTTGGTGGAAGAGTATTTCAAGCCGGGCGCGCTCTACCCGTGGAATGAAAAGATCGAAAAGGCGACAGGCGAAAAGCTGAATCCGCAATATTTCATTGACCAATTCGTGACGAAAGCGCTTGTATAAATAACATATGCCGAACAAGATATGGAATCTCGTTCGGCATTTTCTCATCTTCTTTTCTTTTTCGGATCTAGCGCGGCCGTCTTGCTTTTATCAACAACCTTTTCGAATTCCACAAACACATAATAGACATTTTCCTTTATTTCCTCGACGTTCGTCACTTTTCCTTTGCGCCCTTTAAGGGTCACATTGTCGTCGAGGGAAGGGATTGTTCTGAGCACTTGATTGAGCACGTAATTGTTATTTTCGTAGAAATGAATGGCATACATAATTCGAATCTCCTTTAGTAGTATGATAGTTGGAATCCATTCATTTTATGATTGTCCAAGGGATTTAGAACAAAGGATTTTTAGCGAGTCGTGTCGAATAAAAGAGATAATGACAGGTTGAAAAAGGGAGTGGTATGGATGAAGCTTGCAGAGGCATTGATAGCCCGTGCGGATTATCAAAAAAGGAACGAGCAGTTGAAAAGGCGGATCAGTCTTAATTTGAAAATCCAAGAAGGCGAAGAGCCGGCGGAGGATCCGAACGAAATGTTGGCGGAGCTTGAGAGCAATACGAAAGAATTGACGGCTTTGATTCAGCGGATCAATAAAACAAATTGCTCAATCCAATTCGACGAAACGCGCACGCTTGCAGATGCCTTGGTCGAACGTGACCAGAAGTGGGACAAGCGGTTGGTCCTTGCAAAAATTGCAGAGGAAGCATCAATCCGAAACGACCGATACAGCCGAACTGAAATCAAGATTGTCAGCACCGTTGACGTTTCGGCTATTCAAAAGCAAGTCGACCAATTATCGAAAGAGTTCAGGGAGCTCGACACGAAGATTCAAGGTTTGAATTGGAGCATTGATTTGTTGTAAGCGGGCATGCCCGGAAATTTGACGCAACTATATTGATTTGCAAGTCGGTAGCTGCATCGCAAAGGTGAGTACAAACCCGCCAACTGGGATAGTTGGACTAATGGTAGGTAGATGGGGCTATACCAATCGGTTCGAAGCCGTCATGAACAATTGAAGCCCAGTACCGTGACATGTGTACAAATAAATGTAATTGTAACTTCCATGTACTAATTTGCGAAGGCAGTGAGGGTGGGGTTGGGGAACTGTTTACATTTTTAGTTGAAATCAATAGTAATATTCGAGTGGAAATGTCGGTCGGCCTTAGTCAATTGGAAAATAATAACGCTTGTATTTGGGGAAATATGAACTTATTATTTAAAACATACATATCTCCAAAATGATTTTTTCAGAAAGAATCTGGCTGCTTAAATGCACATTAAGGAAATTTACATGTATAGTGATGAGGAGAATACGTCGATGCATCGACAAGAAAATAAGTTTAATTATTTGTTTAATCCGTATACCCTCTACTGTCTTCTAGAATTCAATATATCAAAAAGTATTATTGAAAAGTTAGTAGCAGATGGGTTTGTGGTCAATGATTTTTTGGGATTTACGGATAAGGTGGCCCACATGAAAACGATGAAGAAATCGTTATTTCAAAAAGTTAATAGTGTGCTACCTGGGTTGAATGAAGATCTGTGCCAACAATCGGTGTATAAGTTAAGCGCTGCGGGGTTATCACCTGTAAATATTCAATTACTTGTGAACCATAATATTACGTATTCCGAGCTTGAATCGATGACGTATGATGTGTTTTTTGAGCGGATTGGTAAAAAAAATAAAAAATCCAGCTTTGAGCGAATTAAAAAAGCCTATATCGATTGTGAAGCATTATTTCAGTTTGACTTTCGTTTTCAAATGTATAGTTTTTACTTGAATCAGCACTTTGAATCTTTATCGCCACGTCAATACGTAATGGTTGAAGCATTAAGTGGTGTTTTGAGTGAGCGTCTCTCATTACCAATATCAACAATAGACGTGAGATACATAGAACTATTTTTAAATGAAAAAACAGCTGAAAACTACTTGACTTATGCAGAGGGTCTAGGGTTTGCTAAAAAATATACTACTATAAAAACATTTTTAGCAACAGACTTTGGCGGAAGAGACGTATTGTTGCGTCGTATGAAGGGTGAGACCTTACAGGAAATTGGCGATTACTTAGGTGTAACTCGTGAACGTATTCGTCAGGTGGAAGCGAAGGTGCTCAATCGCTTACCTCAACTTGAAGAGCTTATTTATTATAAGGTAATCTTCGAGTCTTATAATTGGAATGAGGAGCTATTTTCGGCTGTTTATGATGAAAGCATAGACGTGTTTAGACTCTTAGATTTGAAACTGAAACGCGGTAATACAAGCGTTTTGCATGCACTAGGAGAGCTGGAATTAACAGAAGTGCAAAAAAAGATAATTTTAGAGCACTTTGATTGCTATATTAATTATGAACTGCAAGTAATGCCATACAGTAATAAATTAGGCTTCTTTGAGCATTTAATGTTTCATATTGGCCAAATGGCTGTTAGCGATGAGGAATTTATTGAGGTGGCAAATACTTTCATAGAGGAGCAACAGTTAAATCCTTCGCTCCTTTTTACAAATCGTAGTGTGATAGGGATGCCAGACCGCTCACGGAAAATTTTGCGTACGAAAAGAAATGGTTTCCGCTTTTATGATACAACGAAGATTGAATTTGATACGTTTACTCAGCTAAAAGAGCTTCTTGACCTGGACCCGGGTGTATATAGTATGTCCAAAATATTTAGAGAAAATGAAGCATTAATGGATGAGTTAAACATTGATTCCGAATTTGAGCTGCATAATTTGTATAAAAAATGCATTGAAATCGATGGTGTGACTTTTACACGAATGCCTGAGTTTAGTGTGAAAACGACGAAGCGAGAGTTTTTAATAAACTTATTTTACGAGTTAGCGCCAATTTCGATTGAGGAGTTTTTATCGTATGCTGAATCGCACTACGGCTTACGTCAAGACTCCTTATATAGCTTGTTGTACAATGATTACTTAGCTTTTATTTACAATAATGAAATTAAGGTCGATTATGCTGAAGTGAGTGAAGAAGAGTATGCGTTGGTCGGCTCATGGCTGAAACATGATATATACACTGTACAAGAATTTATAGCGCTTGGATCCGAACACATTGAGAACTTCAAAGAGAAATTCATCAACAATCAGGCGTTAATGAAACTCAACTACAGTTTAAAGGGCCTGTTCGTACTGCATCGCGCGTATGTTTCGGTTGATCAATACTTTACAAAGCTGATTTTAAAAGATAGATTGTTTAAAAATAATCGGACGCATCATTTTAAAACGAACCATTTTTTAACAGCATTGTACAATTTAGAGAAAAACTTAGACGTTGTCAAAGTCGCACCTGATGTGTATTTAACAAATAAAAAACTACAAGATGTGGGCGTTATGAAAAACGAGTTAGTAGCATATCGCAATGCTGCGTTTGAATATGCACAGGTACCGCATTTCACGTATCGCTATCTGAAGAACAAAGGCTTCGAGCATGAATTGGAAGACTTTGGATTTGATGATATTTTTTATGAACGCATTATTTGGACACATCCGCAACTCCGCTCGTTACATACAAGAAAATGTACGATCTTTACAAAAAGACAGGAGCAGGACTTTACATTGAAGGACATTATCGAATGGTTGCTCACTCAAAACGGTGAACCACTAGACATAGATGTCTTACAAAACAAGATGCAAAACGAATTTGGCATAGAAGTTAGAAAAGAAAAACTTTTTTATGTCATTCAAAATTCATCATTACATTTTTCTAAGGAAATGAATAAATTATACCAAAGCAAGGAAGTATTTTACGAAACTATTTATAATATAAAGGGGTAATCAACATGCAAGATTTAAAGAAACTTATTGGCCAGTCTATTATGGAAACTGATGAAACGCGTCCACTCTTTATTAAGAATAAAGAGAAAATGTATAAGGTGTTAATCATTCCACTAGATTTATGCCATTATAACGATAATAATGGTCGTATTTCAACGTACATTAGCAAGCATTTATTTAGCGGCGGAAAATTAGAAAAAAACGATCTTGAGGCTTATAACAAAGTATTAGAGCGGTTTATCTATGATTCTAATCCGAACGCCTTGGACAAAACCAAAAAAAATATTCAACTAGTCGGTCAGCTTGAACCAGGTGTTGTTCTAAATGATGGCCGCATTATTGATGGCAATCGCCGTTTTACAGCACTTCGTAAATTGAAAGCAGAGGGTGCAAAAGATATTTACTTTAAGGCGATCTTATTAGACCAGTCTGAAGGCATTGACGATAAAGATATTAAAAAGCTTGAGTTGCAGCTACAGCATGGTAAAGAAAAGCCAGTAGAGTATAATCCGATTGATAACTTAGTCGACATTTTTCGTGACCTTGTTGAAAACAAGCTCTTTACAATTGAAGAGTACGTCCAATATGTGAATAAACCGATAAGTGACGTTAAGAAAATGGTTAAGCGTTCCGTTTTAATGGACCAGTTTTTACAATACATTAATGCAGAAAAACAATATTACATTGTACGAGATTGGGAATTCGATACGATTTTCCAAGACATTCTAAACATTATTGAACGCCAACTAAAAGGCATCGATGTTATTACAATATTAGATGCTAAAAGTGACAATAAAAGCGAAGTACAAGAATACCTCCGGATTCGTAATACCTTGTTTACGACTGCACTTTCAGGTAGGATGCTGAAAACAAATGTTCAAACGAAGCAACGACGGAGTGATGACCTGTCTCGTTATATTAGAGATATCGGGAAGCATGTTATCGATACGGATAAAAAGGATAGATACCTTGAAGAAATGGAAGACTTTGTCGACGATATTTACGATACGCTTCATGACCATGATCAGCTAGACGACAAGACACTCCAAAAAGTAAGTAAGGACATTGAGAGCACACAACAAGTTATCGTAACAAAAGGGGAAGATTACATTGAACACGGCCAATTAACCAACGTACAAACCAAGCCTGTTACGATTATGAATAAAGTTCTTAATAGCTTTGAACAGCTAGATTACATTCAATTGAAATATATGGATAATGAAATGGAACAAGATTTTCTTACATTATACAATAAGCTTAAAGCGGAAATGGAGAAAATTGAAGAGGCATTACGTGTATAAAACACTCACTTTACAACCTTCTTATTTCTCCGATGAAGACGATATGGCCACCAATCTCTATATTCCTGTTTTTTTTGGAAAAACAGGAATATATGATCGGGTGAGCCCTTATTTCAGCTTTAAAGCGTTAGCTGCCTATAGCAAGGGAATAGAAGGCTTAATTCTTAATGACGGAAAAATGCGTTTTATTATTTCACATGAAATTAGCTATGATGGCTATGAAATGCTAAAGGCAGGCTATGTATAAAGAAAAAGATTGCTCCAGAGCTTGTATACCGTGATTACCGTGCTTCTTTGCTTGGAAGAGAAGCGAAATGACAGCAATTTTGCTCAGTTAATTGCACGAGGAGTAATAGATGTTAAGATGGGCTTTACACATAATGGCATTTTCCATAGTAAGTATGGAATTTGCGAGGATGCAAATGGCAATCTAATTTATTTTAACAGCTCCCACAATGAAACTGCCACAGCTATTGCGAATAATTATGAGGCTTTTGATGTAACGGCTTCATGGAAAAGCGCTTCATTCGATTTGCAACGTCCATTTCGTGCGATTGAACGCTTTAATCAACTTTGGCAGGGCGGCTCCAAAAATGGCTTTGTCTTTGTGATAGACATAGATGAGCTCATTAAACAGCAGTTGATTAAATATGATAGGGGGACGCTGATATTGAATACAACGTTAATAACACCAAATTCACTTATTTTGGACTATGTAAACGAGCAACTTACCGTACACAATAATGTAAGCTCTTATACGATTAAAGGCACGGAATCAATTTTTCAATCAAAACTATTTGCCTATTTAGATGGCGGTTTCCCAAACTTCGAGAAAAATTTAACGCATTTACATATGCGGGACATAATCAAGCACATAAAGAAATTTGCTGAACGGAAAGAGTTTGAAGTAGTCGTAACTGAGGCGTTACAGCAATTTATTTCTCAAGAGGCATACTACATTAAAGAGCGTGCAGATTACGGAAAGGCGATTAAATATTATCAAAAAGACATTGATCCAATTATTGGCGACCGTTTTGAGGCTTTTAAAGCAATAGCGGTGAGAGCGTTTGCGCGTCCGCCGAGAGATGTACAGCTTTGGTGTGCCTTTTATATGTATGAAATGCAAAGGGCATCGAACTTTTCAGTGCCTGGGGCAGGAAAAACAACGATGGCTTATCTTGTTTTTTCTTATTTATCATCTTCTGAAATTGATCAAGTTGATAAAATTGTCATGATTGGACCGAAAAATTCTTTTTTGGCTTGGAAGCAAGAATTCCACGAAAACTTTGGCGCGAATAAAGAGTTGCGTGTATTAGATGTGCAACGCTATAAATATTCACCGACTGAGTTTATTGCTGAAGCTGGGAAGTGCAATATCATTTTAGTCAATTATGAATCTGTTGCTAAATATCGGGACGTGTTGAGCAGTGTGATCGATGACCGAACGATGCTTATTTTAGACGAAGTGCATAAAATTAAAGGTATTCAAAGTGCTCGTGCACAATCGGTGATGGATGTATCAAAGCGCGCAAAATATAAATATGCATTAACTGGAACGCCGATTCCTAACTCGTATGAAGATATTTATAACTTATTAAATATATTATTCGATGATGAATACGCAATATATTTTAATTTTAGAAAAGATCAACTAAGAAATCCGAATACCATCATGATGGAGCGCATCAATGATTTAATGTATCCATTCTTTTGGCGAACAACAAAAGAAGAGCTGCAGGTACCACCAGCAAATGAAAACGATATACGTTTCGTGCTTGCTTCTGATCAAGAACAGGAGTTATTGAATCTATTGTATCGGAAATATGGACACTCTGTTTTCCACTTGTACATTCGTTTAATTCAAGCTTCGGTAAATCCGACTCTTTTACTTAACAGTATTGATTATACAGAGATGTATGGCGATGAGGCAGACAATAATATGAATCCGTGGCACGCTGTCGACTCGGAGAAAATAGTATTTACAGAACAAGAAATCTCCTTAATTCAAAGCATTCCTAAAACCTCCAAATTTTTCGAGGCCATCGACTTAGCACAATCATTGCATCAAGAGCAAAAACAAACAATCATTTGGTGTATATTTGTTGATACGATGTTATCGCTTGAACATGAGCTAAACCAATTAGGTATACGTGCTAAGGTGATTTACGGTAATACGAACCAGCAAGAACGTGATGAAATTATTGGGCAATTTTTAGAGAAGAAAATCGATATTTTAATTACGAACCCTCATACTCTTGGCGAGTCGGTTTCATTACATCATACTTGTCATGATGCGATTTACTTAGAGTACTCATTTAACTTGACGCATCTCTTGCAATCACGCGACCGGATTCATCGTCTTGGACTAAAGAAAGACCAATATACACAGTACTACTTCCTCATGCTTCAAGGCCAACATGGGGAGCGCAATTCCATTGACGAGCGAATTTATTATCGATTAAAGGATAAGGAAGATCGCATGCTTGCGGCTATTGAACGTGGAGTGTTAACACCTGATCCAATGGTAGATTTAGCTGATATTATAGCGTTATTTAATTAATTTATGTTGAGTGCTAGCTAGATTAAATTCAAAGCCTTATACTCATACTTATATTCTCATCTTTAGTTATGACATTACTGTATAAAAACAGATTTAACCTTAGAGCACAGGCAGAATGGCCTATCGTTCGGCATGAGTACAAACCTGTCAACCAGGCAAACAATACTTATTGTTCAATGGAAGCATCTATCGTTAACTTAGATGCTTCCATTATTAAAAAGAGGGTTGGTTTATGAAGTAGAAGTAAACTGTAGTGGAAGTTTAAGCTGCAAATGCCGGAAAATAGTTATGAGCTATGCGGAAAAAGGAATTGATGTAGACGAGAAATGAGGAGCGTGCATCAAAAGCAAATGGAAACACGCTCCTCATTGCCTGTTCCCTTCATTTACGATCGAGTTAATGATATGAATTGAATTCCATTCGCCGAATGAAAAGTAGGTGATTGGGTATTTTTTCGGGAAAAGCCGTGCATGAATTTCACGCACTTCGTATCCTTTTTTGTGCAAAGCAAATGTATTTTCCCTGAGTTCCTCCAAATACGCAAGTTTCTTCTGCAACGCCATGCGCCCGTCTTTCACATATCCTGCATGGCAGCAAAACATTTCCCCGAAGTCATATGCCAACGTCTTTTCGAGTGAACTGATAATCGTAGGAATGCTTTCATCACGTAATATCACTTTCGTTCTAGGGTGAACATATAAATCCCCGGTAAAGAGTTGTCCGGTCTCCTCATTCAGAAAAGATAGATGGTCTTGTGCATGTCCCGGCGTCGGGATGACTGTCCATTCAGCGTTTCTGGAACGGAATGTCTCCCCGATTGGCAGTGCCTCAAAAGGGCGTCTTCTTCCCCAGAAAAACTTCCGATAGAGCGGATAGTCCGCTTTTTGTGCACATTCTTCAATCGCCATTTCATTCATGAAAATGGGAAATCCATATTCTGTGTGCAAGTATTGCGCGCCTCCTGTATGGTCCTCATGCGCATGCGTAATGACGACTTTGTCAACGTCAGCCTGAGCAAAGAAAGCTTTGAACTCCTCCGATAGTGACTGGGAGCCGGTATCGATCAGCACCCCATCCGTTTCAAAACAATACACATTCAACTTTACGCTGTTCAGTTGAACGACCCCATTGACAAATCTTACATTGCTAACTTCATCTTGCTTTGATTTCGTCTTCAAGAACAAGAGCCTCACCCCTTATCGTTTCATAATTCACTTACTAGTAGACTACCATATCGTGAATGATTATTCATTCATTAATGAATAGTCTTTTAAATAAAGGGTTTTCACAAGCTACAATCGAATACAGTAGCAAAAAGGGGGTTGCGATATGTCGATCGGAACAGAATATTTACGTGTCATTCGGGAACGGTTCACGACTATAAAAGGGCAAGGCGAAAAGACTTTCGCCCAATTGGATGAAGGTGATTTTCACTGGACGATGAACGACGCGTCAAACAGCATCGCGGTTCTTATCCAGCATATAAGCGGAAATATGGTGTCGAGGTGGACGGATTTCCTGACGACGGACGGTGAAAAGCCCGACCGGAACCGGGATGGGGAATTCGAGGCGAAACAAATGTCCAAGGTGCAATTGCTAGATTGTTGGGAGCATGGCTGGGGAGTGTTTTTGAATACGCTCGAAAGCTTGAATGAGCAAGACTTGGAAAAGACCGTTCATATTCGCGGCGAAGCACAATCTGTCATCGACGCGATCGAACGGCAAATGGCGCATTACGCTGCCCATGTCGGACAAATCATGTTCATCGGGAAGCAGATCAAAGGAGAGCAGTGGGAAAATTTAAGCATTCCGAAGGGGGAGTCTGACGCGTACTTGGCGCGGATGTTGAAGGGGAATTAAAAACGGGAGACTTCAATCATGCAATATGTTTAGGTCACCAACCAATGGGAATCCTACCTTTAGTACATACTACAGGAGGGCAAGATATGAACAGTCAAAGCAATGGAAAACTGCCGGAGCATCCGGAACCGTTCTGGAGGACGAGTGTTGAATTTCCATCCTTTCCAAGTTTGAAGGAAGACCTTGAAGTGGATGTCATCGTCGTAGGAGCTGGCATCACCGGTATTACGTCCGCGTATTTATTGGCAAATGAAGGACGTAAGGTAGCGGTCATTGAAGCGGACAAAGTGTTGAACGGGACGACGGGTCATACGACGGCGAAAGTTACGGCGCAGCATGATTTGATTTACGATGAGTTCATCCAAAACATGGGAAGAAGTACGGCGAGGATGTATTACGAAGCGAATATCGAAGCGCTTGAATTCATCAATAAAACGGTGGAGGAACAGGGGATTGACTGCGATTTCACTAGAGAGGATGCGTATATCTACTCTGTTTCTGAGAAGTATGCCCGCAAAATTGAGAAGGAAGCGGAAGCCTATGAAAAGCTTCATATCGATGGCGGCTTAGTCGATGGCATCCCTTTTAATATTGACAACGTGCAAAATGTCCTTGTCATGAGGAACCAGGCTCAGTTTCACGTCACTAAATATTTGGTTCACTTAATTGATTTATTCACACAAAAAGGCGGTCAGCTTTTTGAGGATACAGTCGCTGTCAATATTGAGACGGGGGAGCGGCCTGTTGTTCTGACGCGTGAAGAGAAACGGATAACCGCGAAGCATGTGTTGATTTGTACCCATTTTCCGTTTTATGAGGGAACGGGCCTTTATTCGACAAGGATGTATGCGGACCGTTCGTATGCGCTTGCTGTGAAGGCGAAAAAACCTTTCCCTTCAGGCATGTACATTAGCGCTGACGACCCGACCCGGTCGTTACGCTCTGTCAAGGATAATAACGGCGAGGAATTGGTCCTCATCGTTGGGGAGAACCATAAAACCGGTCAAAATAAAATGGAGACGATGGAGCATTACAAAGCGTTGGAGCAATTCGGCGAAGAAATTTTCGGGCTCGAGAAAGTCGTTCAAAGGTGGTCGGCGCAGGACTTGGTCACGTTGGATAAACTTCCTTATATCGGTGAATTAACATCAGGAAATCCGAATATCCTCATTGCGACGGGCTTCCGAAAATGGGGAATGTCGAATGGGACGGCCGCCGCGTTGCTGTTCCGCGATATGGTCACCGGTAAAGAGAACAAGTTTGAAAAGCTGTATACACCTTCTAGATTTTATGCGCATCCAAGTTTGAAAAATTTCCTCGTCCAAAATGCAAACGTTGTCGGGCAACTGATCAAAGGGAAGCTTGATTCACCGAATACAAGACCCGATACTTTAGCCAAAGGGGAAGGCAAGGTCGTGACACTCGACGGGCATCGGAAAGGCGCTTACCGCGATGATGAAGGAAAAATCCATATCGTCGACACGACGTGCACCCATATGGGATGCGAAGTTTCATGGAATAGCGGTGACAGGACGTGGGACTGCCCGTGCCACGGATCTAGGTTTAAACCGACAGGCGAAGTGGTTGAAGGTCCTGCGGAAAAGCCGTTGCAGAAGTATGATTATACGATGTTGGATAATTTGACATCAGAGGATTCGGGATATTGAATGAAAACGACCCATCTGGCGATTAGCCAGATGGGTTGTTTCAATTACGGATTTTTTCGATACACAGATGGCGTAAAACGTTCCCACTCTTCCTCTAATTCCGCCCAGTCAACAATTTTCCACGGATTGAAGAACGTCTGTCCATTTTTATTGAAAAACAACTGACCGTCGATGCAATAGGCGGCATGTTGAACATTGCCATTTTCGTCCATCCAAACGACTGCGTCACCCTCTTGGAAACGGTCTTCAACTTCCGTGAATGAAGCTTGTGCCAACTTTTGCTTAAAGGCTTCACCGTGGACCCATTCATGGATAATCCATTCGTCAAGATCAGGATCGGAACTGATAGCGAATAGCGTGGCGGCGAGGCAATTGGCACCTGGCTCGGTGGAAAATGTATTCGCATAGTTGGTCAAATGGGAAGGCGTGGCTGCGGGTGGTTGCATCGATGTCCATTCATCGTATTGCTGTGCGGTTTTGCGGACGATTTCTTCTTTGATGGAAGTGGGCAGTTTCATCCACATTGCCCTTTGTAAAACACCGAGTCTCTCCCCGTTCACTTCCAAAATATAGTCTTTAGGAAATGAATCTTGGTCAGACAATAGCGTGATGGGGCCGACTAGGCCTCTTCCTAACTCATATTGCAGCGTGAATAGCTTCTGTCTCGTGTCGGCGGAGAGTGAGGCGATCCACTCGGGTTGCGCAACAATGACGAACTCAGCCTCCTTTGAAATCTTCCAATACATATAACTATTGACCATTTCGATGCCGTTATAGGAGGAGTGGCCGAAGAACTCCGCCCTCGGAAACACCAAAGCTCCTTGCAAATCATTTTGGAATAAAGGTAAATCATTCGTTCGTAAAAAATATAAATCCTTTTCTGGAATATATTTTTCAATCCAATAATCTAGCTGCTGTTGTGTAGGCTTTATCGTAATATCCATGTCTATGCACCTCTTGACTGAAAATTGTCCTTATTCTCATATTAACTTACTAATGCAGAACCTTCCATCGTTTTCAGAAAATAGTAGAGGGATTTTCACTTCTGCATCGAATACATAAAAGAGAACTTTTGGAGGTGGAAGTGTTGAATACAGACATCACGACAAAAATGAAAATAAATAAACAAGCAAGTGACGTATTCGAAGCGATAGTCGATCCTGAGAAAATGGGCGGGTACTGGTTTTCTTCGGGGACGGCGAGAGTCCAACAAGGGAAGACGATTACATGGAAGTACGAGGAATATGGTGCTGAAGGGGATATTCATGTTTTGAGTGTAGAAGAAAACAAGAAGATTGTTTTTAATTGGGGAGAAACGACGGTCACGATGGCGTTCCATGAAGCGGATGGAAGCACGATTATTGAAGTGACTGAATCGGGCTTTGGTGTGGACGACCCTGATATCATGAGTAAAATGCTAGGACAAAAAGAAGGCTGGGTGTATATGCTGACGTGCTTGAAGGGGTACGTGGAGAACGGCATTACGACGTTGCGGGCTTCATTGGTTCATTAAATGAAGAGATTGCAGGAGAAGCTAGAGGCTCGTTTGAAGAACGCGATGGGGTCGTGGTCTGTTGCAGTGGAGGATGTAAATGAAGTCGCCTCATTTTCGTTGAATGGAGATAAATCCGTTTACGCGGCAAGCCTCATCAAAGTTCCCATCATGGCGGCGGTGTTTGCGGTGGCGGAGGAAGGTGGTCTCCGTTTAGGGGATCGTTTGCCGTTGCGCAGGGATGACATCGTCGGCGGCTGCGGTGTGCTGCAGTTCATGACGCCCGGCATTGAATTGCCGATTCATGATTTAGTAACATTAATGATCATTCAAAGCGATAATACCGCAACCAATATGTTGATTGATTTGATTGGAATGGAAAAGATTCAAGCTGTCATGACCGAGCTCGGGATGGATAGAAGTGAGATCCATCACAGACTGATGATTGTTCAAGCGAATCGTATCAATAGTAATGAAATAACTCCATCTGACATGAACGGTTTATTGACGCAAATTGCGCGTGGCCAGTGTGTTTCGTTGCACGCTTCCGAGCAGATGGTCCGCATTATGAAGCAACAGCAGCTTTCGAATGGCTTGATTGACAGCTTGCCAGCGAAAAACACTTCCATTGTCGGTGCTATTCCGGAGTGGGAGTTTGCCGGGAAAACGGGGAATGTCGAAGGGATTATGCATGAATGTGGGCTGCTTTATGTGAGGGGCCGCTGCATGGCGGTTTCCGTGCTGTCCAAAGGATGTGCAGAGGAGGAAGCGCGGGAGATGATTGCGCAAATCGGTAGTGAAGTGTATGCATATGCTAGCGGAGAAAAGTGAAATGTGCCGGATACGGATACTTCCCCATCTGGTTTTTTTTGACCACAAAATACTCGTGAATTGTATTCAATCGGTGATAAATTGATCCGAGTCGGTGATAAACTGCGCCAAGTCGGTGATAAAGTCGCTAGCGTCGGTGATAAACCCACACAAGTCGGTGATAACCCTCGCCGAGTAGGTGATAACGTATGAAAAGAGGGAAATCAGGCGCGGCGGCGAATTTCTCAGTATAGAGTATTCATAAACAATCAAACAGGGGGAATGAATATGAGGGAGACAGTTGCGGTAGAGCCGTTTGATAAGTATGCAATCGAGTATATCAAGAAGCATTTGATTCCAGGGGCGATTATCGGCATTGAAGCGGAAGGGCAGCGCGTGTATGAAAAGGGATTTGGCTATCGGAATGTGGCGCAGCAGTTGCCGGTGACGGAGGATACGGTATTCGGGATCGCTTCGATGACAAAGTCTTTTACGTGCGCTGGTATCATGAAGCTTCAGGAAGCTGGGAAAGTGTCGGTGCATGACAACATCGTCGATTATCTGCCTGAGTTGAAGACGTCGGGCGGACAAGTGGAGCGGATTACGATTCATCATCTGATGACGCATACGGCTGGTTATCCGCCGCTTGCGACGCATGTGTATGCAAGGAAAAATAGCATCGAGCAAGATCCTTCGGCAAAAGATTACGGGCTCGACCTATTGAACAATCCGGGGCCGCATATCGAGACTTTTGACGAGATGCTTGCATTCATGGCCAATGACGACTTTGAATGGCTCGGCGAACCGGGACAGTTTTACAGTTATTCGAACGATTCCTACGGGTTGCTTGGCGTCATCATTAGCCGGGTGAGCGGGCAGCCTTATGAGCAGTTCATCGAGGAGAATATTTTGAAGCCTGCGGGCATGAAAAATAGCTTTTTCGACATGCGACTGTTGGACGAAAAGGAAGACGTGACGACGCTCTACATGAAAGCGAAAGACGGCTCGCATGTATATGAGGCGCCGCTTTGGTGGGATGCGCCGTCAATGCGCGCGGTCGGGTATTTGAAGTCAACTGCAAATGATATTCTCCGGTATTTGGAAATGTATTGGAATGAAGGCGTCGCAGGTGGAACGCGGATTTTATCGAAAGAAAGCATTGCGCAAATGATTCATCCGCACGTCGAATACGAGCCTGGCAGATGCTACGGCTATGGGCTCCGGATCGTCCCCGATTATTTCGGCTCTACGTTGATCAGCCACGGGGGCGGATTGAAAGGCGTCTCTTCGTATATGTGTGCAATTGTCGAGAAAAAGAAGGCGGGCGTCATTTTGACGAATGTTTCAGATGTGCCTGCGGGCGATTTGCTGATGAATGCGATGAATATCACAGAAGGCAGGGAGCTGGATGCATCTTATTCAACGTATGAAGTGCTTGAGATCGATGCGGAAGAACTTCAGAAATTTACAGGGTCCTTCATCTCCAGCGAGGGGATGAATGTGCAAGTGGTGCTGAAAGAGGGCAAGCTTACGATTGAATCGAATGAAGTGTACAGGACGTTGAAGTGCATCGGGAAAAACTTTTTTATCGATGAAGACGAGAAGGAAGGTATTTTGCAATTTCTTGAAAACGGATGCGGAGAAATTGAGCGGATCGTCTATGGAGGAAGGCATATTATGAAGGAAATTATGTAAATGGTAACTGGTCTTTCACTTGTATGTGAGAGGCCTTTTTTTTATTCTTCTTAAGTCAAGTGGAACTTTCTAGGGGAATGTCATGGGCAAGGATGTTTTGATTACATAGAATAACAGCATCAAGTGTTTTGGAGGTGTTGAGGAATGTCGAAAGAAGTCGGGAGCTATGGATATGGCGGCGGTTTTACGTTGATCGTCGTGTTGTTCATCCTATTGATTATTGTCGGTGCATCATACTTGGGTGAAGGTTACTGTTAAGAAAAAATTATTAGTAAATAAATTAACGGAAAATGCATGAAAATCAAAAAGTGGAGAGGGTCGCAACCGCGTCCTCTCTATTTTTTTATGTGCTAATTTTGTCAATGCCTCTCAAGAGAATTATATGTTATTATAGGCGAGTCGGAAAAAAACATATAACATTTTCATTCTTATCCGACTAATTCGGCGCTTATGATGATTATTTTTTTCTGTATATAAACAGGTGAATTGTCGAATAACTAAAGTGATTACGGAGAATCTTTTTCGGGAAGATACAAGAAAATGGAATTGTTTGATCCACACATAGTTTATGCATCTAGAGAGGGGGAAACCGCTTTGAAATTCCTCATATTCATTGCGGCGTTACTTATTATCTTTTTCCTTGCATTCATCGTAAGCAATGGCAAAAAGAAGATTAAATATAAATCGATTGTCACGATGATCGGTTTGCAGCTCGTATTGGCTTTCGCTCTATTGAATACGGAAGTCGGCCTCATCCTGATCAAGGGAGTGGCGAATGTATTTGATAAGCTTTTAGCATATGCCGCGGAAGGGATCAATTTTGTTTTCGGCGGGCTCGCCAACGAAGGCTCCTTCCCCTTTTTCCTGAATGTTTTATTGCCAATTGTCTTTGTTTCCGTACTTATCGGGATTGCTCAGTATATTAGGCTGCTTCCTTTAATCATCCGGTTTCTCGGATTGATATTGAGCAAAGTCAATGGACTAGGGAAATTGGAGTCGTTTAATGCGGTCGCCTCAGCGATTTTTGGACAATCCGAGGTGTTCATCTCTATTAAAAAACAGCTGCCGCATATTCCAAAACATCGGATGTATACACTGTGTACGTCAGCTATGTCAACAGTATCCGCGTCAATCTTAGGGGCGTATATGACGATGATCGAACCGAAGTATGTCATTACGGCACTCGTACTGAATTTGTTCGGCGGTTTCATCATCGCGAATATCATCAACCCTTATGAAGTGTCGGAGGATGAAGATATTATTGAAATTAAAGGAGAGAGAAAGCAGTCTTTCTTTGAAATGTTAGGCGAATATATTATGGACGGCTTTAAAGTGGCCGTCATCGTCGGCGCTATGCTGATCGGTTTTGTCGCATTGATCGGCATGATTAACAGTGTTTTCGAAGCGGCTGTCGGCGTCAGCTTCCAGACTGCGTTAGGATATGTATTTGCGCCATTTGCATTCATCGTCGGCATTCCGGCATCGGAAGTTGTACAAGCCGGCACGATCATGGCGACGAAATTGCTAACAAACGAGTTCGTGGCGATGATGGACTTGGCTAAAATTACGTCATCCTTATCGGAAAGAACGGTCGGCATTATTTCCGTCTTCCTCGTGTCATTCGCGAACTTCTCTTCAATCGGAATCATTTCCGGAGCTGTGAAAGGTTTGAATGAAGAACAAGGAAATACGGTCGCTAAATTCGGCTTGAAATTGCTCTACGGGGCAACATTGGTCAGTTTATTGACAGCGGCTGTTACTGGAATCATGTTGTAAGAGGGAGACCCTAAGGCGGGTCTCCTTTTTTTATGGGCAAATCCCTTCAATGGAAGTGGGCGTGTCGAAACGTTATTATGGAATGGTAGCAATTTGGAAGATGAAAATTATGGGGAGTGAGGCAAATGATACATGATAGAGCGAAGAAGTTCAACGGCATCCCGCTGTCGATTCTTGATCTTGCGATGATCAACGAAGGGAGCGATGCTGGACAATCTTTCAAGAATAGCGTCGACCTTGCCCAGCATGCAGAAAAATGGGGATTTAACCGCTTTTGGCTTGCAGAACATCATAATATGCCTGGCGTTGCAAGTTCCGCGACGTCTGTCATTATCGGTCATGTCGCTGGAGCGACGGAGACGATACGTGTCGGGGCAGGTGGCATCATGCTTCCGAATCATGCACCGCTCGTCATCGCCGAGCAGTTCGGCACGCTTGATGCACTTTATCCGGGGCGAATCGATCTCGGTCTTGGCCGGGCTCCCGGCAGCGACCAGGCGACGGCTTATGCGTTAAGGCGGACGTTGAATAGTAGCGGCAATGATTTCCCTGATCAGCTGGACGAGTTGCGTGCGTATTTCGAGTACGATCCTGCCGCCCGCGTCCGCGCATTCCCTGGGGAAGGTCAAGAAATTCCGATCTGGCTTCTCGGGTCGAGCGATTTCAGTGCGCGGCTTGCTGCGGAACTAGGGCTTCCGTTTTCATTCGCGAGCCATTTTGCACCGACTTATATGATGCATGCGTTGAACCTATTTCACCGCAATTTCAAGCCTTCGAAGGACCTTGAAAAGCCGTATGCGATGCTAGGTATTAACATCATCGCTGCGGATACAGATGAAAAGGCGCAATGGCTAGCAACTTCTCACCAGCAGATGTTTTTGAATATCCGAAGAGGGATTACGAAGCAATTTACACCCCCGATCGATGATGTTGATGTTGTCTGGAATGATTTTGAAAAAGCGGCCGTCGCTGAACTATTGGAATGGCCATCGACGATTGTCGGCAGTCCTGACACCGTCAAGCGTAAATTGGAAGCGTTTATGGAGATGACGACAGCGGATGAATGTATTATTAGTTCGGGGATCTTCCACCATGAAGACCGCCTCCGCTCGTATGAAATTGTCGCAGAAATGATGGAATGAAGAAAAGCCAAGTATCGGGCAACGACCCGATGCTTGGCTCTTTTACATTCTCCTTCTCTTCTCATGCTGATCGATCAACCTCGTCCCGACAAGATCGCCTGTCACGTTCACGGCGGTTGCCCCCATCCCGATTAAAGCGTCGATGGCGGTGAGCAATGCTACCGCCTCCATCGGCAAGCCGAGTTGGACAAAGACCGTCGCAATCATGACGATGCCTGCACCGGGAACCCCTGCCGTTCCGATTGAAGCGAGCGTCCCAATCAGCACGACCATCAGCATATCGGGAATCGTGAGCGGGGTGCCGACGACATTGGCGGCAAATACGGCGGAAACGGAAATGCGGATTGCGGCGCCGTCCATATTGACCGTAGCGCCTAGCGGCAGGCTGAAGCCGTACAGGCTTTTCGAAACGCCCATCTTTTTCGCTGCATTCAATGTAAGGGGCAATGTGCCTGTGCTGCTTTGTGTGACAAATGCAGTAATCATCGGTGTCCGTGCATGTTTGAAGAAAGGTCCCGGTTTGATTCCGAAAAGAACTAGAAAAATGACATACAGCATGATATGTACGAGCAGCGCAATGTAAAAGACGCCGATCATGCCGCCTAACGAAAGGAGCGTGTCGATCCCTTGGCTTCCGACCGTATTTACGATGATTGCAAAAATGCCTATCGGCACGTATTGAAGGATCGCTTTCAAGATGATAAGGGATGCTTCATTCAAAGCTGAAACTGTCGTCAGCAACGAATCGCCGAGCTCGACATGCTTTTCGGAGGAACGCATGACGGAAATCGCAATTCCGAAAGCGAGCGCAGTGAAAATGATGCCGAGTAGATTCATTTCCGTAAAAGCAGTAACGATATTGGACGGCACGATATTGAGCAGCACTTGAACGATGCCAGGGTTGTCCGGAACGTCGAATGTTTCATTGCCAGTGAGATGCATACCCGTGCCGGGCCGCAAAATGCTGGCGACAACTAGACCGACTACAATTGCAAGCGCTGAAGTCACCGTGTAGTAAATGAAAACTTTGCTTCCCATGCGCCCTAAGTTGGCAATATTCGTCTGATTCACCCCGACGATGAGCGTAAACAAAATGAGGGGGATGATCAGGAACGTGAGCAGTCGGAGAAGCAGATCGCCGAGCGGGGCCAAGACGGCAGCCTGTTCCCCGAGCAGAAATCCAGCAATGACCCCGAGCACTAAGGCGATTGAAATTTTGATAATTAATGAAGTGCGTACATATGCTTTGAATATGCTTTTCATCATGACGCCCCCTAATCGGAATGCTAGCATCGAAGGAATTCTGAATTCTACGTTAATATAGTGTGGTCATTGTGTCAAAATACATGCTTCGGAAAAGGGAAGTGCCTCGGGGACGTCGAAAGAGTACCAAAAGGAGGGATTGGCGAATGGGTCAAGAACAACAAGAAGGCGCGGTGCGGAAGGTATTTAGGGAAGCTCCTGTAACGACGGTGTTCAAGAAATTCGGGAATAATCGGGATGTCTCGCTCGTATTCGGAGATCCGATCGAAGTCGGCTTGACGAAAGTGGTGCCTGTCGCGAAGTTGAGATACGGGTTCGGAGGCGGGGGTGATGGCGCTGGCGCTGATGGTGGCGGCGGAGGATTTTTAGTCCGTCCGGTTGGCGTCTATGAAATCACACCCGATCGTGTGAAATTCAAACCGACACGAGACGGAAGGCTAATAGCGGGCATGGTGTTGCTCCTCGGTCTTTCCTTTGCGTTAGGCAGGAAGGGAAGTAAAAAGCGATAATCAAAAAAGGACTCTCGTCGAAGAGTCCTTTTCCATTTTATTACGTGGTGCTTTTCCGCATCGACCCAATGAAAAATCCGACCAATCCGAACACAATTGCCGGAACGATCCAGCCGATCCCTTCTTCGTAGAGAGGCAAATAGCCGAGCACATCGGCAACTGGATCGATGGGTAGACCGAATGCCTTCAGCATATCGAAAAATCCTACAATTCCAGCCGCAGCGAGTGCAAATAAATACACTTCCTGGTAGCCGTTGAACCGATCATGAAAGAAGCTGACCGTAATTAAGACAATCGCCAGCGGATAGATTCCGAAAAGGACAGGCAATGTAAACGAAATCAATTGCGTAAGCCCGATATTAGCGACAAACATGCTGAATACACAGACGACAATTACGACCAATCGATACGAGAACTTAGGAAATACGGTCGAGAAAAAGGAAGCGCATGATGACACAAGCCCGACGGAAGTCGTCAGACAAGCAAGAAATACAGCCACGCCAAGCAAAAGTTGTCCAGTCGTCCCCATCAGTGAATAAGCGAGCTGTGTTAAAATGACACCGCCATTTTCCGCATTCGGAGCGACGAGTCGGCTTGTTGTACCAAGATAGGCCAGTCCGACGTAAACGAGACAAAGCCCGATAGCGGCAATACCGCCAGATTTCATCGTAATGGCGGCAATCGCCTTCCGGTCTGAAATGCCCCTCGCCTTAACTGCGTTAATGACGATGATACCGAACACGAGAGCTGCAATGGCATCCATCGTCAAGTACCCTTGGATGAAGCCGTCAATGAAAGGATGGTCGATGTACGGTTCCTGAGGCGGGCCGCTCTTGCCGGCAGGCTTGATGATGCCGATTGCGACAATCAAAGCGACGATGGCAAGAAGGATCGGGGTGAGCACATTCCCGAAACGGTCGACCAATTGATTCGGCTTTAATGAGAGCCAAGCTGTGATTGCAAAAAAGAGGATTGAAAACAGGATGAGTCCAATACTTTCCAATGGTCCGGAAATGAACGGAGAAAGCCCCATCTCAAATGAAACCGTTGCCGTTCGCGGAACTGCAAACAAAGGTCCTAGCGCCAAATAGACAATTATCGTGAAAACGAGTCCAAACAAAGGATGAGCTTTGCCCGCAAGATCCCTCAACTGGCTGCCGCTCATGGCGACCGCCATAACACCGAGAAAAGGAAGACCGACGCCTGTAATAAGAAACCCACCGATTGTTATCCAAACATTTTCCCCCGCAAGCTGTCCGACTAACGGTGGAAAAATCATATTGCCAGCGCCGAAAAACAGCGCAAACATTAATAATCCTAACTTTAATGTATCTTTCTTCGTAAAATCATTCATCAACTATTCCCTCCGACTACCAATTACTAACGATCGCATGCCTTCCTGCTCCAATGACGTATAAATTCGTGGAATAATGATAAACCGCTACCAAAACGCATAAATCGCTTTAATTAAGCATAAACCACTCTAATTAAGCATAAACCTCTGCAGAAACGTATATATTCCCAAAAAAGTCCATAACTGAAATAATTCACGCATAACCGTTCAAGAAAAACCACCAACTGATTTTAACATAAACATCTCAATAATCTTTCCCTAGACCTTCAAGTATTAAAAAAAGAAAAATTATTAATTTCTGATAATGCTCTTTTGGTAAGTTTGAAAGTATGTTAACATTCAGAAGAGAATAGGATTTCACTAGAATGAATGGAATGAGGAGGAGAAGGGATGTTGAACGTAACTGAAAATCGGTTTGCCAATTACCCTCAACAGCCACATGGGGGAAAACTGGTGGATAAAGTATTGACGGGGGTTGAGAGGGATGAGGAGCTGGAAAGGGCTAGGCTGCTACCTTCCATCATGGTCGACTTGGAAGCGGTCATTACGCTTGAAATGATTGCGACAGGGGTCTTGTCTCCGAATGAAGGATTCATGAATGAAGTCGATTATAAATCCGTTTTGACTGAAGGCAGGTTGGCGAACGGTACGGTATGGCCGGTTCCGCTCAGCTTTGCGCCAATCGGCAATCGCAACAAAGAAATCATCGGAACACTTTCCGTGGGGGATGAAGTGGCGCTTTCCGATGAACAGAACGAGCCTGTGGCGATTTTGAAAATCGAGGATATTTTTGATTATGATAAGGAATACCGGGCTTCCCATCTATTTGGCACGACCGACCGGAACCATCCCGGCGTGGACGCGATTTACAGACGTATGGGTGATGTCGCGCTAGGCGGACCGATCCGATTGCTGCGCCGAGTCGATTGGGGACCGTTTGAAAAGCTGCGTTTGGAGCCGAAAGATACGTGGCATGAATTTTATGAAGTGAAGAAGTTCCGCTCTGCAGCAGGCTTTATTACTGGGGCGAATCCTTTGCACCGAGGCCATGAATATATCCATAAAAATGCGTTGGAAGAAATCGACGGGTTGCTTCTTCAGCCGTTGGTCGAGATGGCAAAACGTGAATATACGCGCCATGAATTCCGGATGCTATCGTATCGGAGCGTGCTGGACACGTATTATCCAAAAGGCCGTTCCATCCTCGCCCCGCTCAGGGTGACTTATATTTTTGCCGGTCCTCGGGAAACGGTACTCCATGCACTTATTATGAAAAACTACGGATGCACACATGCACTCATCGGCCGGGACCACGCAGGAATTGGCGATTATTACGATAAGTATGCGAGCCATAGCATTTTTGACCAGTTCAAACCGGAAGAGCTCGGAATTGACATTCGGCTTTTCCATGAGGTGTTCTACTGCACGCGCTGTGACAGCCCTGCGACAGAGCAGTCTTGCCCGCATGACAACCAATACCGGGTCAATATTTCCGGCACGGGAATCCGGGAAATGCTCCGCCACGGAATTATGCCGCCGAAGGAAATCGTCCGCCCGGAATCGGCAAGAATTGCAATCCAAGGCGTTCAACCGAAAGGACTCGATGAATTTGGAAGCGCTATCTCGCCTGTAGGGAAAATCATTAAGAGCATGTTCCCGTTCTATTTGGAGCGGACGAGACTCGGGGGACGGAAGCGGGCTACGCCATTGAGTGTAGAGGATTTGACAAATGACGACCTCGAAATGGTTAATTTGGACGTCCGTGCGAATGCCGACCGGATTTACCGGGAGGTGTTCGAGGAGTATTCGAGTGTGGGGGATACGAACCGTGGCATGCAGCCGGAATGGATAATGGATGCGAGGGAATCGTTGCAAACGCAGCAACAGATGGTCATCCAGGACTTGGAGGAGAAAGTGAAGCAGGCACCGGCGACCGCTTCGGATGAATTCATGTATCAGGATAAAGAAGAAGCGCTGCGGGAATTGGAAGTGGCGAAGAAGATTCTTGGCGATATTCCGAAAGTGCTCCGCGCGGCCGATTTCGACTATCGTACATGGAATGTCTTGCCGTATAAGCGCTATCGCGGCAGCGACGAGCCGAATGAGGAGAAGCAAGCTGTTGTCTTGAGCGGTTCGGAGGAGCAGGAAGTCCCGGAATAAGCTTAACTTTTTGAGAGTGCGCTAAAACATATGCAAAATCGTGCTAAACCATTATGATAAGCTCTCCGCTTTACGGCGGAGAGCTTTTTTTATGATCACCCATCAATTAAAAAAAAGCGCTGGAAACCAGCCGTTCCGGTTCCCAGCACTCTCTTTAGAAAAATGAATGAAAAGGTATATACGATTCCTTGATTCCATGAATCATCGCCCTTTTGATCGACGATTGACTCGTAGGTGCTGCGCGGAATGGGATTTTGTACTTCTTGGCACATTCCTTCGCTAATCCGCTGCTTCGATGGGATGAGTGCTCGCTTGCTGAAATAATTAAATCTGTATTTTTCACAGCTGCTTTGATACGGGTCTTGCTTTCATCTCCACTAAAAATATCTAATGAAAAGTTGCCGCTTTCCGCCAGCGGCATGAAATCCGCACTTCGGAAATCAGCTCCGATAATGACAATCTTTTTGTTTTTTAATAGGTTTAACTCAATATCAGTCCATAGGCTTTCCTTTTTCACTGAACTATCTTTGTAATAACTGGACGGCTTCGGGTCTGGTCTTGCGAGTTCACCCGTCCGTTCCGGATAACACCAGACGACACGGAAGGAGAGGGGGTCCGATTCATGATAAGCGATTGCTACGACGCTGCCGTCCCGTAAACTATAAGTATCAATATCTCTTTGGCTAATTAAAAATTGATAAGGGGACTCGCCATCCAATTTAATTCTCGTTAGTTTCCCATCTTTGATCATTTGATTTGCCACTAATAATCCATCTGAAGTCTTTGTAATGACACAATAATCGATTTCAATCCGATTGCTCTCATGTTTGGTTACACTGCTTTTTCTTTTAATGAACACGAGATCTTTCAGATGATCCCCGATCGCTTCAATAAAATCCCCATGTTCAAAACCGTGCATCCGGACAATCTTTTCAGGGACGTATATATCCCCATGCTTTCCTTTCAATATTCCACCCTTCAATTTTCTTTCCATTGGAGTTCCCAGATTGGTAGAATCGCTACTACTCGTTACAATCAATCTCTGAGATGTTTCACTTCTTAAATTGAGGGCTTCATCAGGTTCCTGTTCTAGTTCTGCCGGAACGTTGAATGATGGAATGGAACCCCATAACGCTTGAGACAGTTCGATGAAATCAAATAACTTATTGACCCGTTCTCTTGTTTCTACAACATTCTCTTCGGTCATTTGATTGATGCAACTTATTAGTTCATCTGAAATCTGTTTCACTTTTTCAACTCCTCAACTTAATAATAACTCAATTTTCCCAAGATGCCGATAAAAAAGATTCGACACAATTCGTACGAAGAAATGGAAATCAGTGCCATAAAGAAATGAAAAATTTTCAAGCAAACCCGTTGTCGATTCACCGATTTCTATGGTAAGCTATTTCCTGTTTTGAATATCTTAAATAGAAATGAAGGCGATATATAGATGGCAGCAGTTGCAGCCAACGGCCCGGGGAAGAAACTGAATTTGTTTCATCTGACGTGGCCGATTTTTCTTGAGTTATTTTTGTTCATGTTGATGGGGTTGGCGGATACGTTCATGTTGAGTGCACTGTCTGACGATGCGGTGTCAGGCGTCGGGGCGGCCAATCAATACGTCATGATTGCCATACTCGTTCTTGAGGTCGTCGGAAACGGGGCGGCTATCGTTGTTTCGCAATATTTAGGTTCGAGGCGATATATTGAAGCGTCAAAGATTTCGGCGCTCGCCGTCTCTTTGAATCTGTTAGTCGGACTTGGCATTAGCGGCGTGTTCATCCTATTCACGAGCCGCATGATGGAAGCGATGAATTTGCAAGGGGACGTCCTCGCGCATGCGGAAGCATATTTGATCATCGTCGGGGGCGGGATTTTCCTCCAAGCGATCATTAATTCACTCGCCGCGGTCATCCGTGTGCATGGGTTCACGAAGCAGACGATGTTCGTTTCGCTAGGGATGAACATCATCCACGTCGTCGGAAACTATGCGCTCATCTTCGGAAAGTTCGGCATGCCGGCGTTAGGCGTGCAAGGGGCGGCGATTTCATCAGTCGGCAGCCGGCTGATCGCGATGTTCGTCTTTATATGGCTGCTGTACAAGGTGCTTGAATACCGCATCGAATTTCGGTATTACATTACGTGGTCGAAGGACTACATTAAAAAGATCCTCAACATCGGGCTTCCTTCAGCGTTCGAGCAGATCCTTTACCAGGCGTGCCAAATCGTCTTCCTGTACTATGTCACTTTCTTAGGGACGGAAGCGCTCGCCGCGAGACAATACGCGACGAACATTTCTATGTTCAGCTATTTATTCGCGCTCGCAATCGGTCTCGGGACATCGATCATCGTCGGCCGGCTCGTCGGAAGCGGTGAAAAGGATGAAGTGTACCGGCAAGTTTGGGCATCATTGAAACGTGCGCTTGTCTTCACGGTCGTGTTGGTGGCGCTCGTCATGACGTTCCGTTACCCGCTCATGCGCCTCTTCACAGAAAACGAGCAGATCATCGAGCTCGGTGCATCCGTCTTGCTATTATCATGTTTGCTCGAAACAGGCCGGACGTTCAACATGGTCATCATCAACTCGCTCCGTGCATCGGGCGACGCGAGATTCCCCGTTCTCATGGGGGCCATCTCGATGGTCATGATGAGTCTCCCGCTCGGCTATTTCCTTGTATTTGTCCTTGACCTCGGGCTAGTCGGCGTCTGGCTCGCCGTCATCATGGACGAATGGGTGCGCGCGATCGTCATGTCGCTTCGCTGGAAAAGCAGGGCGTGGGAACGATATGCACTTGTGGAGCCTGTCCCAGAAATGGATGCAGAACCGGAAGTTGTTTGAATGAAAAAGAAGGCCTCTCATTGTTGAAATGAGGGCCTTCTTTTCAATTTAACGATCACCAGAAGAAGAACGGAAGTAACGCAAAAGTTGCGATCGAGCCGAGTGCAATGCCAAGACCGAAAGCTAATCCGCGTCCCCTAAAGCCATATCCGTATCTAAAACCGTATCCGAAGCCGCCCAAGTTTCTTTGGCGACCGAATGGTTCTAAAAAGACTTTATTGCCTCTGACACATTGAATGATCCCCCTGTGGGTTCGTCCATCTCGAGTCCCGATGACGACGGCTCTTCCGATATGCCTATTGCACAAGTCATGGTAATGTTGAACTGACATCGTGTTGTCACCCCATTTCGATTGAACATAGTACATCATATGTGCGGAATTTAGGGTCGAGGAGGACAAACACACTATTCAAATTCAATTATGTCAGTTGTGCAATCTCTGTCGATGGGAGCGTAAGTATGTCCCCTGGCTGCAAGTTTGTTCGTTTCAAAAAGTTTCGGACGACATAATAGCCGACGCAGTATCCGGCCATATGCGGGGTATCGCCGAAGCCGTATAGCACTTCCTCGTGAATTTCGCTCTCTTTTACGTAATTCCTTTTGGGATAGATGATTTCTTTCCATAACTTGTTCAGCTGTGTGTCGGAATAAAGTGAGGTCCATAATGAAGTGGACGCCTTGCCGAATCTCTCCTCGACAGCCATTTCCGCCAACCCTTCAAGGATGATCGTATCTAACAGCGTGTACTGCTGTTCCCGTTTCGGATACTTGTTCAGACGGCAGACATGGTTGTATTCATGCGTCAATAACGCCTTAATTTCAGTTTCCGTATTGTAGGGCGAAATGAATAAAAATAGCTTATCGGCATATGATAATCCCGATTTTCCATTGAAGTCGAGCATCAAGTCTGTATTCGCGATATCCGACGGGAAGATAAAGATCGGGACAGAAGGGCCGTTCCATTCACTTTGCAAAAGCTCCAATTCATTTGCTGCAATTTCCCATACGTCTTTGGCGAATAGCTTTTTACCGAGCTCCCTTCCTTGCTTTGCACTCCTATACATGCCGAACATCGATAAGTGATGATGGATTTCTGCAGCGGAAGCAGTGGGGAAGTGTTTAATCAAATACTTGCATACTTTGAAAGGGTCTCCTTGAGATTCCGCTATCCATCTGTCTGTCCGGACAACAGCCATGTTGCGACACCCCTTTTTGATTTATCATATTCGACTGTTGAAGGGAAGGTCCGTTTCATCAAAACCTACTAAATTACTATGCATTATAGGGATTAATCTGCTATAATCATGTAAACTAAGAAACGCGAAGGAGCTGAACGGTTTGCGTGTAGTGAATAATATAGCCGAATTGATCGGTGAAACGCCTTTAGTGAGGTTGAATCGGCTTCCCGATCCGCAGGGCGCTGATGTGTATGTGAAGCTTGAATATTTCAATCCGAGCAGAAGCGTTAAGGACCGGGCGGCATACAATATGATAATCGAAGCAGAAAAAGCAGGTTTATTACGACCAGGGGATACGATCATTGAACCGACATCCGGAAACACAGGAATCGGGATTGCGATGAATGCCGCTGCGAGAGGGTATAAGACAATTATCGTCATGCCGGACTCCTCCACGCTTGAGCGGATCAATATATTAAAAGCATACGGTGCAACGGTCGTGTTAACACCGAGTGAGTTGAAAATGCCGGGTGCCATTCAAAAAGCAGAGGAGATTGCAGCGGGAATTCCGAATAGCTTCATTCCGATGCAATTTGAAAATGAGGCGAATCCGGAAATTCACCGTCATACGACTGGACCTGAAATTATCCGGGCGATGGAATCGTTGGACCGCAAACTGACGGCATTCGTCTGTACGGCGGGTACAGGTGGCACCGTTACGGGAACCGGTGAATTTTTGAAGGAATACGATAGCACGATTACGGTACATGTAGCGGAACCGGCGGGATCTCCCGTCCTATCCGGCGGAAAACCCGGGAAGCATAAGCTTGTCGGAACGAGTCCCGGTTTCATTCCATCAATCTTGAACACATCCATATACAATGAGATTTTCAAGATCGAAGACGAGGACGCTTACCAAACAGTCCGTGATTTGGCGGCGCGTGAAGGCTTGCTGCTTGGTCCGAGCGGAGGGGCTTCCGTCTATGCCGCAATGCAAGTGGCGAAACGATTGACACCGGATGACTCGGTCGTCTGCATTGCACCTGATAATGGCGAACGCTATTTATCGAGTGATTTATTCGATTTCTAAAGGAGAGGAATATATGTCCTCTCCCTTTTCATAACATTAATTCCGACTAAACGAATAAGGAAAGTCGAGGTGCTGAGATATGTATGTAACAATCGATGGAATCGAGAAGAGTTTTCTCAATGAAAGAAAAGAGCAGGTCCAAGTGCTCGATCACATTGATATTGAAATGGAGAAAGGGAGCTTCGTCTCGATCGTCGGACCTTCGGGGTGCGGCAAATCGACGCTCCTCTATATGATTGCAGGGTTGGTGAAGGCGGATAAAGGCAGCATCCGCATTGCCGGGAATGAAGTGAAGAAGCCTGGTCCCGACCGGGTCGTCGTTTTCCAGGAGGCCGGACTTTTCCCATGGTTGACCGTTTTGGAAAATGTGAAGTACGGTTTGCTGCTGAAGAAGATGCCGAAACAGGAAGCCGAAGCGAAAGCAATTGACATGTTGAAGATGGTCCACCTGAGCAACTATATCCATTCATATCCGCACCAACTTTCGGGCGGAATGAAGCAACGGGTTTCGATTGCAAGAGCGTTAGTGATGGAACCGGATATTTTATTGATGGATGAACCATTCTCCGCGCTCGATGAACAGACGAGAATGGTGCTCCATAAAGAATTGATCGACATATGGAAGAAGACGAAAGTGACGATCTTCTTCGTGACACACAATATACGGGAAGCCGTTTTGCTATCGGAGAGAGTGATCGTGTTCGGCACACGTCCCGGAAAGGTGAAGGAGATCATTCCTGTTCCGACATCGAAGGACGGCGTGTTGCCCGATAGTGTGACATTGCATACGGAACAGCGGATTTTAGCCATTTTGGAAGAGGAAATCGAAAAGGTGTTGAAGGAGGAAATGGGTGATGACTACAGCTTTAAGACGAATCATCTTCATCGCAATGATAGCGGTGATATGGGAAGTCACATCTAGACTTTCGGTATTGCCCGATTTCATGTTTCCCCGTTTGACACAAGTGTTGGAGACGCTTTTCAACGGACTCGTGAACGGCCAGATTGTAGCCGCGATCGGCAAAAGCATGAGCCGCCTGCTAATCGGATTTGCCATTGCAATCGTCTTGGGCGTCATCATGGGCTACCTCATTTGGCGCTATAAGCTAGTCGAGGATACACTCGGCTTTCTCGTCACCGCGTTGCAATCCATCCCGAGCATCGTCTGGTTCCCGCTCGCCATCATCTGGTTCGGGTTGAATGATTTCTCGATTCTGTTCATCGTCACGATCGGCGCCACTTGGACGATGACCGTCAGTGCGACGAGCGGCTTCCGAAATGTGCCGACGCTATACCAACGGGTCGCCAAAACATTCGGCTCATCGGGGGTCCATTTCATTCGCACCGTCATCTTGCCGGCGTCCGTTCCGCAACTGTTATCAGGACTCCGCATCGCTTGGGCATTTTCATGGAGGGCGTTAATGGCAGGGGAATTGCTTGGCTCGGGCGGAGGGTTAGGGCAACTGCTTGAGACAGGGCGGTCGCTCGGTCAGATGGATCTCGTCATCTCGGTCATGATCATCATCGCGGTGATCGGAACGATTATGGATAATGTCGTGTTTTTACGTTTGGAGCGTTCTGTTCAGAAAAAATGGGGTCTCGCATGATCCGCATACAAAGGAGAAATGGATAATGAAGAAGTCATTGATGATGACGTTGTTAACAGTTTTAGTAGTGGGGATCCTATCTGCTTGCGGCTCTTCTTCATCAGGCGGCAAGTCGGTGAAAATCGGGTACTTCCCGAATTTGACGCATATCGCCACGATTGTCGCTTTGGAGAATGGCTATTTTGAAGAGGAATTTGGGGAAGATGTAAAAATCGAAACGAAGACCGTGAGCAACGGTGGTCTGTTCATGGAAGCTATGACGACGAAATCGATCGACGTCGGTACAGTCGGACCCGGCCCATTGCTCAACTTCTACGTGAAAAACCCGACGTTCCGTTTGATATCCGGCGCGGTGAATGGAGGAGCAGTGCTAGTCGCGAGTGAAGGCGGCGGGGTTTCAAAGCTTGCCGATCTCGATGGCAAAAAAGTCGCCATCCCGGTCATCGGAAGCACACAAGACGTCATGCTCCGTAAAGCGTTGAAAGAAGTGAATCTCGAAACGACATCAAATGGCGGCACGGTCGAATTATTCGCAGCGGCCCCGGCAGATACCGCTACACTATTCGTCCAAAATTCCGTTGATGCTGCGGCGACGCAAGAACCGTGGGGAAATATACTTGAAACGCAGGCAAACGGCAAGCTCATCCTCGACTGGGATGAATTTGCATGGGGGAAGGAATCGACAAACACAGTCGTTGCAGCAAGCGATGAGTTCTTGAAGAACAAAGAGTTTGCGAAGGCGTATTTGGAAGCACATAAACGAGCAGTCGAGTTCATCCAACAAAACCCGGAAGAAGCTCAAAAATTGGTCATCAAACATATTCAAGAATTGACTGGCAAGGAAATAAACGAAGAAGAAACAGCAGCCGCATTTGCAAAGCTTGAAGTCACGACAGAGGTGAACGAGCAAGTCATCCAAGAGATGGCGGATATTAGCAAGGAAGCGGGATATGTAACGAGCAGTGATATTGATGGGATGATCGATCTATCCTATTTGTTGGGAAAATGATTTAGGTAGTAACGGAACCTGTTTACCGGGTTCCGTTTTTTTACAATAAGAAGAGGACCCCTATCTAGAAGAGGTCCCCTGAACTTACGAATCCGCCTTTGCTTCCCGCATGCGCCTAGCCTTGCTCGTAGCAAGTGATAAAGAAATGGCTGCGCATAGGAACGAGATGACGACTACTCCGCTACCGACAGTCGGCATACTTGTGACCGAATCGGTATGGCCCAATACGATTCCGCCAATAGCCGAGCCCACTGCAATCCCGACCTGTATAGCGGAATTATTGAAGCTCTGATTGATATCAGACGAAACAGGGTCTGCCTGGATGACATAATCCTGCAGCGGCGGTGCAAGTGCCCAGCTTAATGCGCCCCAAATCATCATGATGACAAGGAAGAACGGAAAAGAAAATGTCGAGTACGGCAATGCGAATAGACTTAAAGCGAAAGCGCCAATAATAATGAGGATGCTTTTCTTTGATCCGATCCAGTTTGCAAGGTTGCCCCCGAATGCCCCGCCGGCCACGGCCGAAATCCCGAATAAGAAATAGCTCACACTGATCCAATATTGGTTCAGATGCAAATTCTCTTCCAAAAATGGTGTGAGGTAGGCATAAACCGTATAATGGCCAGCCAACATGAACATCATCGCCAAGTGGGCAAGGACGATTTTTTTATTCGCAAGCGCTTTGATTTGCGCGGAAAGCGGTAGAACATCTCCCGTTTCCATTTTCTCAAGGAATATAGAGACAAGAATGAAAGCACCGATCGAAAGAACAGCAATCCCTAAAAAGACGCTGCGCCAGCCGAACGCATTCGTAACGAGAATGCCGAGCGGCACACCTAATACGAGGGAAGAGCTAAGCCCCATGAAAATATAACCGAGCGCTTTCGCACGGTAAGGAGCGTCGACAATTCGCGCGGTAATCGTTAAGGAAAGGACGATGAGCAGCGCCGCACTCAGCGAAGTGATAATGCGGGCAATCATGAGAGATGTAAAGTTTGGACTGAGATAAGTCACGATATTGCCGACAAAAAAGACTGCCATCGATAGTAAATAAAGCTTTTTCCTTTCAACTTTTGCGGTCAAAGATAATAAAACCGGACCGGCGATGGCAAATACGAGCGCGTAAACCGTTATGAGCTGCCCAGCCGTCCCGATTGAAACGTTCAAATCATCTGCGATGATCGGCAAAATGCCACCGACGATCAATTCGACGAGACCGACTATAATCGTTGATATGGCAATGATGAAAACTCTAAAGTCCATAAGAACTCCTCCTGTTGGTCTATTTATAGTGTGAACCTTCTAAGCAAAATAATTTTCGGAAAATAAAAAACCCCGACTACAAAGTTTGTTTCCTTTGTAGTCAGGAGTTCATGGTTCCTGGTAGAGACCCTCAAACCGTATTATTGAGGTTATACATATATAATAATCGTATGAAATTTTTCCATTCATCAATCTAACATGGCTCGGCAAATATATCAAGAACAATTTCCTTTTCCTTATCCAGTATGGTTACATTGAAAGTACCGATTATTTATTTTGGAGGAACCGATATGTACGATCCGACAGTTTTTGAAAATCTGAAAGTGGCATTTGAAAACCGAGTGTATGATTTCGATACGATCGAGCGTGAAATAAGAATTATGAACCGAGCGGATCAAATGGATTTTGCCATTCTTGCGAGGAGATTTGCTGTTCAATTTACCCTTTTTCATCTAGAGGATGTGTCAGCAGAAATCATTTTGAAGGCATCCTTACAAGATTTAGCGGATGAAATAATGGAAACGCCCGGGGGAAATCCCGGCTGTACATTGACAGTGCGCTTTCAAAAGCGCATTCAGCATGAAAAGGAGCAGTGCCCGCTCATCGAAGAGTCGTTACGTGACATTTGGGAAAATGAAGTGCTCGTCGTTCAGACGTTGAGTTTCATGTACGGAGGGGATGAACCCGGTTACTTGAACAATATTGAAGTGAAATTCAGGACGAAAATCAATGAGGAAAATATGCGGGAGATACCGGATTTCCTTCATAGCGTTCTCGACGCGTTGCGTGTGCTGCACGCCATTTGACGATGAAAAAACTTTGGAAACTCTCTATCTTCATTCGGGAAATCGCTATATAATGAAGGACATATGCGCGGTTGAATTGATTTATGCGCAATTGCGAGCGTTTATGCATTAATTTTGCGTTTTATGCGCGAAAGGATTTTATTCTGACAGAAGGAAAAGGTGTACAATATATGAGTTTATTGACAGTATCAAATTTGAGTCATGGGTTCGGCGATCGGGCGATTTTCGATGATGTGTCGTTCCGTTTATTGCAAGGGGAGCATATCGGGTTGATCGGTGCGAATGGGGAAGGGAAATCCACATTCATGAATATCATTACCCGGAAGCTTGAGCCTGATGCAGGGACAGTCGCTTGGGCGAAGCGTGTGCGGGTCGGTTATTTGGACCAGCATGTCGTGCTACAGCAAGGGATGAGTATACGTGATGTGCTCAGGACGGCGTTTCAGTATCTTTACGACATGGAAGCGGAGATGAATGCTCTATTTGCGAAGATGGGCGAAGTCGATGCGGATGAGCTAGAAAAGCTGCTTGAAGAAACGGGTCAAATGCAAGATGATTTAACGAACAATGACTTCTATATCATCGATTCGAAAGTCGATGAAGTGGCGAATGGACTCGGTTTGGATGAATTCGGTCTGGATCGCGATGTCAATGACTTGAGCGGTGGGCAACGAACGAAAGTGTTGCTTGGCAAGCTGCTGCTTGAGAAGCCGGATATCTTGCTCCTTGACGAACCGACGAACTATTTGGACGTGGAGCATATCGAATGGCTGCGCAATTACTTGCAGAACTATGAAAATGCGTTCATCCTCATTTCACATGACATTCCGTTCCTAAACAGCGTCATTAACTTAATCTACCATATGGAAAACCAGCAGATTACGCGTTATCCAGGCGATTATGATGAGTTTTTGCGTGTCCATGAGATGAAAAAGCAACAAGTTGAAGCGGCGTTTAAAAAGCAACAGAAAGAAATCGCCAATTTGAAAGACTTCGTTGCGCGCAATAAAGCGAATGCCGCGACGAGTCGGATGGCGATGTCCCGTCAGAAGAAGCTTGATAAGATGGACATCATTGAACTTGATGCAGAGAAGCCGAAGCCGCAATTCGATTTCAAGCTAGCTAGAACGCCTGGGCGTTATTTATTCGAAACGAAAGGCCTTGTCATCGGATATGATGAGCCGCTGTCTAAAGAGCTCGATTTAACGATGGAGCGCGGGCAAAAGATTGCGCTTTCCGGAGCAAATGGAATTGGGAAGACAACTTTACTAAAAAGCATCCTCGGTGAAATTCCGTCTCTTGCGGGGTCCGTAGAACTTGGCGATCATCTTGAAATCGGGTACTTCGAACAGGAGATGAAGACGGAATCCAACCGTACTTGCTTAGAGGAAGTGTGGGATGAGTTCCCGCATTTCACGCAGTATGAAGTACGTGCTGCTTTAGCGCGATGCGGGTTGACGACGAAGCATATCGAGAGCAAGGTGAAAGTGCTGAGCGGAGGCGAACGGGCAAAAGTCCGCCTTTGCAAGCTCATCAACCGGGAAACGAACTTGCTCGTCCTAGACGAACCGACGAACCACCTTGATGTCGATGCGAAGGCAGAATTGAAGCGTGCGTTGAAGGAATACAAGGGAAGCGTTCTACTTATCTCGCATGAGCCTGATTTCTATGAGGGCGTCGTGACGGATGTTTGGAATGGTGAAAATTGGACGACTAAGATGTTCTGATTAAGAAGAAGCACCCGAACGATTCAATATCGTCCGGGTGCCTTTTTTAGCTGTAGCCGTTGATCCGCGATTTGTTTTCTTGGTGGATTTCCTCTTGTAAACCTTCAATAGCTTCTTTACGGCGTTCATTCTTTTCCTTAATTGAAGCAAGCTCACTGCCCTCTGCTGTTTTTGCCGCTTCGTTCGCCGCTTCCATATTGATGATCGTTTTCTTTAACCGGTCGACATTATCAGCAGAGTCATTCGGTAATGGTCTAGGCATGTTCATTCCTCCTTCTTCATTCAATGAAATAGTCTTTCCAAGTGATGAATTTTCATGTGCAAAATGGTAATCTCACAATTTTTTTATGCCGACCCCCATAAAACGACAAACATCTTCGAATAACTGGTATGTCCGACAAAAGGGCAAAAAATTGACGAGGTGATTTATTCATGAAAAACAAATGGAAGAAAACCGGAGCAGCATTACTTATCGCAGGATTGACAGTAAGTGGGACAGGCTATGCGCTAGCAGATGGTGGAATCGTTCGCGACCTTACCACTCCTAGCAAAGAAGAATCATTACAAAATCTAGAAGTGGTTGTCGACCCGGTTAAGGTTGTAGAAACTGATACGGAGACAGATGCAAACAAAGACGCTGACACAGACGTTGACACAGAAACAGATAACATCACTGATCCTACAACGGATACAGAAGATGGAAAGACGGAAACTGATAAAGAAGATGGAGCAGAAGATTCCGGTAAAGAAGAAGCGACTGAAAACGAACTCCCTGAAATTCCAGAAGGCTATACAGCAGGAAACCTTGCTGCACTCGCAAAAGCATATGAGCAAGCTGGAAGCCCAACTGCAAAAGCGGCCATCAAACGTAATATGGAGCGCTCCATTGCAAAATGGGAAAGCAAGCAGCCTGTAGCGGAAACTCCAGAAGAGGAAGTTAAGGAAGAAGCACCGATCACTGAAGATACGGCAAAAGTTGAAGCGCCTGTGAAAGAGGAAGCACCTGTAAAAGAAGAGAAGCCGGCTAAAGTGAAAGAGAAAAATCCACAAGCTGAATTGAATGCAAAACACAAACAACAAAAAGAAGAATTGAAAGCTGCCCAAAAAGCGGAGCGCGAAGCATTGAAGGCAGAGCGTAAAGCTGCAAAGGAAGAGCAAAAACAAGAGAAAAAAGAGAAGAAAAACTAATTTACCATAGTTTAACGCTTTCCATTTTCCGTTGCCCCACTTACAATCATAAGCAATCGGAATTGATGGGAACGGAGGGTTATTGATGCTTTTGTCCATCATACAAGGGATTTTCAACAAGAAGTCTGATACACAATTGAATGAGCTTGTATGGAAGGCGAAGAGTGGCGATGAGGAGGTCATGAACGAACTTCTCATCGCATTTACTCCGTTCATGAAAAAAACGGCTTCTTTCGTATGCAATCGATTTATTGACGATAGCGATGAGGAATTCAGTATTGCGATGGTCGGATTTCACGAAGCGGTTTTGAAATACAAACCGGAAGAAAACGCGTCGCTGCAGACATTTGCCCACTTGATCATGAAGCGGCGGCTGATCGATCATATACGAAAAGAAGCGGTGCGGACGGCGAACGTCCTTTTAACCATAGACGATGACGGAGATGCAAAGCCCCGTGAATACGCCTTCGACGAATCATCCATCTTCTCGTATTCGGAAGAACGACGGGCTGAGGAACGACGGGAAGAGATGGCGGAATACGCCACGTTGCTGCAGGAATACGGCTTGTCATTCCGTGAACTTGCTGAAGTTTCACCGAAACATGCCGATTCCCGAAAGACCGCCTTTCAAATCGCACAAATCATAGCGGAGACTCCCGAGTTTTATGAACACCTCTTGGAGAATAAAAGACTGCCAATGAAGCAGTTGGAACATATTGTTGAAGTTTCGAGGAAGACGATCGAGCGGCATCGGAAATATATTATTGCAGTTACGTTGCTATTGAACAACGACTTTACATACATAAAGGAATACGTAAAAGGGGAACTCATATGATGCGGACATATAGAGGCATTGTTTGTGAAAAGAAAAATAAATATATGGTGTTCCTAACGGAAAAAGGCGAATTTTTGCGTGGAGTCCCGATCGGGGATCCGCCCGCAATTGGGGAGGAAGCCGACTTCACACTCGTTGCTTCGTCTTTTATTGCGGGAAGAAAAGCGAAATCGCGGTTCGTCGGAGCCGTTTTCGTCGCTGCAGCCCTTCTGTTTATCATTTTGTCGTCATTGAATCCTTTGAATGAAAAAGTGATGGCGTATGTCCAACTGGATGCTGGGACGGCGATGGAATTTGGAGTGAACCGGGATGGAAATGTCATCTCCTTGCGTTATTTGAATGAAAAGCAGAGCGAGCTGGAGCGACTGGATGGATGGAAAGGCCATCCTATCCTCAACGTGCTGGACATGGCTGTATTGCAATTATCTGTTCACGACAAGAAAATCATCATTACGACAATCTATCCGACCCGTGGAAGCGAACTGGAGACACGACAGATGATTGGTGACGCAGTGAGGGAAGTTCGTGGAAAACATAACGAATTGACCTTGCAAATTACAGAAAGTACGCCGGAAGAAAGAAAAGTTGCAAACAAGAAAAAAATGTCGATTCACAAATTCAAATCAATAGAGATTGAAGGCCAACCTGTCGACAGTACAGGGCAGATTGAAAACAAGCCTGGACCGGAGCAAAAACCGAAAAAGGAAATCGTTCCTCCTAGTCCACCTCAACAAAAGAGGATGGAGAAGGAGAATGAGAAGGAACGTCCAAAGGGATCTACGCAACATCAAGGTCCGCCGACGGAAAAACTTGAAAAGAATCCGAGCAAAGGGCAAAGTGAGAATGTGCCGCCTCATGCAGATCAGCATGGTACGCCTCCTCACGCGGATGAGCAAGGACCACCGCCTCATTCGTTATCGACGGATAAACAAGTTAAGGACGATCAAGGGCCACCTGCCAAACAACAAAAAGAAAATTCATCAAATGAGCATAAACAGAATCCGCAAAATAAAAAATGAGGCCGCTGCAGATCGTCAGTAATAAACTGATGATCTGCAACAGCCTTTTATTGTTGAAAACTAGACGCGCCCAAAGCGAGCCATTCCGCGCCCAAAGCAAGTCGAGAGCGCTCATAATTCCCAGCGAGTAATCATAAAAATCTACAAGTGATATCAGAAATCCCAGTAAGTGATTCTCCGCCTTTGTTATCGTCTAGACTTCGGGTAGGGGAGGCTGCCTTAATTTCTGCAAAAACCGCAGAAATACGGCAAATCGAACCCTTTGCAGTTCGATTTGCTCGGGTCATAAGTCAGCTCCACTGTGTGTGCTCGCAAAAGCCGTTCTTCGTAACGGCTTTCGCAGTTAAGCGCCACCCTCCGCTTTTGTTATTATACTTCCTTCAAAATCGCTTGCACGGTCGATTCTACTTCTGCACGGTTCATCTTCTCCTGGCCGACTTGCAACGCGTTGATTGTCCGCTTTGCAAGGGCAAGGGGGATTTTGCAGAACAGCAGGATGTTTTTATTTGAAATCGACTCGATATACTCATCGGCTTTTCTCAAATTCGTCTCTGCGTAGTCGAACAGGTCGTTCCTGTCCCAACCATCGGGCAAGAAACGGACGCCGCGCTCGGCATCTTCATCTTGATTGCGCAGCATGTTCACCGCCTGCAATCCGCGACCATACCCGATCGCCAAGTCCCGATCTGTCTTTGTACCGTCATATTGTTCCCAAATATCGGAAAGCATCACACCAACGAGACCTGCTACATAATATGTATAGTCGTCTAAATCCTCTTTCGTTTGTATCAAGAAGTTTTTGCCGACCCATTTTGCCATCCCGTCCGCCATTATGCTCGTCGACTCTTTCACTTTGGCGACAATCCCTTCCGGACATACGGCGAGCCAATCGCCGAGGCGCAATGTCACTTCAGGCAAAAGGTTTTCATATGGCTTCAGGAGAGCACGATAAGCGGCAACGTCAAAAAAGTCGTTTTCCAGCAGCTTGCTCGTCGACTTCAGTAGATGCTGCTTGCTTTCCGGGTGCAGTTCTTCATGATCCTCTATCTCATCAATCGCACGCATGCATAAATAAGCGGAGCCCACTGTTTTCCGCAGAGTGGGATTCAGCATTTTAATCGGTATATAAAAGGTTCTGCTCGTCAGCTTCAATACGTGCATCGCTTCTTTTTGCAATTTCGCTTCGTTCATAATGGGGGTCCTCCTTCATTTCTTGAAGCAGTTCTTATGAATATCATACACTATTCCATGAAGCACTTGCCATCCCTACAGTCATGAAATAAATAAAAAAGAGAATCTTTCTCAAATTCCCTATTGACAATAAATTAATGGAAATGGTATCCTTAATAAGTAAGTTATTCTAAATATCAAAAGGAGGTACGGAACATGAAAAACGCAATTGCTATCCAACTAAACTTCATATCGAGTCCGTGCCTGACAAATCTCTCTTTCTAATTGTAGACCGAGGAATGGCATGGTATGCCGTTCTTTTATATGAGCACACGCTTATGCAAAAGGCGTGTGCTTTTTTTTGTGTCTAAATTCGAGGGAAAATTCGGTGTTTTCACGCATTGCGTGTGACATATAAAAAATGAAAAGGAGTGTTTCCGATGATGAATGAAGGGCAACAACGGAAAGTATTGAAGGTGGAGTCCCTGGATAGTGGGTAGCAAAGCAGCCCGCAGTTGAATTGATTCAAATAAATAATAAAGGAGGAAAAGCAAGATGATTATTCAAAACGGAAGATATAAACGAAATGAACGAAAAAATACGAAAAAATTGATGGAGTGGGAATCTCCAAAATGGATTGATGGTAACGGCGGCACAACAGGTGAACGCCGATTGTAATCTCGTTTTAGGTTCCTCTCCAAGAGGAGAATAACAATTATGCATTTCATTGATAGAGAAGTCATTCAACGACAAGTGGAAGATATGCGACAGGAAGTCGAACAGTACCGACTCGAGCAGAGAGCTCTCAAGCGGAAGCGGAAAGAGCGGAAAACCGTTCCTTTCTGGATGATTTTCTTCAGCTTCCTCAATTAATAAAGGAACGTTCCCCGTGTCAAAATGGGGAGCGTTCTTTTCGTTTGAGCATATTTTTTAAAAATATATCTTGAATGTGAGATAATTAGCGAGTCATAGGGAATGCATACCTTCCAGTAGCGAGGTCATGCTAATCAAAAATAAAAAGGAGTCCATCATCATGACTATTTCAGTAAAAGCGATTATCGGCAGTACAAGCTCCACTTCAAACAACTTGAAAGTTGTTGAGTATTTAAGGAAGAAATATGCGGGGAAACTCGATATTACACCTGTTTTCATTAATGATGTCGATATGTTTTCCGTTGATATAGAAAGCAACCAGCCAGAAAACGTGAAGGATTTCTTGGATAATGTGAGAGACTCGGATGCGGTCCTTTTTGCAGTTCCGGAATACAACTTCTCCATTCCTGGAGCAATGAAAAATGCTGTCGACTGGCTTTCAAGAAGCAATTTTGCAATTAAAGACAAGCCTGCATTCATGATCGGCGCTTCAATGGGGGTATTGGGGAGTGTCCGCGCGCAAATCCACTTGCGTGAGATCTTGACGAACCCGATGCTCTCTCCGGCACTATTGCCGAATAATGAAGTATACATCGGTTCCATCCATGAAAAGATGGATGAAACGGGTCAATTGACAGACCAAGCGACGATCGACTTCTTAGATAACGTCGTTAACAACTTCATCGCGTTTTATTCGCAAAGAAAAGCTTTGGCTGAAATCAACGCCTAACTAAAAAGGGCCGTCCCACATACCGGGAACGGCCTCAGCCTGTTGACAAACGCTCGCATCCGTTGTTGCTCGTGTCGCTCGTCCGCTCATGAACTTTAGTTCTATTCGCGTCTTCGCTCCACTTCGCGCCTAGGCTGACAAGCGTTTTCATTCAGGCTGAGGATATGCCTATTTATCGTGCTTTTCCCTCAAATTGAGTGTAGACAAAGTCAAAGAACGACTTTGTCTACACTTTGTGGCCGTCTCGTTCACCGGGACGGCCCTATTTATATTGGCTGACAGCCGTCGTCTCCGCGGCAATGGCGAGGGCTTGCTTAAGATCGTCGATCAAGTCCTCAGCTTCCTCCAATCCGACAGAGAAGCGCAATAGACGCCTATCGACACCGCGCTCTTCCCGCACCTCCTCGGGAATTTCCGAATGGGTTTGCGTCGTCGGATATGTGATTAAGCTTTCGACTCCTCCAAGGCTTTCGGCAAATGTGATGAGCCGTAAGTTTTGCAAAAGCGGATCGACCCATTCGCTTTTCCGCACCCTGAATGAAATCATGCCGCCTTTTCCTGCGTAGAGGACGTTATCAACGAGCGGTTCGCTTTCCAAATAGGAAACGAGCTCCTTTGCGTTGGCGTCATGCTGTTTCATTCTGACATGTAATGTCTTCAATCCGCGGATGACGAGCCAAGAATCGAACGGGGAAAGCGTTGCACCGATTGCATTATGGTTCTCGCCTAAACGGTTGCACAATTGTTCTCCTTTTGCGACGACAAGCCCTGCAAGCACATCATTATGGCCGCCGATATATTTCGTCGCGCTATGGATGACGATGTCTGCCCCGAGCTCAATCGGGCGTTGGTAATACGGAGTCAAAAACGTATTATCGACGATGACGAGTAAGTCGTACTTTTTTGCGAGCTCTACATATTGTTCAATGTCGATTTCCAGCATGAGCGGGTTTGTCGGTGTCTCGATGAAAATAGCTTTCGTTTTTCCGGTAATGAGCTTTTCTACTTCCTCGACGTCTTCAAAAGACGTATACGACGTCCGGATGTTATACAAATTGGCGTATTGGTCAAACAAGCGGAACGTCCCGCCGTACAGGTCATCGGGAGCGATCAGTTCATCTCCTGATCTGAACAGGGACATGACGAGCTGGATAGCCGCCATGCCCGAACTACACGCGTAACCGCGGTCGCCGTTTTCTAAATTGGCGATGCCTTCCTCAAGGATCGTCCGAGTCGGGTTTTTCGTCCGTATATAGTCAAAACCCGTGGAAAGTCCTAATCCATCATGCTTGTACGCTGTCGAAAAATGGAGGGGAGGGTTCACCGCCCCCGTTCTCGGATCGCTCTGATTTCCTAGTTGCACCAATTTCGTGTTAATGCTTTGCTTTGTCAAGTTGCCCATCTCCTTTGTCTATTAAAAAAGAGGCCTCTCAAATAAGAAGAGGGCCTCCAACATCGTTGAAATCAATCTTCTTATCTTCGAGACGTTCCACGCCTTTTGGAATTAGCACCATACCAATATCGGGCTGGTTGCTGAGACTTCATCGGGCCAATCCCTCCGTCTCTCTTGATAAGAATCAAAATATGTAATTATTAGAAAAATGATTTATCTAAAGTTATCATGTTCCTTGTTAGATTGCAAGTCTCTCCGGAGGAAAAATTTCCGGGGACTTTTGCTATAATGTAAGCATGTTGAAAGACGAGGAGGATTCCATTGGCCTGGCTTTATGTTTTATTGGCAGCGTTCGTTGAGATTTTCTGGGTGATTGGCCTTCGTTATTCCAATACCGCACTCGAATGGACGGGGACCGTCGTTGCCATTATCATTAGTTTCTATGCAATTATTAAAGCTTGCGAGACGCTTCCGTCCGGGACGGTATATGCAGTGTTCACCGGCTCGGGTGCGGCGGCGATTGTCCTTATAGACTTCCTGTTCTTCCATGCGGAGTTTTCCATCACAAAGGTAATCTTCATCGCGATTATCATCATCGGGGTCATTGGGATTAAAATGACGACGGTCGAATCCGATGAAGCAGCGGAAGGGGGCGATTGAGATGGCTTGGCTCTATTTAGTCATCGCCAGTTTCGGGGAGATTTTCGGCGTCATGGCCATTAATCTTTATTTGCAGAAAAGGTCGTGGCCCCGTCTGTTGCTCATTGTTGTGACGTTTTCAATCGGCTTTTGGTTTTTGTCACTTGCGATGCGCGACATACCGATGGGGACGGCGTATGCGATATGGACCGGACTCGGTGCAGCAGGTGCAGTGCTGATGGGCATTTTGTTTTTCAAGGAAGCGGCAGGATGGAAACGGATGTTTTTCCTCTGTTTGATTATCGGAGGGGCGGTCGGATTGAAGTTATTTGGATGAAGGAGGGAGCGCTGTGGCGAAGCAATATGATTTTACGGATGGCCCGCTTGCGAAGCAGCTGATCTTCTACTCGGCTCCGATCATACTGACGAACCTGTTGCAAGTGTCGTATCAATTCATCGACAGCCTATGGGTCGGAAATCTGATCGGAGCGGATGCGCTTGGAGCAGTCGCGATTTCGGGCACAGTCGTTTTCACCGTCCTCTCCTTTGTCATCGGCCTGAATAACGCGGCGCTCACAATCCTCTCCCAGCAAAAGGGAAGGGGAAGCGAGACGGGATTGCGCAATTATTTGAACGCATTTGTCGTTCTGCTTGCAATCATGTCCGTCGTCTTGAGCTTTGCAGGTTTCTTTTTGGCGAAGCCCATCTTAGCATTGCTTGGGACCCCTAATTCGATGATTGACATGGCGACGTCCTATTTGCGTGTCAACTTTTTCGGGATCCTGTTTCTGTTCGGATACAACTTCATCAACACAGTATTCCGATCTGTCGGCGATTCCAAGACGCCGATCTATTTCGTGTTGACTGCCGTCCTATTGAATACGGTGCTGGATCCGATTTTCATCGCCGTCTTTGGATGGGGCGTCCAAGGAGCCGCGGTAGCGACAATCGTTTCCCAAGGAGTCGCATTTGCGACGGGCGCCATTTATTCCGTCCGAAAGAAATTAGTGCCGTTTTCGAAGCCGCATATCCCGGCGAAGCGGGAAGTGCTTGCTATTTTGAAATTGGGCATACCGGCGGGCTTGCAAATGAGCGTCATTTCAGCCGGCGTCATGGCGATCATGAGTGTCGTAGCTTCTTTCGGCCCAGCAGTCGTTGCCGGATACGGGGCTGCGCAGCGGCTCGATAGCTTGATCATGTTACCGGCGCAGGCGATCGGAACGGCAGTGAATAGTATGGCAGGGCAAAATATCGGAGCGGGAAAATGGAACCGCGTCCACAGGATTACGTTCATTGGCTTTCTTTATAATCTTGGCATCATGTTCACCATCGCAGGAATCGTCTACGCTTTTGCGGGGGCTGGTATCCGCCTTTTCATAAGTGATGCGGATGCAGTCCGTTTTGGAGCGGACTATTTGAAGATGATTGCATTTTTCTATCCTTTCCTTGGCATTAACTTTGTCTTGAATGGGGCAGTGAGGGCGTCAGGGGCGATGTTCCAAGTGCTCGTGCTCAATATCATCTCGTTTTGGATATTGCGTTACCCCGTCACATACTTCCTGTCAGGCTTCATGGGAGAGAAGGGGATAGCTGTGGGAATCGGCGTCAGCTTTGTCATTAGCAGCATTATCGCTATTCTTTATTACCGGTTTGGAAAGTGGAAGGAAGTCAAAGTCTTTGGAGAGTGAAATAAGTTATTTCCCGTCGAATTGAGGGTAAATAGTGTATACTGGAACTATCAGAAGAATGCGGAAGAAGGAGATTTGGCATGAGTTCGAAATATGCAGATGACAGTTTGGCACTACATACAGATCTTTATCAAATCAACATGATGGAATCATATTGGGCGGATGGAATCCATGAACGGAAAGCGGTATTTGAGCTGTACTTCAGAAGCTTGCCGTTCGGGAACGGCTATGCGATTTTTGCGGGACTCGAGAGGATCCTCGATTATTTAAAGGACTTCCATTTCAGTGAAAGCGATTTGACCTATTTGAAGGAGGAGCTCGGCTACAAAGAGGACTTCCTCGCCTATTTGAAGGATATCCGTTTCACGGGCGATGTTTATTCGATGAAGGAAGGGGAACTTGTATTTGCAAACGAACCGATTCTTCGAGTGGAATCGACGTTAGCGGAAGCCCAGCTCATCGAGACAGCGCTTCTCAATATCGTCAATTTCCAGACGCTCATTGCGACAAAGGCAAGCCGCATTAAGCAAGTCGTCAAAGATCAAGTTGTCATGGAGTTTGGAAGCAGGCGAGCGCAAGAAATGGACGCGGCAGTCTGGGGAGCACGTGCAGCAGTCATCGGAGGCATCGAGGCGACGAGCAATGTACGTGCCGGAAAACGGTTCGGCATTCCGGTTGCGGGAACGCATGCCCATTCATTGGTTCAGGCGTATCAAAGCGAATACGAAGCGTTCCACTCCTACGCCAGACGGCATAAGGACTGCGTATTCCTCGTCGATACGTACAATACGCTGAAAATCGGAATTCCAACGGCTATCCAAGTCGCGAAAGAGCTTGGCGATCAAATCAATTTCATCGGCATACGCCTCGATAGCGGCGACATCGCATTCCTTTCGAAGGAAGCGCGAAAGATGCTCGATGCCGCCGGTTTCCACGACGCGAAAATCGTCGTCTCGAATGATTTGGATGAGTACACGATCTTGAACTTGAAAGCCCAAGGGGCGAAGGTCGATGTATGGGGGATCGGCACAAAGCTGATCACCGCTTACGATCAACCGGCTCTCGGCGCGGTATATAAAATTGTTTCAATTGAGAATGAAAAAGGCGAAATGGAAGATACGATCAAAATTTCTTCCAATGTCGAAAAAGTGACGACACCCGGCCAGAAGAAGGTCTACCGCATCATCGACCGGGAGAACGGCAAAGCGGAAGGCGATTACATTACAATGCACGACGAAGACCCGACAGTTGAAAAAAGGATTAAAATGTTCCATCCGGTACACACGTTCATTTCCAAATTCGTTACGAACTTCGATGCCGTGAACTTGCATACGAAAGTCGTTGAAGGCGGCAACGTGATTTACAAAAATCCTGCGTTGGATGAAATGCGCCAATTCGCCCACGATAATTTGGAGTTGCTATGGGATGAATATAAACGCTCTTTGAATCCGGAGGAGTATCCGGTCGACTTGAGCCAGAAATGTTGGGACAATAAAATGCGCAATATCCGTGAAGTGCAGGACAAAGTGGATGAGTTTTCAATGAGATGAGGAGGTGCGGAAAATGACTTTTCAAGAACAGGTCATTGCCGAGCTGAAAAGCATGCCGTCAATTGACTCGCAGAAGGAAATCCGCAAATCGGTTGATTTCATGAAGGAATATGCAATGAAAAATACATTCGTCAACGGCTTCGTCCTCGGCATATCGGGCGGGCAAGATTCATCGCTCGTCGGCCGGCTTGCACAGATCGCTGTCGATGAGTTGAACGAAGAGAACGAGACGGATCGGTATAAGTTCATTGCCGTCAGGCTTCCGTATGGGAATCAGTTCGATGAGGACGATGCGCAGGACGCGCTTGATTTCATCAAACCTTCCTTGCTCTACACGGTCGACATCAAAGCTACGGTCGATGCGAGCGAACAGGCATTATTGAAGGCGGGCATCACCATTTCCGATTACACGAAAGGGAATGAAAAAGCGCGGGAGCGGATGAAAGTCCAATACTCCATTGCAGCGGCGCATAGCTGTGTCGTTCTCGGGACCGACCATGCTGCGGAGGCGGTGACCGGCTTCTATACGAAGTTCGGTGACGGCGCAGCCGACCTTATGCCGATCTACCGATTGAATAAAAGGCAAGGCCGCCAATTAATGAAGGAACTCGGCTCCCCTGAGCATTTGTATACGAAAGTGCCGACGGCGGATCTGGAAGATGATAAGCCTGCATTGCCGGACGAAGTTGCGCTCGGCGTCACGTATGACGAGATCGATGATTTCCTGGAAGGGAAGCCGGTATCAGACGCCGCGCTAGAAACGATTGAAAAGCATTATAAAAGATCGGAGCATAAACGTCATTTGCCGATCACGATATTCGACGATTTTTGGAAATAAACACGCACCCGCCGCCGAATCATATTCGGTGGCGGGTTTTATATGTGGAAATGTGCGAGGACCATAAAAGGTCATTGCATTAGTATGTTGTAGGACTTTGAAAATTACGGTATTATAAAGTTACATTTTGTAAATTTTCGGACATGTTATAGAGAGAAGCTGGAATGGGAGGAAAAAGAATGACAATGACACATGCACAAGTGATTGACAAAGTTCTCGCGAATATAGATAAGGTGATGATCGGCAAGCGGGATATTGCGGAATTGAGTGTCACCGCCCTGCTTGCTGGTGGACATGTCCTGTTGGAGGACGTGCCTGGCGTCGGGAAAACGATGATGGTGAAGGCGCTGGCGAAATCCATTGGAGCATCCTTTAAACGTATTCAGTTCACGCCGGATTTATTGCCATCGGACGTCCTTGGCGTATCGATCTACAATCCGAGGGAAATGGAATTCGAGTTCAGGCCGGGCCCGATTGTCGGAAATATCGTCTTGGCTGATGAAATCAACCGGACGTCTCCAAAGACACAAGCCGCCTTACTCGAGAGCATGGAAGAATCGTCCGTCACTGTGGATGGGGAAACGATTCAAATCCCCCAGCCGTTCTTCGTCATGGCGACCCAGAACCCGATTGAATATGAAGGGACATACCCTTTGCCGGAAGCGCAATTGGACCGGTTCCTCTTCAAGCTGAAGATGGGATATCCAAAAAGGTTGGAAGAAATTGAAGTGCTATCCCGCGCGGAAAAATCGGTGCCGATCGATCATCTGGAAACCGTCCTCACGATTCACGAATTGGCGGAGCTTCAAAAAGCGGTGAAAGAAGTGAATGTCGATCATACGATCAAAACGTATATCGTTGACTGTGCAGCAGAAACTCGCAATAATCCGCACGTCTATCTTGGAGTCAGTCCGCGTGGGTCGCTTGCGCTCATGAAATCATGCCAAGCGTACGCACTCATTAAAGGACGGACGTATGTGAAGCCTGACGACGTGAAATATTTGGCTCCTTTCGTATTCGGCCATCGGCTCATCCTAAAGTCGGAAGCGAAGTACGAAGGAATTACTGCAACTGAAATCGTCGAACGGATCCTTACAAGGGTGAGCGTGCCGATTGACCGGGTCGGATCGAAATGAACAAAGGAAAAGAATTGCTATCGATGACAGGCCGTTTTGTTTTCATTGTCGGCCTTTTCTTTTCCGTCTACCTCTTCGCGATGTTCCAAGGCGGCAAAGTGAGCTGGACGATCTTTTATATGCTGACACCTTTCCTCTTGTATTCAATCTCTCTATTTGCCTATCCGATGAATAATATTAAAGCCGAGCGCATCATCCGTACAAAAACGATCGAGAGCGGCGGGAAGCTTGCCGTTACGGTAAAGCTCGAGCGGACGGTTCCTTTCCCTTTATTGTATACCGTCGCGGTTGAAAAATGGGCGGATCCCGCCATGGTTATTAAAACGAAAAACCGCACGAAGCAGATTTTCCTATTCGGCTTTAAAAAACATGTGGAATTCTCCTATGAAATCGACAAGCTTCCGAGAGGGGAGCATATTGTGGAAGGTGTTGAAGTAGAAGTTTCCGATTTTTTCGGGTGGATTCAAAAACGCACATTCATAGAGTTGAAGGATGCCATTCTTGTTTTTCCGAATACGACCTCGATCAAATACGTGCCGATCAATGCCCAATATGACCGTGGTTCTCTCGTATCCCCGTTTTCGCTCGTCAAAGATACGACGATGGCAACCGGGGTGAGGGATTACCAGGCGGGGGACCGGGTTACTTGGATCCATTGGAAGTCGTTCGCCCGTACGCAAAATTTGATGACGAAGGAATTTGAAGATCGGCAATCGGAAGATATAATCGTGCTGCTCGACGGCAGGGAATCAGATCTGTTCGAAGAGCAAGTTGAACTTGCGGCATCCATTGTTGAGGAAGCTGCAAACCATCAGGCGAATGTCGCATTCGCTTCCGCGGGGGAGGAGACGGTCGCTTTTCCTTTCATCCATTCAGCGGATCAGCTGCATAATGTATTTGTACATTTGGCGAAAATTAGGTCGGTCAGAGCGGAAACGGTGCAGCCATTGGTCTACTCGTCACTTTCAACGACTGCCGGCAGCGTCGTGTTAGTGACCGCAAGTCCCGATTGGACGTTCATCCAGTCGATGACGAGCCTCGTGAATAATACGAAGTCGGTCATCTGTTTCGTTCTCGTTGACGGTGAAAGCGCATTGCCTCCGCAGCTTCAAGAGCAAATCAGGTTTGCTAAAGCAAAAGGCATCACGATACATGCATTAAGTAGAAGGCAATTTTCAGAGGCTTTTAAGGAGGTGGCGAGTTGATGAAAGAAGGAAGGACGGATAGGCGCGTCCTTATACTCATGTATGTGCTCGCCTTCATCCTGCTCTGGGAATGGCTCTTGCCTGTCATCGAATTGACCGATACGGAATATATAGGGGTCTTCCTTTATTTCATCGCGATCTCCTTCCTATTCGGGTTGTTGAGGATGAGATGGTGGCTCTCCATTCCGCTGAAGATCATCTACCTGTTTTGGTCGATCCATTATGTGTTTTTTAAGACTGCTATGTTCTCAAGAGAAACCGTCGCTCTGCTCACCGATGATCTTATGTCGAACTTCGGCATTATCGCGGCGTGGAATTGGGAGGGCATTACGAACCCATTCCGGACGGTTCTCTTTTTCGTTCTTTTATGGATGACAATTTACTTGATTCGCCATTGGATCGAAGTGCGGAAAAGCATCCTCCTTTTCTACGCATTGACGGTCGTATTCATCGCCGTTTTAGACACTTTCAGTTCCTATTCGGCGGACGGGGCGATTTTCAGGATCATGGTCTCAGGACTGTTATTAATAGGATTGCTGACGATTTCTCGCATTTCTGAAAGACATGGACGGAAAATGGGCACGGGAATGTTCGCCACGTTTTCAATTCCTTTATTATTCGCGGTCATTTTCAGCAGCGCATTCGCTAGCTTCATGCCAGATCGGGGGCCAGTTTGGGCCGACCCTATCCCTTTTTTGAAATCGGTTGTGCAAGGGGAAGGAATCGGCAGCGGCAGTCTCGTTTCAAAAAGTGGATATGATTCGGATGACTCTAGGCTAGGGGGCGCTTTCTCGCAAGATGACACTGTCGTTTTCAGGGCGACTGTCCCTAAAAAGCAATACTGGAAAATTGAAACGAAAAATACGTATACGTCGAAGGGCTGGGAGCAGCAATCCGGCCAGACGATGCCTGTCAATATCGTCCCAGGATCATTGATTGCTTATGACGGTGCTTCAGCAATACTTGAAGGGTCGGATTTCCTTCAAGCAGAAATCAATATGAATGAACAATTGCCTTATCTCGTCTATCCATATGGCACGTCTAAAATCCATACGACAACGGACGTCGTCTTGCAGAATCGGGTGGAGACAGGACAATTTTGGGTAATGAAAGATGGGGAAGAGGCAGAGCTCGATACTTTTGGAATCGACATCGTCGAACATAAATACAGCTTGAAGGCGTTGCGTGAAACATCGATGGATGACTATGCGCTTGAAACTGTGGATTTCACAGAGTATTTGCAGCTGCCTGAGCAATTACCGGACCGTGTCCGCGAATTGGCACTCAGTATTACTGGGAAAGAGGAGAACGTGTATGACAAGGCGAAATCAATCGAACGCTATTTCGCAAGAAACGGATTCGTGTATGATCAGCAAAACGTGGCGGTTCCAAAAGGGAATGAGGATTATGTCGATCAATTCCTGTTCGATACAAAACGTGGATATTGCGATAACTTTTCAACATCCATGGTCGTCATGCTGCGTGCATCGGATATCCCTGCACGCTGGGTGAAGGGGTTTGCTCCGGGTGAAGCAACAACGAATTCAAGAGGAAAGATCGAATACAAAGTGACGAACAATGAAGCGCACTCATGGGTGGAGGCTTATATTCCAGGGTTCGGATGGATGCCTTTCGAACCGACAATCGGATTTTCAAATATGACCGACATCGAGTATGACCTCGAACTGGATATGAGCGACCCGGAAGTGCGGGAAATGGAAGAGCGTGAGAAGCCCGAAGTCGACCGGACGGAAACTCCTGCAAAGAAAGAGGAAGATGGCGGTATTGTCGCATTCTTCGAAAAGACGGGTAAGTTTCTGCGTGAAAATGCGTGGGTCGGAATCATCGGGATTGCCGTCGTTTTATTCATTGCATGGAAAGTGTATACGCATAGAGGGAAATGGATCCCTAAACTTCTCATAAATGCTTACCGGAAACGGAAAGTTGATTGGGCAATATACACAAAGCAATATAAAAGCCTATTGAAACAGCTGGATCGGTATGGATTCAAACGGACGGACAGTATGACATTATCCGAATATGCGAAAACGGTCGATACGTACTTCGGGGGCCGCCAGATGGGAATGCTCACGGAGGCATACGAACGAGGACTGTATGGCGGGTATACGGCTCACGCCGATTGGGCAGTCTTGCAGGAAATATGGGAAGATTTAATCAATAGGGCTTCCTGTTGATTTTTGCATATCGGAGGCGTAAGATTGAAAAAAAGAACACCGATATGCCCTCATATATGTCTGATAATAAGGTTCGGACGTTTCTACCAGGCCACCGTGAATGGCTTGTCTATGAAGGCGGGACAGCTATGTCTGTTTCTGCCTGCAGTAGAACGATGAGACGCGTAGAAAGAAGGACTTTCTTACGCGTCTTTCCTCATTTATGAGATTTCGGAAACTAAATGGAAGAGGTGGATCAATTGTCGACGGCTCCATTATTGATCGAACAGGAAAAGATTGTAGTATTGAATTACGGTAACGCATATAACCAACTGATCACACGCACGATCCGTGAGTTGGGGGTTTACAGCGAATTGCATCCTCATACGGTTACAGCAGAGGATATTAAAAATATGCAGGCTGTAGGCATCATCCTTTCCGGCGGATCGAAAGACGTTGATTTCGGAATTGACGCTGACATTTTCAATCTAGGTATTCCTGTACTCGGAATTTCCTCCGGTGCGGAACTGATTGCTAAGCAATTCGGCGGAAAAATCGGAGTGGCGAACGATGCCGCAGACGTTCAGGTAGTTAACGTCACCCCTGCTTCAAAGCTGTTTTCGGGTCTTGCAGAAAAGCAGTCCGTCTTAATGGGCAAAGGGAATGCAATCTCTGAATTGCCGGCAGGCTTTTCAGCTATCGCGACAGGCCCGGACGGCGGAACAGTCGCTTTCGCCAACGAAGAAAAACACCTTTACGGCATCCAGTTCCACCCGGAAGCCCCGCAATCCGGCGATGGGAAGGAAATCCTTAGCCAATTCGTATTTGCAGTTTGCGGTGCACAGAAAAGCTGGACGATGAAAAGATTCATCGATATCGAAGTCGAGAAGATCCGTTCGCAAGTCGGCGAGAGGAAAGTCCTTTGCGCACTTAGCGGCGGCGTCGATTCATCGGTTGTTGCGACGTTGATCCACCGAGCAATTGGCGACCAGCTTACTTGCATTTTCGTCGACCACGGTCTACTCCGCAAAGGCGAAGTGGAAAGCGTCGTCGACACATTCAGCAATCAATTCCATATGAACTTCATTAAAGTCGATGCACGTAAACGCTTCTTGGACAAGCTGAAAGGCGTCACAGATCCTGAGGAGAAACGGAAAGTGATCGGCAATGAATTCATCTACGTATTTGACGAAGAATCCGCAAAGCTCGAAGGAATCGATTTCCTCGCGCAAGGTACGATTTATGCGGACATCATCGAAAGCGGAACGGCAACGGATGAAGTGATCAAATCCCACCATAACGTTGGCGGGTTGCCGGAAGACATGGAGTTCGAATTGATCGAGCCATTGAAAGCATTGTTCAAAGACGAAGTGCGCGCAGTCGGAGCAGAGCTCGGCTTGCCTGCTGATATCGTGCATCGCCAGCCATTCCCTGGACCGGGCCTCGGCGTTCGGGTGCTTGGGGAAATTACGGAAGAGAAGCTTGAAATCGTCCGCGAAGCCGATTGGATTCTGCGCGACGAAATCGCGAAAGCGGGACTTGACCGAGAGATCTGGCAATACTTCGCAATCCTGCCGGACATCCGCAGTGTCGGCAAGAGGAACGATAAACGCTCCTACGACCATGCGATCGGCATCCGCGCTGTTCATTCCGTTGACGGCATGACAGCAGATTGGGCGCGCATCCCTTGGGATGTTCTTGAAAAAATCAGTACGCGCATCACATCGGAAGTCGACCACGTAAACCGTGTCGTTTATGACATCACTGCAAAACCGCCAGGCACGATCGAGTGGGAATAAATAAAACTGAATAACTGCATCGTATATCTTTGGGGATATGGCCCAAAAGTCTCTACCGGAACACCGTAAATGTTCTGACTACGATGATTGAATTAAAGGCGAAAATCGTTTTAATTTGGTTGTCATAGGGAAGTATACGAGTAATTATCGTATACTTCCTTTTTTATGTTGATTATCAAACTGGATTTCCGGCCTCTGGACGCTAAATGAAGACTTTGATTTAAAATTACATAAAAGGACGGTTATCATGAAGAAATACTTTGAGTTTGAAAAGCTAGGGACGAATTATCGGCGGGAAATTATCGGGGGAGTTACCACCTTCCTTGCGATGGCATATATTTTGGCGGTCAACCCGCTCATGCTTTCATTAGAAGGGATTCCTGATCTTCCCGATGCGATGCGCATGGATAAAGGCGCCGTTTTCGTCGCTACAGCATTGGCCGCGGCAGTTGGTTCACTATTTATGGGGTTAATTGCTAGATATCCAATCGCGTTGGCACCAGGTATGGGATTGAACGCATTTTTCGCGTTTACGGTCGTACTCACTTATGGAATTCCATGGCAAACTGCATTGACAGGTGTACTATTCTCTGGACTTATCTTTATTATTCTATCGTTATCAGGTTTGCGTGAAACTATCATTAATGCCATCCCAGCACAATTGAAATATGCAGTTGGCGCGGGTATTGGACTGTTCATTACGTTCCTAGGATTGCAAAATGCGAATATTATCGTTGGGGATCCGAACACACTCGTAACGCTTGGCGATTTATCTGCAGGACCTACATTGCTAGCGATCTTCGGCTTAGTAATCACGGTCATCATGATGGTGCGACAAATTAAAGGCGCTATCTTCTACGGAATGATTTTGACGACGGTGTTAGGAATGTTAGTCAGCTTGATTGATGTTCCGACAAAGATAGTTTCCAAAGTGCCGTCCGTCGCTCCGACATTCGGCGCTGCATTCGAATCAATCTTCAACGATCCGGCATCTTTGATGACGACTCAATTTCTCGTCATCGTCATCACGTTCCTATTCGTCGACTTTTTCGATACGGCAGGGACACTAGTTGCGGTAGCTACACAAGCGGGATTAATGAAGGACGAAAAATTGCCACGTGCCGGCAAAGCTTTGCTTGCAGACTCATTGGCAACAGTAACAGGTTCGGTCTTCGGAACGTCGACAACAACTTCTTATATCGAATCGACTGCAGGAGTTGCGGCTGGGGCCAAAACTGGACTTGCTTCTATTGTAACGGGAACATTATTCTTGTTGGCGCTGTTCTTCTCTCCATTATTGTTTGTCATCACTCCTGAAGTGACAGCACCTGCACTCATCATCGTCGGCGTGCTCATGGTATCGACATTAGGAAACATCGAATGGTCGAAATTCGAAGTCGCGGTACCGGCATTCTTCACAATCATTACGATGCCATTGACATACAGCATCGCAACCGGAATCGCCATCGGCTTCGTCTTCTACCCAATCACAATGTTGCTGAGCGGAAGAAGGAAAGAGATTCACCCAATCATGTATGGCCTCTTCATTATCTTCATCCTATATTTCATTTTCATTAAATGAAGTAAGGGAAGATGGGAAGGCGAATGTATAATGAAGAGAACGGTTCTTATGGAGCCGTTCTTTTTTTATGCATACTATTAATTGAATAAGGAATAGATCTGCTTTTGAAATGTAATAGTGTAAATGAAGTTGTTGGCAGTGCTGTCATGATGGGCTTTTCTATAGGCGAAAACAATCGGGTGAAAATTATTCACTAAAACTGTTGACACTTTAAAAACCATTTGGTATAGTAATAAAGCAGTCGAGAGAACGACACAAACCGACAGCGTAAGACATGAACCTTGAAAACTGAACAGCAAAACGTCAACAAATAAAGTTCTGGAGCCGACCCCGTCGGTGAAAGGAACAAACGAATCTTCGGATTCGAATTGACATCTTAAATGATGCCAGCAAGAAACTCGAGCTACTCGAATTTCTCTATTATGGAGAGTTTGATCCTGGCTCAGGACGAACGCTGGCGGCGTGCCTAATACATGCAAGTCGAGCGAATTGATGGGAGCTTGCTCCCTGATATTAGCGGCGGACGGGTGAGTAACACGTGGGCAACCTGCCCTGCAGATGGGGATAACTCCGGGAAACCGGGGCTAATACCGAATAATCAGTTCTTCCGCATGGAGGAACTCTGAAAGACGGTTTCGGCTGTCACTGCAGGATGGGCCCGCGGCGCATTAGCTAGTTGGTGGGGTAATGGCCTACCAAGGCGACGATGCGTAGCCGACCTGAGAGGGTGATCGGCCACACTGGGACTGAGACACGGCCCAGACTCCTACGGGAGGCAGCAGTAGGGAATCTTCCACAATGGACGAAAGTCTGATGGAGCAACGCCGCGTGAGCGAAGAAGGTTTTCGGATCGTAAAGCTCTGTTGCGAGGGAAGAACAAGTACGGGAGTAACTGCCCGTACCTTGACGGTACCTCGTTAGAAAGCCACGGCTAACTACGTGCCAGCAGCCGCGGTAATACGTAGGTGGCAAGCGTTGTCCGGAATTATTGGGCGTAAAGCGCGCGCAGGCGGTCCTTTAAGTCTGATGTGAAAGCCCACGGCTCAACCGTGGAGGGTCATTGGAAACTGGAGGACTTGAGTACAGAAGAGGAAAGCGGAATTCCACGTGTAGCGGTGAAATGCGTAGAGATGTGGAGGAACACCAGTGGCGAAGGCGGCTTTCTGGTCTGTAACTGACGCTGAGGCGCGAAAGCGTGGGGAGCAAACAGGATTAGATACCCTGGTAGTCCACGCCGTAAACGATGAGTGCTAAGGGTTAGGGGGTTTCCGTCCCTTAGTGCTGCAGCTAACGCCTTACGCATTCCGCCTGGGGCGTACGGCCGCACGGCTGAAACTCAAAGGAATTGACGCGGACCCGCACAAGCGGTGGAGCATGTGGTTTAATTCGAAGCAACGCGAAGAACCTTACCAGGTCTTGACATCCCGCTGACCGGTGTAGAGATACGCCTTTCCCTTCGGGGACAGCGGTGACAGGTGGTGCATGGTTGTCGTCAGCTCGTGTCGTGAGATGTTGGGTTAAGTCCCGCAACGAGCGCAACCCTTGATCTTAGTTGCTAGCATTCAGTTGGGCACTCTAAGGTGACTGCCGGTGACAAACCGGAGGAAGGTGGGGATGACGTCAAATCATCATGCCCCTTATGACCTGGGCTACACACGTGCTACAATGGACGGTACAAAGGGCTGCAAACCCGCGAGGGGGAGCCAATCCCATAAAACCGTTCCCAGTTCGGATTGCAGGCTGCAACTCGCCTGCATGAAGCCGGAATCGCTAGTAATCGTGGATCAGCATGCCACGGTGAATACGTTCCCGGGTCTTGTACACACCGCCCGTCACACCACGAGAGTTTGTAACACCCGAAGTCGGTGGGGTAACCCTTACGGGAGCCAGCCGCCGAAGGTGGGACAGATGATTGGGGTGAAGTCGTAACAAGGTAGCCGTATCGGAAGGTGCGGCTGGATCACCTCCTTTCTAAGGATAATTACGGAATATGAACCTTGGGTTCATACGTTGACGTTTTGCGTTCAGTTTTGAAGGTTCATCTTTCATGATGACTTCAAAACTTGTTCTTTGAAAACTGGATAAAACGACATTGAAGCAACAAAACATCAAGTAATCAACCGAGTCGATCACTTTTGTGATTGAACGATACTTTTTTAATCAGTAGTTTGTGTACTTATCGCTAAGTACCACTACTCACCCGAGGATTACGAGAAGCAAGCAGTGTTAGGAAGCGATGGAGAGAGGGAAGGAGCGTACTTCAGTACGTGACTGACTGATCGACTGAGCTGACAACGCAATGCGCAGCTTATCGAAATTCGTATAAAGGTTAAGTTAGAAAGGGCGCACGGCGGATGCCTTGGCACTAGGAGCCTATGAAGGACGGCACTAACACCGATATGCTTCGGGGAGCTGTAAGTAAGCTGTGATCCGAAGATTTCCGAATGGGGAAACCCACTGCCCGTAATGGGGCAGTACGTTCACGTGAATACATAGCGTGAACGAGGCACACCCGGAGAACTGAAACATCTAAGTACCCGGAGGAAGAGAAAGAAACATCGATTCCCTTAGTAGCGGCGAGCGAAACGGGAAGAGCCCAAACCAGGAAGCTTGCTTCCTGGGGTTGTAGGACACTCTATACGGAGTTACAAAGGGACGGATTAGACGAAGAGGCCTGGAAAGGTCCGCCATAGCGGGTAATAGCCCCGTAGTCGAAAGTCCGTCCCCTCCAGAGTGGATCCTGAGTACGGCGGAACACGTGAAATTCCGTCGGAATCCGGGAGGACCATCTCCCAAGGCTAAATACTCCCTAGTGACCGATAGTGAACCAGTACCGTGAGGGAAAGGTGAAAAGCACCCCGGAAGGGGAGTGAAAAAGAACCTGAAACCGTGTGCCTACAAGTTGTCAGAGCCCGTTAATGGGTGATGGCGTGCCTTTTGTAGAATGAACCGGCGAGTTACGATTCCATGCAAGGTTAAGCAGCGAATGCGGAGCCGCAGCGAAAGCGAGTCTGAATAGGGCGAATGAGTATGGGGTCGTAGACCCGAAACCAGGTGATCTACCCATGTCCAGGGTGAAGGTAAGGTAACACTTACTGGAGGCCCGAACCCACGTACGTTGAAAAGTGCGGGGATGAGGTGTGGGTAGCGGTGAAATTCCAATCGAACCTGGAGATAGCTGGTTCTCTCCGAAATAGCTTTAGGGCTAGCCTCAAACGAAAGAATCTCGGAGGTAGAGCACTGTTTGGACTAGGGGCCCATCCCGGGTTACCGAATTCAGACAAACTCCGAATGCCGATGATTTATGTTTGGGAGTCAGACTGCGGGTGATAAGATCCGTAGTCGAGAGGGAAACAGCCCAGACCGCCAGTTAAGGTCCCCAAGTATCCGTTAAGTGGAAAAGGATGTGGCGCTGCCCAGACAACCAGGATGTTGGCTTAGAAGCAGCCACCATTTAAAGAGTGCGTAATAGCTCACTGGTCGAGTGGCGCTGCGCCGAAAATGTACCGGGGCTAAACGGATCACCGAAACTGCGGATTGACACCTATGGTGTCAGTGGTAGGAGAGCGTTCCAAGGGCGTCGAAGCTAGACCGTAAGGACTGGTGGAGCGCTTGGAAGTGAGAATGCCGGTATGAGTAGCGAAAGAAGGGTGAGAATCCCTTCCACCGAATGCCTAAGGTTTCCTGAGGAAGGCTCGTCCGCTCAGGGTTAGTCGGGACCTAAGTCGAGGCCGAAAGGCGTAGACGATGGATAACAGGTTGATATTCCTGTACCACCTCCCCGCCGTTATCAGCAATGGGGGGACGCAGAAGGATAGGGTGAGCGCGCTGTTGGTCATGCGCGTCCAAGCAGTGAGGTGTGGAACGAGGCAAATCCCGTTCCTATAACATTGAGCTGTGATGGCAAGGGGAATTATCCCCGGAGTCCCTGATTTCACACTGCCAAGAAAAGCCTCTAGCGAGGCGGGAGGTGCCCGTACCGCAAACCGACACAGGTAGGCGAGGAGAGAATCCTAAGGTGATCGAGAGAACTCTCGTTAAGGAACTCGGCAAAATGACCCCGTAACTTCGGGAGAAGGGGTGCTCTGGTAGGGTGTTAAAGCCCGAGAGAGCCGCAGTGAATAGGCCCAGGCGACTGTTTAGCAAAAACACAGGTCTCTGCAAAACCGTAAGGTGACGTATAGGGGCTGACGCCTGCCCGGTGCTGGAAGGTTAAGAGGAGAGGTCAGCGCAAGCGAAGCTTCGAATTGAAGCCCCAGTAAACGGCGGCCGTAACTATAACGGTCCTAAGGTAGCGAAATTCCTTGTCGGGTAAGTTCCGACCCGCACGAAAGGCGTAACGATCTGGGCACTGTCTCAACGAGAGACTCGGTGAAATTATAATATGCGTGAAGATGCGCATTACCCGCGACAGGACGGAAAGACCCCGTGGAGCTTTACTGTAGCCTGATATTGAATTCCGGTGCAGCCTGTACAGGATAGGTAGGAGCCTTGGAATCCGGAGCGCCAGCTTCGGAGGAGGCAATGGTGGGATACTACCCTGGCTGTATTGGACTTCTAACCCTTGCCCGTGATCCGGGCAGGAGACAGTGTCAGGTGGGCAGTTTGACTGGGGCGGTCGCCTCCTAAAGTGTAACGGAGGCGCCCAAAGGTTCCCTCAGAATGGTTGGACATCATTCGTAGAGTGCAAAGGCATAAGGGAGCTTGACTGCGAGACCTACAAGTCGAGCAGGGTCGAAAGACGGGCTTAGTGATCCGGTGGTTCCGCATGGAAGGGCCATCGCTCAACGGATAAAAGCTACCCCGGGGATAACAGGCTTATCTCCCCCAAGAGTCCACATCGACGGGGAGGTTTGGCACCTCGATGTCGGCTCATCGCATCCTGGGGCTGTAGTCGGTCCCAAGGGTTGGGCTGTTCGCCCATTAAAGCGGTACGCGAGCTGGGTTCAGAACGTCGTGAGACAGTTCGGTCCCTATCCGTCGCGGGCGCAGGAAATTTGAGAGGAGCTGTCCTTAGTACGAGAGGACCGGGATGGACACACCGCTGGTGTACCAGTTGTCTTGCCAAAGGCATCGCTGGGTAGCTATGTGTGGACGGGATAAATGCTGAAAGCATCTAAGCATGAAGCCCCCCTCAAGATGAGATTTCCCATTACATTTGTAAGTAAGATCCCTCAAAGAAGATGAGGTGGATAGGTCCGGGGTGGAAGCGTGGCGACACGTGCAGCTGACGGATACTAATCGATCGAGGACTTAACCTTAAGTTATTTAAGTACGGTTGAACTTGACGTTCAGCGACAATGTTGGTTTTATCCGGTTTTGAACGAACAAGCATCGTTCATACATAGTCTGGTGACGAAGGCGAAGAGGTCACACCCGTTCCCATACCGAACACGGAAGTTAAGCTCTTCAGCGCCGATGGTAGTAGGGGGCTTCCCCCTGTGAGAGTAGGACGTCGCCGGGCAAAGGCCATCCCCTGTGGGGGATGGTTTTTTTATGTTCAAAAATATAACCGAAGGTTAAATATCTGCAATAGATATCTGTCATACCGGTTCCCATCCCGAACACGGAAGTTAAGCTCTTCAGCGCCGATGGTAGTAAAGCGGCGCAGCCGCTTTGCGTAATTTACACCAACGGTGCAAATTACGCAGGGAACAGGCTTCCCCCTGTGAGAGTAGGACGTCGCCGGGCAAAGGCCATTCCCTGTGGGGAATGGTTTTTTTATGTTTAAATTTATTTTTAACTAAAGATATTTGGCGCGACTTGGCAATTTTCAAGTCATGGTGTTTGCCGCGGTAATGATGACCTATTTCGCGGAAGGATAATGTATTCCAAGATCATCTGATATGCCGCGCCCGGTGCTTTTGACAAACTAAAATAACGTCCACGTCCAAAGCAAGCCCTCTCGCACCCAAAGAGCCTCCCACGCCCAAAGAAATCCTTCCATAAACCGCATTTCCACAAGAATCGCGTCTCTCCCGCTTAACCCGCCCTTTCTCAACAAAATTCCTGTGAATTACACTAAAATCCTCTAAATGTCCCACGATTCCACAACAACAATTCCTTGTAATCCATTGCTTTGCACGATACGATGGAGGTCAACCTAGTATTGGGAGGTTTGATGAAGAATGAAAATGGTATTGATCATATTTGTCATTAACATTGTATATGTATCTTTCTTTACGATCCGGATGATTCTAACTTTGAAGGGCTATCGTTATTCTGCTGCCTTCGTGAGTATGATTGAGATTGTCATTTATATTGTCGGTCTTGGATTGGTATTGGATAATCTGAATGAAATACAAAATATAATTGCGTATGCGTTAGGATACGGCAGTGGAGTCATTATCGGGACGAAAATCGAGGAGAAGATGGCGCTCGGTTATATTACGGTGAATGTCATTACGGCCGGTATCGATTATGAGATGCCGAGGCTTTTGCGGGAAAAAGGGTATGGGGTGACGGACTGGTCTGCGCACGGATTGGAAGGGAGTCGTTCGGCGATGCAGATTTTGACGCCCCGAAAAGATGAATTGAAGTTGTATGAGACGATCAAACAGATTGATCCGAAGGCTTTTATTGTTGCGTATGAGCCAAAGACGATTCACGGCGGATTTTGGGTGAAGACTGTTAGGAGAGGAAATTTGTTCAAATGAGTGCAAAGAAGAAAACGGTATGGTTTGAAGTCGAAGAAGGCGAGTCAATTGAGGAGTGCTTGAACCGATTGGCTGCGGCAGGTTATCGTGTAGCGGGCCGGATGGAGGAGCCGGTCTTCATTGAGAAGAATGGCGAGTATGTCCCAATTCGTCAGCTCATTAAGTTTAAAGGGATTCTAGATGAATAAAACAACCTATTATACGAACAATGGACATGCTTGATTGTCCATTGTTCGTATTTTTTATTGACGTATTCGAATTCAGTTGTTACACTGATTGTAGTTAGATAACCCACATATATGCTGAAGGATTGGCTTCAGCGTTTCTACCAGGACACCGTAAATGTCCGGACTATGCGGGAAAGCGATTTTTAGGATTCAGCGAAGGGTGTGCCATATCTAATGGATACGTTCATCTTAACGCTTATTGAATATCCTTGAATGAACTGCTTTCCATGCATTTGGAAGGCGGCTTATTCAAGGATTTTTTTATTGCAAAAGTAAGTAAGGAAAATTCTTCAGTAGTCTACAAAAGGAGCGATTGTCTATGGGACCGAAAGTCGGCGTGATCATGGGGAGTAAAAGTGATTGGGAAACGATGAAGCATACTTGCGACATATTGGACGAGTTGGGTGTTGCCTATGAAAAGAAGGTCGTTTCAGCGCACCGTACACCGGATTTCATGTTTGAGTTTGCGGAACAGGCCCAGGACCGTGGGATTGAAGTGATTGTAGCCGGTGCAGGAGGCGCTGCCCATCTTCCCGGAATGGTGGCTGCAAAGACGCTGTTGCCGGTCATCGGCGTTCCGGTTCAATCAAAGGCGTTGAATGGGATGGATTCATTACTTTCCATCGTCCAGATGCCTGGAGGCGTTCCAGTCGCCACAGTGTCGATTGGCAAAGCCGGCGCTACGAATGCCGGATTGCTCGCTGCCCAGTTTTTAGCCGTCCACGATTCTACGTTGCGCAGCCGTCTCGAAGAACGTCGGGAACAAATGCGGGATGCGGCATTGGAAAGCAGTGGTGAGTTGCAATGAAGACGATTTTACCTGGACAGACGATTGGAATTATCGGCGGAGGACAGCTCGGCCGGATGATGGGTCTAGCCGCAAAGGAAGCGGGATTCAAAATTGCAGTGCTCGATCCGACGATGGATTCACCGTGCGGCCAGATTGCTGATATCCGCATCGTCGCTCCGTATGACGATGAGGCGGCACTCGAGGAGCTTGGCGAAGTGAGTGATGTCATCACGTACGAATTTGAAAACATCGATTTCGAAGGCCTAGAGAGACTCAGCCAAATCGCTTATGTCCCTCAAGGAGCAGAGCTAGTACGGATCACTCAAAATCGGATTGCGGAAAAAGCGGAAATTAAAGAATCCGGTGCGCCTGTTGCAAACTATGTCGTTGCCGCGTCATTCAGTGAATTAATAAAGGAAATCGATAAGGTCGGATTCCCATGCATCGTGAAAACTGCTTACGGCGGTTATGACGGGAAAGGGCAAGTGAAGCTTGAGTCGGCAAACGACCTCGAGCTAGCGGAATCGCTCTTCGCCCATTCAGCTTGCATTGCGGAAGCGTTCGTCCCTTTCAAGACGGAAATATCCGTCATCATCCAGCGCAACCCGGATGGAGAGTCCTATTGCCTTCCGGTCGCCGAAAATATTCACAAGAATCATATATTGCATGAATCAATCGTTCCAGCAAGAGTTGCGGATGCAGTCGTCGAGAAGGCGGAAGATGCGGCGAAAAGAATTGCAGATCATCTACAACTAGTCGGGACGCTTGCCGTTGAAATGTTCGTGCTGGAAAACGATGAAATTGTCATTAATGAGCTAGCCCCGCGGCCGCATAATTCAGGTCACTACTCGATCGAGGCGTGCAACGTATCCCAGTTCCATCAGCATATCCGTGCGGTGTGCGGCTGGCCGCTGCGCAAGCCGAAGCTATGGGCACCATCGATCATGGTGAACGTGCTCGGGGAGCATGTCGTGCCTTTGAAGAAAGTGGTTATGAACTATCCTGACTGGTCAATCCACCTGTACGGGAAGGCCGAGGCGAAAGAAAAACGGAAAATGGGACATGTGACAATCATGACCGAAGATATAGAGAAGACATTGGAAGAAATCGATTCGACAGGCATCTGGTCTTGAAATTTGCAGCACCAATTCGATGACAAACTAACATCCATTCGGGAGGAAATTGACATGACAAAAGTGAACGTTTACGTAACATTACGCGAAAGTGTTGTTGATCCACAAGGAATTGCTGCACAGGAGGCACTTCAAACATTGGGGTTCAATGAAGTCGAAAGCGTCCGTATCGGAAAGCTGATCGAGCTTGAGCTGTCAGGAACGGACAGTGAAATTGAAGCGCGTGTGAAAGAAATGTGCGATAAGCTTCTTGTCAATAAAGTGATCGAGGACTACAGCTTTGAAATCGGGGAGGTTGCGGGCAAATGAGGTTCGCTATTTTAAGTTTCCCCGGATCCAGCTGTGATGTGGACATGTATCATGCCCTCTTGGATATCGTTGGCGTCGGTGCAGAAATCGTCAGCCATATGGATGCCGACTTACACAATTACGATGCTGTCGTCATTCCGACAGGAGCTTCCTACGGCGATTACTTACGCCCGGGTGCTCTTGCACAAAGCTCCAAATCGATTGACAGCTTGAAGGCATTCGCAGCTTCCGGCAAGCCGGTGCTCGGCGTAGGGAACGGTTTTCAAATCCTCGTTGAAGCCGGACTTCTTCCCGGTGCTTTCTTGCGGAATAAAGGATTGAAATTCAGAAGCGGCAATGCGAAGCTCACGGTTCAAAATTCAACATCTACTTTTACGAGCATTTATGAGCAAGGGCATCAAATTACGCTTCCATTCGCCCATGAGTACGGTAATTATTTTGTCGATACGGAAACAGCAGCGCAATTGAAAGAGCAGAACCGCATCGTATTTGCTTACAATGACGGCAATCTTGATGGCAGTGTGGACGCAATCGCAGGAGTTTTGAATGAACAAGGAAATGTCCTTGGCATGATGCCGCTTCCTGAACGCGCGGTAGAGGAAATCATCGGGGGAACGGACGGTTTGCCTTTATTCCGATCAATTTTGAAGAACTGGAGTGAGAAGAATGCCAACCATGCATGAACCAACAGCTCAGCAAATCAAAGATGAAAAACTGTATCGCCAAATGGGAATGACGGATGAGGAGTTCGATCGTGCAGTCGAGATGATCGGACGTCTTCCGAATTACACGGAGACAGGATTGTTTTCGGCGATGTGGTCGGAGCATTGTTCTTATAAAAGCTCGAAGCCGGTATTGCGCAAATTCCCTACGGAAGGTGCACGTGTGTTGCAAGGTCCCGGAGAAGGTGCTGGTATCGTCGATATCGGGGATAATCAGGCGGCTGTCTTCAAAATGGAATCGCATAACTCCCCATCTGCTATCGAGCCGTTCATCGGTGCGGCGACAGGAGCGGGCGGTATTATCCGCGACGTCTTTTCAATGGGTGCTCGTCCAGTGGCACTTGTAAACTCGATGCGTTTCGGTGATTTGACGGATGAGCGCGACCGTTATTTATTTGAACAGGCGGTTGCAGGGATTGCTAGCTACGGAAATACGATCGGCATTCCGACGGTTGCGGGAGAAGTCCAGTTCGATAATTGCTATTCGAAACGTCCGCTCGTCAATGCAATGGCTGTCGGATTGTTGAATCACGAAGATATCCAGAAAGGTCTTGCTTCCGGAGTCGGCAATACGGTCTTGTATGTCGGCGCGAAGACGGGCAGGGACGGAATCCACGGCGCGACGATGTCTTCATCTGAAGTTGCGGTCGATAAAGAGGAAGAGCTGCCAGTCATGCAAGCGGGAGATCCGTATCTTGAGAAGCTGCTCATGGAAGCTTGCCTTGAATTGGTGAAGTCGGATGCATTGATCGGCATACAGGACATGGGGGCGGCAGGACTTACTTCATCTTCGGCGGAAATGGCTTCAAAAGCTGGATATGGAGTTGAGTTGAACTTGGATCTCGTTCCACAGCGCGAAGAAGGCATGACTGCTTATGAAATGATGCTGTCCGAGTCGCAGGAGCGGATGCTCGTTGTCGTGAAGCAAGGACGTGAGCAGGAAATCATCGACTTGTGCAAGAAATACGAGCTAGAAGCAGTGGCGATCGGGAAAGTGACGGACGACAAAATGCTTCGGCTTACACATAAAGGTGAAGTTGTCGCGGAAATCTTGGCGGATATTCTCGCTGAAGACGCACCTGTCTATCATAAGAAATCGGAAGAGCCTGCTTACTTCAGAGAATTCCAGGCAATGGACAATGAGGAGCCGGCAGTCGAAGACTTGAAAGGGACATTGTCAGCGTTATTGCAACGGCCGACAATTGCGTCGAAAGAGTGGGTGTACAGCCAATTCGATACGCAGGCGCGTACGAATACGGTCGTAGCACCAGGCTCATCAGCCGGTGTCATCCGTGTCCGCGGTACGAATAAAGGCCTTGCGATGACAGCGGATTGCAACTCCCGCTATATTTACCTCGACCCGGAAACGGGCGGGAAGATTGCAGTTGCGGAAGCGGCTCGTAACTTGATCTGTTCAGGCGCGGAGCCGATTGCGGCAACGGATTGCCTGAACTTCGGAAGTCCGGACAAGCCAGAAGTGTTCTGGCAAATCGAGAAATCGGCAGATGGCATTGCAGAAGCTTGCCGTACGTTGAATTCACCGATCATCGGCGGGAACGTCTCGATGTCGAATGAAGTGAATGGGGTTCCGGTCTATCCGACTCCGACGATGGGCTTGGTTGGCCTCGTACATGATCTGTCGCAAGTGACGACGACTTCATTCAAACAAGCAGGCGACGCAATCTACTTGATTGGCGAAGCGGCGACAGAATTTGGCGGCAGCGAGCTTCAGCAAATGATCCATGGCAAAATTTTCGGGAAAGCGCCTGCAATTGATCTTGAAGTGGAGGCATCCCGTCAACAATCGCTCCTAAAAGCGATTCAAAGCAAGCTCGTCCAATCGGCGACGGATCTGTCCGAAGGCGGATTCGCTATTGCACTTTGCGAGAAGGCATTCGATGCGGAAGGCCTTGGAGCTGAAGTGACTGTTAAAGGATCAGCGGTGACGGCTTTATTCAGTGAAACGCAATCGCGCTTCCTCGTGACGGTGAAAGAGGAGCATATGACAGCTTTTGAAGCGCTAGTACAAGATGCAGTGAAAATCGGCACAGTAACCGATCAAGATAAAATCATCATTAAAAACGACAACGATACAGTTTTAATCGACGGAACGGTGGAAGAATTCCGGTCCGCGTGGAAAGGGGCAATCCCATGCTTGCTGAACTCAGAGGCCTGAACGAAGAATGCGGAGTGTTCGGCATTTGGGGGCATGAAGATGCGGCGCAGCTGAGCTATTACGGCTTGCATGCGCTGCAGCACCGTGGGCAGGAAGGCGCAGGGATCGTCACGAAGAATGGCAAAGGGCTTCATGTCGTGAAAGGCGAAGGCCTTGTGAATGACGTGTTTTCCGGTGATGCATTGAAAGGTTTGACGGGACATGCGGCAATCGGCCAAGTCCGCTACACGACGGAGGAAGGGCGGGGCGCGGAAAACGTACAGCCGCTCGTCTTCCGTTCGATGACGGGCAGTTTGGCAATTGCGCATAACGGCAATCTAGTCAATGCGAAGGATTTGAAAGAAAGTCTTGAAAAGCAGGGCAGCATTTTTCAAACGACGTCCGATACCGAAGTGCTCGCTCATTTGATTAAACGGAGCAGCGGCGGTTCATTGACACAGCGGGACCGTGTGAAAAAGGCGTTGTCGATGTTGAGAGGCGCATTCGCATTTGTCATTTTGACGGAGGAAGGTTTGCTCGTCGCGCAAGACCCGAATGGTTTACGGCCATTGTCTCTAGGAAAATTGGGAGATGCATGGGTTGTCGCATCTGAAACGTGTGCGTTCGATTTAATCGGTGCGGAAACGATCCGTTCGGTTGAGCCTGGCGAATTGATCGTCATCAACGATAAAGGGCTGAATTCCTACCGGTTCGCGGAAGCTGCGGACAGGGCGATCTGCTCGATGGAGTATGTCTATTTTTCAAGGCCGGATTCGGACATCGACGGCATTAATATCCATATGGCACGGAAACGTTGCGGCAAGCAGCTTGCAAGGGAAGTGAAGATCGAAGCGGATGTCGTGACAGGCGTTCCGGATTCGAGCATCTCAGCAGCAATCGGATTTTCGGAAGAAAGCGGTATTCCGTATGAATTAGGTTTGATTAAAAACAGGTATGTCGGCAGGACGTTCATCCAACCGACGCAGGCGATGCGCGAGAGAGGCGTAAAGATGAAGCTATCCCCAGTGCATCAGGTAGTCGAAGGGAAGCGTGTCGTCATGGTGGACGATTCGATTGTCCGCGGGACGACTTCAAGACGGATCGTCAACATGCTGAAGGAAGCCGGTGCGAAAGAGGTACACGTCGTCATCGCGGCGCCTCCGCTCGTGAGTCCTTGCTTTTATGGCGTCGACATTAGTACGGATTCCGAATTGATCGCTACAGGGCGTTCAGTGGATGAAGTACGGGAATTGATTGGAGCGGATACACTGACGTTCCTATCGGCGGAAGGAATGCTTGCTGCGATCGGCAGGCCTTCTGAAATGAAAAACTGCGGACAATGTCTTGCGTGCTTCACAGGTGAATATCCGACGGAAATCTATGCGGATACAGTATTGCCACACGAAAAAGAAATCGGGCGATAAGGAGGAGTTCCCATGTCAAAGGCGTATGAAAAAGCGGGAGTGAATATCGAGGCGGGCTATGAATCGGTTGAACGGATGAAATCTCATGTCGCGCGTACAGTGCGTAAAGGTGTAGCCGGCGCATTCGGCGGTTTCGGAGGGATGTTCGATCTATCTGAGCTGAACTATAAAGAGCCTGTGCTCATTTCCGGGACGGACGGCGTCGGTACGAAATTGAAGTTGGCGTTTATGGCTGATAAACATGACACGATCGGTATCGACTGTGTCGCTATGTGTGTGAATGATATCGTTGCGCAAGGCGCGGAGCCGCTCTATTTCTTGGATTATATTGCACTCGGAAAAGCGGTCCCTGAAAAGGTCGAGGCAATCGTCAAAGGAATCGCAGACGGCTGCGTACAGTCGGGTGCAGCGTTGATCGGCGGAGAGACGGCTGAAATGCCTGGACTCTACGATGTTGAAGAATATGATTTGGCCGGATTTGCGGTCGGAGCTTGCGAAAAGAGCAACGTCGTGACAGGGGAAAAAGTCGCTGAAGGGGACGTGCTTGTCGGCATCGCTTCAAGTGGCATCCACTCGAACGGATTCTCGCTCGTCCGTCAAATCGTTCTTGAAGAGCAAGGATATAAGCTCGACGAGTATATCGCAGGGTTCGAAGAGCTCGGCAAGGTAGGAACAGCTTTGCTTGAACCGACGAAAATTTATGCGAAGCCTGTCATGCAAATTCACGACGAGCTTGACGTGCATTCGATGGGACATATTACGGGCGGCGGTTTTTATGAGAACCTCCCAAGAATGTTCGGAGAAGGATTCGGTGTCGAAGTCGACCTTGGTTCATGGCCTGTGCTGCCTGTCTTCAAAATGCTGAAAGTGAAAGGCGAACTTTTGGATAAAGATCTGTACAGCGTCTTCAATATGGGAATCGGGTTCGTCATCGCCCTTCCTGCGGAACAAGCGAAGCGCGCCATTCAAATTGCTGCAGAGCACGGTGAAGAAGCATATGAAATTGGTCGTGTCGTTCGCGGATCGGGTGTCGTCTTCAAAGGAAGCCATGATGGGAGCTTGGCAGAATGAAAGAAAAAGCAAGAATCGCTGTATTCGCTTCCGGCAGCGGGAGCAACTTCGAAGCGCTTGAACATGCATGCCGTGAAGGCGAGTTGGACGCAGAAATCGTCCTCGTCATGACGGACAAGCCAGCATCATTCGTCATTGAACGGGCAAGGCAGACGGACATCCGGGTCGTCGCTTTGGAACCGAAAGCCTTCCCGTCGAAGGAAGCATATGAGGAAGCAGTGCTCAGCATATTACGTGAAGAGGGCGTCGAATGGATTGTCCTTGCGGGATATATGCGGCTGATCGGAAAGACTCTTTTAACCGCCTATCCTTCACGCATCGTCAATATCCATCCATCATTGCTCCCTTCATTCCCGGGCAAGGATGCGATCGGGCAGGCAATCGCTCATGGCGTGAAAGTGACGGGTGTCACGGTCCATCTTGTCGATGAAGGGATGGATACGGGTCCGATCCTCGCGCAAGCGGCGGTTCCTGTCGTTGAAGGCGATGCGGAAAAGACTGCACAAGCAATACATGAAGTGGAACATGTCATTTATAAAGAAACATTGCAGAAGCTGATTTTAACTAACGGAGGGGTTCATTCGTGAAAAAACGGGCATTGCTCAGTGTCTCAGACAAAAATGGAATTTTGGAGTTTGCACAAGCGCTTGTGAAATTGGACTATGAAATTCTGTCAACCGGCGGGACAATGAAACATCTGAAAGAAAACGGCGTCGCGGTGACGGCGGTCGACGAAGTGACAGGCTTCCCTGAAATTATGGAAGGTCGCGTCAAGACGCTCAACCCGATGATTCATGGCGGACTGCTTGCAAAGCAGGACGACTCGGCACATCAAGCGCAAATGGCAGAACACGGCATCCAGCCGATCCATATTGTCTGCGTGAACCTTTACCCATTCAAAGAAACGATTTCGCAACCTGACGTTGCCGTCAAAGACGCAATCGAAAACATCGATATCGGCGGACCTGCAATGCTTCGTGCATCTGCGAAAAACCACGCCTACGTGACGGTCATCGTAGACGCGGCGGATTACGGCCAAGTGCTTGAAGAGTTGCAGACGGAAGGGCAGACGACACTCGCAACCCGTCGCCGCCTCGCAGCGAAAGTTTTCCGTCATACAGCTGCGTATGACGCGCTCATCTCTGGATACTTGACTGATCTTGCAGACGAAGAATTCCCTGAGCAAGTGACGTTTACATATGAGTTGAAACAGCCGCTCCGCTATGGCGAAAATCCACATCAGAAAGCGGCGTTCTACAGCCGTCCGCTCGGTTCGGATTTCTCGATTGCGAACGCGGAGCAATTGCACGGGAAAGAGCTTTCCTATAACAATATCCAAGATGCAAACGCAGCGATTCAAATCGTCAAGGAATTCAACCAACCGGCTGCAGTGGCAGTGAAGCATATGAACCCTTGCGGCGTAGGTACCGGCGAGACAATTGCCGATGCGTTCAATAAAGCATACGAGGCCGACCCGGTTTCCATCTTCGGAGGCATCATCGCCTTGAACCGTGAAGTGGATGCAGAGACAGCGGAGAAGCTCTCGGAAATCTTCCTCGAAATTATCATCGCCCCGTCGTTTACGGAAGAAGCGATCGCTTCATTGACGAAGAAGAAAAATATCCGTCTGTTGACGATTCCGTTTAATCAACAGAAAAAGGACAGTTGGAACACGGTATCCGTTGAAGGGGGCCTCCTTCTTCAAGAGCCGGATACGTTCGGATACGAAGATGCCGACATCCGTGTTGCAACGGACCGCGAGCCGACGGAGGCGGAATGGGAAGCGCTCAAACTCGGTTGGGCGGTCGTCAAGCACGTGAAGTCGAACGCAATCGTCGTTGCGGATTCGCATATGACGCTCGGCGTCGGAGCAGGGCAAATGAACCGAGTCGGTGCTGCCGCGATAGCACTGACGCAAGCAGGCGAACGTGCGAAAGGTGCGGCAATGGCTTCTGACGCGTTCTTCCCGATGGACGATACAGTGGAAGCTGCTGCCAAAGCGGGCATTACAGCGATCATACAACCTGGCGGATCTGTGAAGGACGAAGATTCCATTAAGAAGGCGAATGAATACGGCATTGCAATGGTGTTCACAGGCGTACGTCATTTCAAACATTGATTGAAGGAGAAGATACAGATGAAAGTACTCGTAATCGGCAGCGGCGGCCGGGAGCATGCGATTGCACGGCAGTTCAACGATTCACCGTCCGTTTCAAAAGTGTATGTCGCCCCCGGGGACGACGGAATGAGAAACGATGCGGAATGTATCGGGATCGATGCGACTGATTTTGATGCGCTTGCTTCATTCGCTATTGAACAAGGAATCGACTTGACATTTGTTGGGCCGGAACAGCCATTGGCGGAAGGGATCGTCGATTTTTTCTCTGATAAAGGTTTGAGAATTTTCGGACCGACGAAAGCTGCTGCTCAAATCGAAGGCAGCAAGTCTTTCGCAAAGGAACTGATGAGTAAATACGCAATCCCTACGGCTGCTTATGGGACGTTCACGGACGCAGAAGAAGCGAAGGCATTCATTCGACAGCAAGGAGCGCCGATCGTTGTGAAAGCGGACGGACTTGCAGCTGGAAAAGGTGTCATCGTCGCGATGACTGTTGAAGATGCGCTTCATGCGGTTGACGACATGATTGGCAATCAACGGTTCGGCGAATCTTCTTCGCGCGTCGTCATCGAGGAATTCCTTGACGGGGAAGAGTTCTCGTATATGTCATTCGTGCATGACGGGCAAATTTACCCGATGGTCATTGCGCAGGACCATAAACGGGCGTATGACGGCGACAGAGGGCCGAACACCGGCGGGATGGGAGCCTACTCCCCGGTTCCGCATATTCTGGACAATGTCATTAAAGAAGCGTACGAGAAAGTCGTCGTTCCGACAGTCCAAGCAATGACTGAGGAAGGGACGCCGTTTACTGGTATCCTGTATGCAGGGCTTATTTTGACAAATGAAGGGCCGAAAGTGATCGAGTTCAATGCGCGCTTCGGCGATCCGGAAACACAGGTCGTCCTGCCTCGGATGCAATCCGACTTCGGGGAATTCATGATGGCGCTTATGGATAAGAAGCCATTCGAATTGAAGTGGCATGATGATGCCATGTTCGGCGTTGTCATCGCGTCCGACGGCTATCCAGGGGACGTTGTGAAAGGCGCAAAACTCCCTAATCTAGGTTTGTTGGATGAAATTGACGTCTTCCATGCCGGCACGAAAGCCGTTGATGATCATTTTGTCGGCAATGGCGGCAGAGTCCTGCTCGCTGCAGCGAAAGCGGAAACGCTTGAGGCAGCGCGGGACGAAGTGTATGACAAATTGAATAACATGGAATGGAATGGATTTTTCTACCGGACAGACATCGGCTGGCGTGCATTCCAAAACAAATGAAAAACAGACCACACATCGATATGTATGTGTGGTCTGTTTTCATTCAATCGATCCGGTGCTCTTCAGTTCTATATCAACTTTCACATTAAAATTGATGTCTGGATATATGCGCTCCCATCTAGGCCATACATCCTTTCCTGACAATCTTGTTGCCTGATAACGAAGTCCGAAACCGAATGGATCGACATCGTTTTCTTGCAGTTTCACCAATAAATCTTCGACAATCTTTTTAATTTCTTTAGCTGCAATTTTATTGTATTTTTTCAAATGCTTATTGTTTAAACGCTTACTGGATTCGCCTACAAAACCGACCTTTGTAATATTCATATCGACCCGTGGCTCGCCGTCATTGAGGATGAGTTTGTAGTTCATTCTTATTTCGTTAAAGTTCAATACCATGACAAGGTCATCCTCTTCAATTTTATAGCTGAATCCGTAAGCTTTATGCACGAGGGAATTGAGATACTTTGTTTCCTCAGGCGTCAATTCCAACGTCTTTCCTCCGGTTCTGAGGACGATCGATTTGTTAATTTGATATTCTTGATTTTCTTCATCGATTCCGATTACCGGAATAACTGTATCAATCCCTTTACCTAAAACCTCTCGCCTGAACTCATATAGAAATGTTGTGACGATGTAAGGGCTTTCCGTTCCTGTGTTATCGAAATAGTTATATAACGAAATCGATGCAGGCGCTTCAATCTCCGGTTCGAACGTAACGACCTCTTCGGCAGTTTTATCAGCTACGGCGACATAGGTAATCATTTGGATATCCCCGCGCCGGGTGAAAAAATCCATGAACGTATCGATATCTTTGGTTAGCAAGTCCTTGTGAATAATGATAATACGGTTATGTCCGAGCTCCAATACTTTATCGACACGTGTTTCCAAGTCATGGACTGCTACGGCTACTGAGTCGGCATCATGCGTTAAATAAGAATAGGTCGGACCAGATTCTTGTTTGATGTTACCAATCGGTTTTGCCAACTGCAATGTCACCTTGAATCCGCCCCTCACTTTTTCAGAAGGATCAATGCCGATGGCGACAACAAATATCCTCTTGTCAATGTCTTTGAATGCGCATCCTGATTGGAGAAGCATTGTGAGAAAAATGACTGCAGCGAGACACCCTTTCATCATTTTTTGTTTGCCCGCCATTTGGATGCAGCACCTTTCTTCGCGAATAATAAACAACCGACTAGCAAAATGAGCATGACAGGCACGACGATGTTATCATACAACTCGACGGATTCAAAAAGGCCTTCCGTCGTGAGCCGTTTCGTCGCGGTCATAGCAATTATCCAAAAAATGATGATGAATAAAGGCTTCGTCAAATTGAACGATTTCCATTTAAACCGTTTAAAATGAATAACGCTTGAAAGCAATTGGATTGAAATATGCCAATGCATGATCATACTGACGACGCCTAGGGCCAAGAAGGCACCGATGAAAACAAAGACGATCCTTTCAACGACCCCATATTTCATTCGCAAGGAATCACTAGTCATAATCCATGGAAACAGAGAGTTTTCGAGAGCATAGAAACCTCCAAAGCCGATCGGAAGTAAGTATGTCGTTGCAAGGACAAACGTGAAAATAACCGTAAGAAGAACCATTCCTTTAGCGGACGGCTTTTTCGGCTTTGTGAAAAAACGATTGAAAATGACTAAATTTGCAGTTCCAACGACGATAAAAAGTGAGGCCATAAAAGCGCTATAATCCGGCAGGTGATTCACATGCATGAGAGCGACGCGTATATAATCCCAATTCAGTGTGGGATCGCTATATCCCTTTATTTGCACGAATAATATAAAAGGGACGACGAGAATAAAAATGATTTCACTCATATACAAAATGTTCATCGTCTTCATAAGCACTCCATACGTGACGATAAAGGCAAATGTCAACACAATCGTATTAATCGACATTTCAGGCGTCAAAAATCGGAAGATGATAAACGTGTAAATGATCAATGTGAAAAGACCTGCGATATACCACGTTACTGCCATAAATAGAAGAACCGGTTTTGCAACCCATTTAGGGGCAGTCGCTTGCAAAATTTCAGGCAAGCCTTGCCCGGGAAAACGGTTGAAAAGGATTACGAGAAGATAGGACAATGCAACTCCGATAATAATTACGAGAACTATAGATAGGATTGTCCCTTTGTCGCTACCTTCGATAAGAATCCTAGGCGTTATGGATACCATATTGGTCAGCATATTAATGATGATCAAATAGAATAAGAAACGGTTCATCTATTGTGCATCCCCAATTCAGCGTTCTTGCCTTTCCACGGAATCCGCAAGTACGGTTCGCCCAAACTATCTTTGTTCGCCAAAAACATAATGATCCCGATAAAACCGATCAATAATCCGACCATTCCGAAAAGAGTCGCGTAAATAATTAATAAAAACCTGACAACACGAACTGCAAAGCTCAATTCATTAATTGGAATGACGAATGTGGAAATGGCGACAGCCGAAATGATGATGACCATAATTGTTGAAGTGAGTGCCGCTTCCGTCGCTGCTGTCCCTAATATGAGCCCGCCGACAGTCGTGGCGGTGCCGCTGACCGCTTTCGGCAAGCGCATGCTAGCCTCTGTAAGCAACTCCATGAAAAATAGCATGAAAATCACTTCGACAAACGAAGGATAAGGCACACCGATTCTGCTTCCCGCCACGGTAAGGGCGAGTTCAATTCTAAGGATTTCCGGGTTATACGATGTCATCGCGATATACAAGCTCGGAAGTAAAATACATGTGAATAAGCCTAAATACCGTAACATAATCGTAAATCCTGAAATGACAGAGACATGATAATTGTCTTCCATCGATGACATGAAATCAAAAAAGACGACAGGTGCAACGACGACATTTGGACTCCCGTCTATTGCAATGATGACCTTTCCAGCGACCAAATTATAGACGATGCGATCAGGGCGTTCTGTTACAAGCGTCGTAGGGAAGAGAGTAAATCTACTTCTGTTAAGGAAATGTTGGAGCTCCCCCCCTGATTGGAAGAGAGGCGTGTTGAGATTTTCAAGTTGTTCCTTTATTTTCTTCAATACTTTTGGATCGACTCTGTCACCGTCATAAATGATAGCAACGGCAGTATTGGTCATATCGCCGGTAACGAAATCTTCAACTTTTAAAGTGGCCTTATGATATCTTTGCCTAATTAGATTGATTGTCGTTTCAATGTCCTCGCTTAAACCTAACTGTGGGCCATGAATCGTCGGTTCCATTGTCGTTTCCTGCACAGCATTGTTCTTAATTGTGCGGAGATCGAGTAAAAACAGCCTATCCTCAACGGCAACTAAAACAGATCCGGAACTAATGCTAAAAAGCAGTTTGTTTTTGTCGGGTACTTCTGATTGATTCGGCAAAGATTGAATGTACGAAGCAAAGTCTTCTTCGGAAGCCATTTCAAAAAACGGTCTAATGACTGTCTGCTGGAGCCTATCTCCATCTACAACCGTTTTCACGTAGAAAAGGAAGGCATAGTGGCCTTTCATTTGCAAAGGTGTTTGAACGATGTCGTCCGACGGGCTAAATTGTTTCGACAGTTCATCGAATAAAGGAGGGGCTTGTTTTCTAGTCATTTGACAACACTCCCTTCAAGTGAAGGTGAAAAAAAGTTTGTCATTAGCGTTCCCCCAATAACATAAACGATACATAAACGGTCAACTCGTTCGAAGGCGACTGAAATTTCATGCAAATGATGTAAAACATCTATATTTCAAATGGATGCTATGCTACGATAAAATATATAGAAAAATCTTCAAAAGGGGTTTATCGAAATGTGGGAACAACGAGAAATACAACGGCAAATTGAAATTATCAACGGTAAAATAGCACCGGATATCATCATTCAAAATGCAACGTATCTCCATTCCATTTTCAAAAAATGGGTGACAGGAAATATTTGGATTACAGGCGATCGGATTGTCTATGTAGGGGAAAGAATGCCGGCCATGACGGAAGGCGCGGAAATCGTTGACGCGCTCAATAAAAGAATCGTTCCCGGCTATATCGAGCCGCACGTCCATCCGTTCCAGCTATACAATCCTGAAACGTTTGCCGACTATGCGGGCAAGCTTGGAACGACGACGTTCCTCTCGGACAACTTGACGTTCTTCCTGCTTCTTGGAAATGAAAGGGCATTTAAACTGATCGACCAATTGAATGAGCTGCCGTTTTCATTTTATTGGTGGGCTAGGTTTGATTCCCAAACGATTTTGCAAAATGAACGGGAAGTGTTCAATATAGAGGCGATTTCTGAATGGTTACAGCGGGACGATGTGCTCATGGGCGGGGAGCTGACAGGGTGGCCGCGCCTTATGAACGGTGATCCGGATATGGCGGCGGCTGTTGCCCGTGCGAAACAAGCTGGGAAAAAGATTGAAGGCCATTTCCCGGGGGCTTCTGAGCGGACGCTTGCGAGGATGAAACTGCTCGGGGTGGATGGCGATCATGAAGCGATGACGATCGAAGAAGTGGAAACACGCTTATTGCAAGGATATGCCGTGACACTTCGCCATTCATCGATCCGTCCTGACTTGCCGGATTTATTGAAAGGCGTACTCGACAAAGAGTTGGACGTATTCGACCATCTTATGATGACGACGGACGGCTCGACGCCTTCCTTCCATCTCGACGGCGTCATGGACAAATGCATCCAAGTGGCGCTCGATGCGGGAGTGAAGCCGATCGACGCGTATTTGATGGCATCTTATAATGTTGCGTGCTACTACGGTATCGATGATAAACATGGCATCATTGCGACAGGAAGATACGCGACGCTCAATTTCCTCACGGATGAAAAGAATCCTGTGCCGTCGGATGTCCTATCGAAAGGGAAATGGCTGAAACGCGAAAACGCGTCGACAGCACGGTTCAAGCAAGTCGATTGGTCGCTCGTCCCAGACTTCGAACCGGACTTCGATCTGGATGAGAAGGAGTTTGATTTCAAAGATGCAGTCGGCATTGAAATGGTGAATGACGTCATTACGAAGCCTTACGAAGTGACGCTTGACGCATCTATGGACAAGCTTACCAATGAGCATGATGAAAGCTTCCTCATGCTGATCGATCGTAATGGAAAGTGGCGGGTGAATACATTCATTAAAGGTTTTGCAGACCGAGTTCAAGGTTTTGCGTCCTCCTATTCCAACACTGGCGATATTATCCTCATTGGGAAGGACAAAAAGGCGATGCTGCTCGCTTTCCGGGAAATGAAGCGATTGAAGGGCGGCATGGTGCTCATTGAAGATGGGGAAGTTGCCGCATCCATCCCCCTTAGTATTGGCGGGGGGCTATCGGCGGAGCATATGGATGTTTTGATTGAACAGGAAAGTGCTCTTAAAAGAGCGTTGGCGGAACGGGGATACAAGCATGGCGATGCGGTGTACACATTCCTGTTCCTGCAGTCGACCCATTTGCCATACATAAGGGCGACACAAGTCGGGCTCTATCAAGTAATGAAAAATGAAGTAATCATTCCGGCGACGGAAAGATAGGAGGAACGGATGAAAGGGAAAAAGAGAGGATGGCTGCTAGCCTTAGCCATCATGTTGCTGTTGCTGTCAGCGTGTTCAAAAAAAGAGAAAGCCGGCGCGGAAGAGATTGTACCGGAGCCGGAAGAGATAGAAGAAATCGAAGTTGAAGAGCCCGTAGAAGAGCCTGAGGAAGGGGGGGCGCTCCTTTACCGGGCGCCGTTCACCGGCGTGTCGACCGAGGAGGAGAATTGGGCAAGGCCTGTACTCGCCACGATCAATAACCACCCACTTGCTAGGCCGCAATCAGGAATCAGTCAGGCGGACATCGTCTATGAATTTATGGCGGAAGGGAATGTCACAAGGTTTTTAGCGTTGTTCCAAAGCGAGCTGCCGGAGACGGTCGGCCCGATCCGAAGCGCGCGTGACTATTTCATTTATCTATCAAAAGGGATGGACGCATTTTACGTAGCGCACGGCTATAGCCCCGATGCGCAGAAGCTGTTGGCGAACAGATATGTCGACAATGTGAATGGCATGCAATATGACGGAACTTTATTCAAAAGATCCACTGATCGTAAAGCTCCCCATAATTCGTATATAACCGGCGAGAACATAATGGCTGCGATGGAGAAGGTCGGTGCATCCGACGAAATCGCGAAGGTTCCTCCATTTACTTTCCATGAATCGGTTGAGGATGCTAAAATAGGAGATAGCGCATCAATGATCGTCGTCCGCTTCAGCTCCAACAAAGATTTCATTAACACATTTTCCTATGATCCGGAAACGGATACGTACAACCGGATGGTGAATGGAATCCTGACGCTGGATAAAGCGAACGGAGAACAAGTCGGGCTGTCCAACCTCATCGTCATGGAAGCGAACCATCGTACGATCGACAGCGTCGGAAGACAATCAGTCGATATCGAAAGCGGCGGAAAGGCAATGCTGTTCCAGGCAGGCTCCGTGAAAGAGCTGGAGTGGAAAAACGTCGATGGATTCCTCGTGCCGATGGAAAATGGAGTTCCCGCAAAGTTAGTTCCCGGCAAGACGTGGATTCATATCATCCCTACGTATTCGGGAATTTCAAAGTCTGTCACATACACACCTTAAAACAGTGCTGAAAGAAAGAGGGGGAAACATGCAAATCGATAAAATCCGAAGTGAACAAACGGATCAGCTGTTCAAAGCCATTTTGGAATTGAAGGATTTAGAAGAATGCTATATGTTCTTCGACGACCTTGCGACGATGAGTGAGCTGCAATCGTTGGCTCAACGTTTGGAAGTCGCGCATGCATTGAGGCAGAAAAAAACATATGACCGGATTCAAAATGAAACCGGTGCGAGCACTGCGACAATTTCAAGAGTAAGACGTTGCGTCGATTACGGATCCGGCGGCTATAACACCGTGTTGGACCGCCTCTATCCGGAGCTTGCGGAGAATAAAGATAAGAAGTGAACGGGCGGAGAAATCCGTCCGTTTTTTTGGTATACTGGTGGATAGCAGACGCTCAAATAGTATCGAGCGCATTGAATAAGCAATCGATGAATTAGGTGGTAGACAAAATGGATTATAAAAATTGGCGCCACGCATTTAAAGTGGACCCTGCAAAACAATTGACGGACGAAGAGCTCGAACAGCTAGCAGAATCCGGAACGGACGGCATTATTATCGGCGGTACGGATGGCATAACCCTTGAAAACGTCCTCGACCTGCTAGCGCGCATCAGACGGTACTCGGTGCCGGTGGCGCTTGAAGTGTCGACTGTTGAATCGGTGTCGATGGGATTCGATTATTATTTCATCCCGACGGTCCTGAATTCGACAGATGCAAAATGGGTGAACGGCATCCATCATGCCGCATTGAAGGAATATGGCCATATGATGGATTGGGATGAGGTCGTCGCGGAAGGCTATGTAATCGTCAACACCGATTGCAAAGCGGCGCATCTTACCGGCGTCAATGAAGCTCCAGATGAAGAGGATGTCATCGCCTATGCGCGGATGGCGGAGCATCTGTTCAAGCTGCCGGTATTTTATTTGGAATATAGCGGAATGCTCGGAGATCCGGCCATTGTGAAGGCGGCCTCGCGTGTTCTTGACAATACGAGGTTATTTTACGGCGGCGGGATCCGCAACGCGGAAGACGCAACAATGATGGCAAAGCTTGCGGATACAGTTATTGTCGGCAATATTATTTACGAAGATTTGAAAGCTGCCCTTTCAACGGTCGAAGCAGTGAAATCAGTATCCCATTGACATAGGTTTAGGTTATAATGAAGAACAAACGTTCTTTGAAAGGCGGTATGAAGTATGAAGGAAATCGCGGAAAATCTGCTTGCAGGCATGAATCCTGAACAAGCCCGCGCAGTGAAAAAGACGGAAGGCCCGCTGCTGATCATGGCAGGCGCGGGTTCCGGAAAGACGAGGGTGCTTACCCACCGGATCGCCTACTTGATCGTTGAAAAAGGCGTATACCCTTCCCAAGTATTAGCGATTACATTTACGAACAAGGCAGCACGTGAAATGCGCGACCGGATCGATGGCCTGCTCGGACCGGGTACCGGAGAACGGATGTGGGTTTCGACATTCCACTCGATGTGCGTCCGCATATTACGGAGGGACATCGACCGCATCGGAATTTCGAAAAACTTTACGATCCTCGATTCCTCCGACCAATTGACGGTCATAAAAAATGTGCTGAAAGAGCGCAATCTCGATCCGAAGCAGTACGATCCGCGGGCAATGCTCGGGGCCATCAGCTCGGCGAAAAACGAATGCATCGACGCGGAAACATATTCTGCGCAAATCAATCCGCATAATCCTTATGAAAAGACGATTGCAGGCATCTATGAAAGCTATACGAAAAAGCTAAGACAAAACCAATCGCTCGATTTTGACGACCTCATCATGATGACTCTCAAATTATTTGAACGCGTCCCTGAAGTCCTCGAGTTTTATCAAAATAAATTCCAATATATCCATGTCGATGAATATCAGGATACGAACAATGCACAATACCGCCTCGTTAAAATGCTCGCTGCGAAGTTCCGCAACCTTTGCGTCGTCGGCGATTCCGATCAATCGATCTACAGATGGCGCGGCGCGGACATCGGCAACATCCTTTCATTCGAAAAGGATTACAAAGATGCAACCGTCATTTTACTCGAGCAAAATTACCGTTCGACAAAAACGATTTTGCAGGCAGCGAACGACGTCATCCAAAACAACCGGAGCCGCTACGACAAGAAGCTCCGTACGGAAAATGACGAGGGAGATTCGATCGTTGTGTATAAGGCGAACGATGAGAAAGATGAATCCCAGTTTATCGTTCAGCAAATCATCGAGCTGAAAGAACGCGATAACTTGACGCTAGACCAGTTCGCGATTCTTTACCGCACGAACGCCCAATCCCGAGTCATCGAGGAATATCTCGTGAAATCCAATCTGGAATATACAATTGTCGGCGGCACGAAGTTCTATGACCGGAAAGAAATCAAAGACTTGCTCGCCTATTTGCGGCTGATCGCGAATAATGATGACGACTTGGCGTTGGCACGGATCATCAACGAACCGAAACGGAGCATCGGCGCGACCTCCTTCGAGAGGATGGCGCAATTTGCGATTGAAAATGAGCGGTCGGTTTTCGATGCTTTGCAGGAGGTCCATTTCATGGGGCTGACAGCAAGAGCCGCTAACGAAGCGGTGAAGTTCAGGGATATGATCAACGGCTTCACGCAAATGCAAGAATACTTGTCCGTTTCCGAGCTTGTGGAGCAAGTGTTGGAAAAAACGGGCTACCGAGATATGCTTCTACGCGAGAAAACGATTGAATCGGAAAGCAGGCTGGAAAACATCGAGGAATTCCTCTCCGTTACGGAAGCTTTCGAAAAGAGGGCTGAGGAAGAGGAGGGCGACCGTTCGCTCGTCGCGTTCCTGACAGACCTGGCTCTAATTGCCGATATCGATTCGTTGGATAAAGAAGAGAACCAATCGACGGAAAAAATCGTCCTAATGACAATGCATGCCGCTAAAGGACTCGAATTCCCGGTCGTTTTCGTCATCGGCATGGAAGAGAACATCTTCCCGCACGCGAGGTCGATCGGTGACGACGAAGAAATGGAAGAAGAGCGACGGCTTGCCTATGTGGCGATCACCCGTGCGGAGCGCAGACTCTATTTGACGTGCGCATCGTACAGGACATTGTTCGGCCGCTCAAGTATTAACAACCCATCCCGTTTCTTAAACGAGATTTCAGACGACATAATCGAAATGACATCGAATCAACGTCAAGGCTTTTCTTACGGTGGATTCGGATGGGAGAACAAACCTGTGCGACCAGCTGTGAAAAGGCCAGCTTATAATGCGAGCGGCGGAGAGAAGATGGGCTGGAAGGCCGGCGACAAAGCGACCCACAAAACGTGGGGGACAGGCATGGTCGTCAGCGTCAAAGGGAAAGAAGACGATCTTGAGCTCGATATCGCATTCCCGGAACCGGTTGGCATCAAGCGGCTCCTTGCCAAATTCGCACCGATAGAAAAAGCGTAGGGAGAGGAAAGAATGGATCGAAACATAGATCGAAATGCAGTTGAAAAACGTGTGCAGGAGCTCAATGATCTGCTCAAAGAGTATGGGCACGCTTATTATGTGCTGGACCGGCCGATTGTGCCCGATTCCGTCTATGACAGCCTCATGCAGGAGTTACTCTCGATTGAGGCCGAAAATCCGGACTTGATCTACCCCGATTCACCGACACAGCGGGTTGGCGGGGAAGTCCTCGAAAGCTTCAGCAAAGTCGTCCATGAGTATCCGATGCTGAGTCTATCGAACGCGTTCAACGAAGAAGACATCCGCGACTTCGACAGACGGGTGCAAGCGGGGACGGGAAAAGCCACTTATATTTGCGAGCTGAAGATCGACGGGCTTGCCGTTTCATTGAAATATGAAAATGGGACGTTCATCCAAGGTTCGACGCGAGGGGACGGGACGGTCGGTGAGGATATCACCGCGAATTTGAAGACGATCCGCACCGTTCCGCTGAAGCTTGCCGAACCGGTTACAATCGAAGTCCGCGGGGAAGCGTACATGCCGAAGAAATCTTTCATGAGATTGAATGAAGCACGGGATGAAAATGGGGAAGAGCCGTTTGCGAACCCACGGAATGCAGCAGCAGGATCACTCCGGCAGCTAGATCCGAAAATAGCCGCGAGCCGCAATCTTGCCGTATTCATTTATGGAGTCGGCGGGGATGGCACGGCTTACGGACAGGACAGCCATTCCGATTCGCTCGATTATCTTGCGTCGATCGGCTTCGAGACGAATACGAATAGCAAGCGGTGCAAAACAATCGAGGAAGTTCTCGAATATATAGAGTCCTGGCAGGAACGCAGACAGGACCTTGATTATGAAATCGACGGAATCGTCATTAAAGTGGACAGCTATGAAGATCAGGAGCAACTCGGCTTCACGGCGAAAAGTCCGCGCTGGGCGACCGCCTATAAATTCCCTGCGGAAGAAGTGCATACGAAGCTGCTCGACATCGAATTGAGCGTCGGCAGGACAGGGGTCGTCACACCGACTGCCATTTTGGAACCGGTCCGTGTTGCTGGAACGACGGTTGCAAGGGCTTCCCTCCATAATGAGGACCTCATCCGTGAAAAGGATATCCGGATCGGAGATGCAGTCGTCATCCGCAAGGCGGGGGATATCATTCCCGAAGTCGTCTCTGTATTGATCGAACAGCGACAAGGGAATAAAGAACCGTATCATATGCCCGACAATTGCCCTGTCTGCGATTCCGAACTCGTCAGGATCGAAGGGGAAGTGGCGCTCCGTTGCGTCAATCCTCAATGCCCTGCGCAGATGAAGGAAGCGCTCATCCATTTCGTATCACGGAACGCAATGAATATTGAAGGAATCGGCGAGCGTGTCGTCAATCAGTTGTATACATCCGGGCTTGTCCATGATGTTTCAGATCTTTACTGTTTGACGAAGGAACAGCTGTTGACGCTTGAGCGGATGGGAGAGAAGTCCGCAACGAATTTATTGACAGCCATTGAAGCATCCAAGGCCAACTCGTTGGAGAAGCTACTGTTCGGCCTTGGCATCCGACATGTCGGTGAAAAGGCGGCACATATATTGTCCGAGGAATTCGGCACTATGGACGAAATCGCAAAAGCAGATGCAGATCGGCTTACATCAATACATGAGATCGGCGACAAAGTGGCAGATGCGGTCATTACATTCTTCAATAATGAAGATGTCTTGGAAGTGATCGGCAAGCTGAAAACGTACGGCGTCAATATGGAATACAAAGGCAGAACGCGCCAGGAGCTTCCGACTGAAGGTCCTTTCGCCGGGAAAACGATCGTGTTGACAGGCAAGCTTTCGATACTGACGCGTAATGAAGCGAAAGAGCGGATTGAAGCGCTTGGCGGGAAAGTGAGCGGGAGCGTCAGCAAAAAGACGGATCTCGTCATAGCCGGGGAAGATGCCGGATCGAAGCTTGCGAAGGCGGAGGAACTCGGAATCACGGTGTGGAACGAAACAGAGTTGGTCGACGCGCTCGGCGAAAAGGAGTAATTTTCAATGAAAAGGCTATTTGTGTTATCCATCATCTCAGCCGTCCTATTGTTGGGCGGCTGTCTACCGTCAATCGGACCCGAGAAAGAGGAAGTCATACAGGAAAATGAGGAACTGATCGAAGAAACTGTCATGATTCCCGATGTTCAACTGAACGACGATTTTTACAAGGTGCTCACCCCTCTCAAAAAAAGCGCGACCCGGGGTCTTGTAGTGAGCAATATATATACAAAATACGACATCCAGGAAGCTGAAGAAGGGCTGATCCGTTTATCCGCCCAGCATTTCGACACAAAAAACTATCTCTTCCAGGAAGGCCAGTATATTGACACAGCTACAGCGAGCGCATGGCTTGCCAGAAGTTCAACAAATAAAGAGGGCTTGAATCCACCTGAAAATGAAGGGGGAGATGCAGAGGAGACCCCGATCTATTTGGCGCATATTATCGAGCAAAACTATTTGACGCTGACGGACGAGAAGAAAGTGCGTTTATCCGGCATATCGATCGGGCTTGCCTTGAATTCCGTCTATTATGAAAGAGGCGGGAAAGAGACGACGATATCTGACAAGGAACTTGAAAAGCAAGGCATCGCCATGGCGGACAAAATCGTCAGCAGGATGCGTGCGAAAGAAGGGTTACAAGACATTCCGATTGTGGTAGGCCTGTTTAAACAGGAAAAAAGGAATGCGATCGTCCCGGGAACGTATTTCGCAACTGCATTTGCCGACAAAGGAAAATCAGCGCCGTCCGGATGGAAAGAAGTGAATGAGCGGTATGTATTGTTTCCCGCTCCTGCGGATATCGACAATTACCGCGAAATCAATACGACTTTCAGCAATTTCAAACAAGATATCGATGAATATTTTCCGAGCTTCGTCAATGTGATCGGGAAAGGTTTTTTCAAAGACAACCGGATGCAATCCATTTCCATCGACATACCGATTCAATTTTTTGGGAAGAGTGAAGTCATCGGTTTCACACAATTTTTGACTTCGCACATCATCAAGTATTTTCCGAATATCGATGTCGAAGTGAGCGTCACCTCGGTGAACGGCCCCGAGGCGTTGATCGTCAAGGAAGCCGGGGACGATGAACCGTTTGTCCATATTTATGGATATTGATGTGAGATGTCAAAAAGGCGTCCGCGCCAACGCGCAATCGATGCGCAGTTGCTTTTCAACATACCTGTTAGGTGGTATGATTAGTCGTACAATTGCAATTGGGGAGGAAATCAAATGACGAAATTTACGGCAGAAGACGTACAATACTTCGCGAATTTTGCAAGAATCGCCTTTTCGGATCAAGAGGCGGAAGTGTTTTCTGAAATCATTTCCGATCTTGTAGAATTTGGAGATGTATTAAAAGAAGTGGATACAACTAATGTTGAGCCGATGACTCATCCGTTGCAGCTTTTCAATGTGCTCCGAGAAGATGTCCCGCAAGATATCCTGGATCGGGACGAAATGTTGGCTAGCGTAAAAGAGCATGAAGACGGAATGATCAAAGTTCCGAATATCCTGTGATAACGGTTTTTAGGAGGAAGTAAGATGACGTTAATGAAAAAAACGGCAGCAGAACTTCAAGCACTTTTACATAACGGAGAAGTCTCTGTCAAAGAAGTGACCGAGGATTCATTCAAGCAGATTGCTGCATTGGATGGTCAAGTGAAAGCGTTCCTGGCGTTGACGGAAGAAGAGGCGTTAGCGAGAGCGGAACAGTTGGACAACGCACCGAAAGAAGGACGTGGTCCGCTGTTCGGATTGCCGATTGGTATTAAAGACAATATCGTCACAAAAGGCACTGCTACAACTTGCGCAAGCAAAATGCTTGAGAATTTCGTTCCAGTGTATGACGCGACAGCTGTAGAAAAAGTGAATGAAGCCGGCATGATCAGCGTCGGTAAATTGAATATGGACGAGTTTGCCATGGGTTCCACAACTGAACGTTCGGCTTTCCAGACGACGCATAATCCATGGAATTTGAATTGTGTACCTGGAGGTTCTTCGGGCGGTTCCGCAGCTGCAGTTGCAGCAGGAGAAGTTCCTTTCTCACTAGGTACAGATACAGGAGGATCGGTTCGCCAGCCGGCTGCGTTCTGCGGAGTCGTTGGAATGAAGCCGACCTACGGCAGAGTATCCCGGAGCGGTCTCGTCGCGTTTGCCTCCTCTTTGGATCAAATCGGCCCAATCACTCGGACAGTCGAGGATAATGCACTGTTGTTGAACGCCATTTCAGGTGTCGATCATAGGGATTCCTCCTCTTCGTCACAGCAAGTGCCTGATTTCAAAGCCGCTTTGACTGGCGATATTAAAGGCTTGCGAATCGCTGTTCCGAAGGAGTATTTGGGCGAGGGCATCGAAGAAGATGTTAAAGACAAAGTACGCGCGTCCTTAAAAGTGCTTGAATCGCTTGGCGCAACTATAGGGGAAGTGACATTGCCACATTCCAAATACGCTTCGCCGACATATTACGCGATTGCAACTGCAGAAGCCTCTTCCAATCTCGCAAGATTCGACGGAATCCGTTACGGCTATCGTTCAGAAAGTGCGAAGAACCTGGAAGAAATCTATTTGCGTTCACGCGCTGAAGGATTCGGGGATGAAGTGAAAAAACGAATCCTTTACGGCACATATGCACTAAGTGCAGATCATCATGAAGAGTTGTACGTTAAAGCGATGAAAGTCCGTACGCTTATCGCTCAAGACTTTGCATCCGTATTTGAAAATTACGATGTCATCGTCGGACCAACAAGTGCAACAACTGCATACGAAATCGGCGGTGTCGCGCAAAACCAATTAACATTGTATGCGAACGACGTTTTGACAGTGTCTGTTAACTTGGCTGGTATTCCTGCCATTTCAATTCCGTGCGGCTTTTCGAATGGAATGCCAGTCGGTCTCCAAATTATCGGAAAACATTTCGATGAAGCAACTATTTATAAAGTAGCGCACGCATTTGAACAAGCGACCGATTTCCATAAAAGCACTCCATCTTTAGGGGAGGGTACTAACTAATGAACTTTGAAACGATTGTTGGACTTGAAGTCCACGTTGAATTAAAAACCGATACGAAAATCTTTTCACCGGCGCCATCCCATTACGGTGCAGAGCCGAATATGAATATCCATGTGTACGACTTGGCATACCCGGGAACATTACCGGTGTTGAATAAGCGTGCGGTCGACTTCGGAATGAAAGCTTCCCTCGCATTGAACTGTGAAGTGGCAAAGGTCATGAACTTCGACCGTAAGCACTATTTCTATCCGGATAACCCGAGCGCCTATCAAACTTCGCAGGACAAGCGTCCAGTTGGCCAAAACGGTTGGATTGAAATCGAAGTCGAAGGCAAAAAGAAGAAGATCCGCATCGAGCGCGTCCATCTTGAAGAAGATGCAGGCAAATTGACGCATAGCGACAACGGCTATTCACTCGTCGACTTGAATAGACAAGGCACGCCGTTAATTGAAATCGTCACGGAAGCAGATATCCGCTCCCCGGAAGAGGCATATGCATTCCTTGAGAAGCTGAAAGCGATTATTCAATATACAGGCGTTTCGGACGTCCGCATGGAAGAGGGCTCACTTCGTTGTGACGCCAACATTTCATTGCGCCCGTTCGGACAAGAAGAATTCGGAACGAAAACTGAATTGAAAAACTTGAACTCCTTCAACTTCGTCCGCAGAGGGATTGCAAATGAAGTCGAGCGCCAGGAGAAAATCCTTCTGTCCGGCGGTAAAATCCAGCAAGAAACGCGCCGTTATGATGAAGCGACTGGCCAAACCGTGCTTATGCGCGTAAAAGGCAGCGCGAACGATTACCGTTTCATCAACGATCCGGACTTGCCGGAAATCCATATCGACCAAGAGTGGGTCGAGCGGGTCCGTGCCGAGATTCCGGAACTACCGGATGCACGTAAAGCAAGGTACGTCAATGAGCTCGACCTGCCGGAATATGACGCGCACGTCTTGACGTTGACGAAAGAGATGTCTGACTTCTTTGATGCAACAATTGCTGCTGGAGCAGACGCGAAACTCGCTTCCAACTGGTTGATGGGGGAAGTGTCCGCATATTTGAATGCAGAGCAAAAAGAGCTTCATGATACGGCACTCACTCCGGAAGGTCTTGCGAGCATGATCAAATTGATTGCAGATGGCACAATTTCATCTAAAATCGCTAAGAAAGTGTTCAAGGAACTGATTGAAACAGGCGGAAACGCTGCTGACATCGTTAAAGAGAAAGGCCTCGTCCAAATTTCCGACGAAGGCACACTCCGCGCAATTGTGACGGAAGTGCTGGATGCGAACGAACAATCGATCGAGGACTACAAAAACGGCAAGGACCGCGCAGTCGGCTTCCTCGTCGGACAAGTGATGAAAGCGACAAAAGGACAAGCGAACCCGCCAATGGTGAATAAAATCCTTCTTGAGGAAATCAACAAGCGATAAGTCCAAACATGAATCGTCCTATACGGGTCTTGCGAAAGTCTCCCGTATAGGGCTTTTTAATTTGTTCGGAAATGGCATCCTATTTGATTCGGGAAACGAATAGGCTTACACTTAAGAAAAGGTAATGATAAAGGAAGGTGTCGGAATGAAAACTGAAAAACAGTATTTTGATGAGGCGATTTCACTCGCGGACTATATGGATCGTATGGAGAAGCATAAAGAAAACAGCTTCGGCATTTACGAAAAGTTCGACGTGCCCCAAGACGACGCATTCATCGAAATAGCAAAAGCGAAAAAGCCCAATATACTAGTCATAACGGAAGATTGGTGCGGGGACGCAATGATGAACAATCCAATCCTGCGCCGAATTGCAGAAGCGGCGGACTTGGACGTGCGGACAGTCTATCGTGACGAAGATACCGATTTGATCGACAGACACCTGACAAATGGCGGCCGCTCGATCCCGATTTACTTGCTTCTCGACAAAGAAGGCGAAGTGCTGGCGAAATGGGGTCCGCGTGCCGCATCCATCCAGGAGGATGTAATGGAGCGCCGTAAGCAGCTGCCGGCAAAAGACGCGCCAGATTTCGAAGAGAAGCAACGGGAATTCATCGCTGAATTGATGAAGGAATATACGACTCAGCCCGAATTATGGCTCACCGTTTACGAAGACATCCGTAAAACATTCATGCCTGCATTGCAACAGACGAACTAATAAGCAGGTGCAGTCTGTAATGCCAGCCGGCGCATGAACGATTTGACGGATACGCAAAGCGTGTCAGGGAACTTTTTAGTACGATGGATAGTCAAAGTAAGCGTCTTTTTGTTGGATCAGACGCATGCTAGCGTTGCATTTTGTATGAATTGAGAGGGAACATGTATGAAGCGTGCAAGAATCATTTATAACCCGACAGCAGGACGTGAAATATTTCGGAAGCATCTAGCTGAAGTTCTGGAAAAGCTGGAGATCGCCGGCTATGAAACATCCGTACATGCGACCACAGGAGAGGGCGATGCGAAAGAAGCGGCGAAAAAAGCTGTGGAACGGGGCTTTGACGTCATCATCGCATCTGGCGGAGATGGAACGTTGAACGAAGTCGTCGCCGGAGTCTCCCCATTTGAAAAACGACCGACAATCGGACTCATTCCGACCGGGACGACGAACGACTTTGCGCGTGCGTTGCGTATTCCGCGGGATATTGAAGAAGCGATCGACATTATCGTCCGCGGAGAGACGATTCCGGTGGACGTCGGCCTCATGAACGACCGTCATTTCATCAACATCGCAGGCGGCGGAAGAATGACTGAGCTGACGTATGAAGTACCGAGCAAGCTAAAGACAGTTCTCGGCCAGCTCGCCTATTACTTGAAAGGGATCGAGATGCTCCCTTCCATCCATTCGAGTGAAGTGAAAATCGAGTACGACGATGAAGTGTTCGAAGGGGAAGTGATGCTTTTCCTCGTCGGCTTGACCAATTCCGTCGGCGGCCTGGAAAAATTGGCCCCGAACTCAAGCATTAACGATGGCAGATTCACGTTATTAGTATTGAAAAAATGTAATATGGCAGAATTCATCAGAATCGTCACGTTGGCACTCCGCGGAGAGCATTTGGATGACCCGCTCGTCATTTCCGCCAAGCCGAAAAAAGTGAAGATCACTTCATCTGAAGAAGTACTGCTGAACTTGGACGGAGAATACGGCGGAACCCTTCCCGCCACTTTTGAAAACCGATACCGTCATATCGAAATGTTCGCTCCGCTCGACCAATTGCGAGAGCAGGACCGGATCGACAATGAAAATGACGATGAAAATGAAGAAGCTGCATTGGATTAATCATCCATGCAGCTTTTTATTTTTGACGAAATATAAGTTTCAATGAATCTCTCAAGCCTTCTTAAAGAGACCCTCAAATAATAAAATCTATCAGCTCGTCTTGTCCTGCAGCGAGCGCTGGCAAGTCATTCACCGGCATCCAGCGGCAATGGAAAATCATGCCGTTATCTTTACCGGTACTTTTCACGCACGTATCCCATTCATGTTCATCCTCCCCGATATAGGTGAGGTGAAAGACATTCCGCTCATGAATGACATTTTTCCGATTCTCAGGAAAGTAATTCTTCTTATCCACTTTACCATTCAACTGAAGCTGGTCGCGACGGATGCCGGTTTCTTCTTCAATTTCCCTGTAGAGCGCATCGATGAGAAGTTCGTCTTCTTCAATCGTTCCGCCTGGCACTTGCAAGCCTGCTTCCGGATTCCCTTCTTGCTCGAACACAAGGATTTTTCGTCCGGCATGGTCATCCTTCGTAATATAAGCTAAAACTTTTCTTTTAATTTCCATTGTGCTCACCTCTCTTTAATCTCTCCATTATACACAACATTCTAAATTCTCTCAAGAGCAAAATTCCGGTTGAAAACATTTCACATTACTTGTGACAATCCTGTTATTTCGAACGTAAAAAGGGAAAAGTATAGAACAGTTATCTTATGATAGGGAAGAGATGAAATCCAAAGACGGAGGAGGGCTCCCGTGTATAAGAAACAAGAGAAATGGCTCATGTGGCTTGTCTTTATCGTGGCGGGAATCATGTTGTTTTCCATTTTAGGAAGAATTTTCGGAAGTTAAGGAGGAAAAATAGATGGTAAATGAAGAAGCCGTGTTTTATTCGCGTGTCTTGACGGAACTGACGTTATCGTTCCATATCCTTTACGCGACAATCGGCGTCGGCGTCCCGCTCATGATCATGATTGCGCAATGGGTGGGAATCCGGAAAAACGATGAACATTATATTTTGCTTGCCAGGCGGTGGGCGAGAGGATTTGTTATTACAGTGGCCGTCGGTGTCGTAACAGGGACGGCTATCGGCTTGCAGTTGTCTTTGTTATGGCCGAATTTCATGGAGTTTGCGGGAAATGTCATCGCTCTTCCATTATTCATGGAAACGTTCGCTTTCTTTTTTGAAGCTATTTTCCTAGGGATTTATTTATATACGTGGGATCGATTCGAAAACCAGAAAAAGCATTTGCTGCTATTAGTGCCGGTTGCAATCGGCGCCTCGTTCTCTGCAGTTTTCATTACGATGGTGAATGCATTCATGAACGCTCCTCAAGGCTTCGATATTGTCGATGGGGAGCTCGTTAACATCAACCCGATCATTGCGATGTTCAACCCGGCGATGCCGACCAAAGTGGCGCACGTCGTCATCACGGCGTATATGACAGCGGCATTTGTGCTGGCAGCGATTGCGGCGTTCAGGTTGTTGAAAGGATCCAATCATATTTATCATAAGAAAGCCTTGCATCTGACAATGAAACTTGGACTTGTCTTTGCCATTGCAACCGCAGTGATAGGGGATTTCTCCGGTAAATATTTAGCAGAATACCAGCCTGAAAAACTGGCTGCGGCAGAGTGGCATTTTGAAACGCAGGAAAATGCGCCGCTCGTCTTGCTCGGCGTTCTGAAAGACGGGGAAGTGAAGTATGCAATAGAAGTTCCATTCGGCCTTTCTTTATTGGCATATAGCAACCCGAGTGCTGAAGTGATTGGATTGGATCAATTCCCGGAAGATGAAATTCCGCCGCTTTATATCCATTATTTATTCAACATTATGGTATTCATCGGCATGTGGATGGTCTTGCTTGCGGCTTGGTATTGGATCGGCATGAAACGAGGCTGGAGAAGCGTGACGACAAAATGGTTCCGCTGGCTCATCGTCCTTGGAGCTCCGCTAACATTCATCGCTATTGAATCAGGTTGGTGGCTTGCGGAAGTCGGCCGGCAGCCGTGGATTCTTCGAAAGATCATGCGGGTCGAGGACGCAGCGACGACGAGCGGCCAAGTCGACCTGATGCTCATGCTGTTTGCAGGGTTGTACATCATCCTCGGCATCGGAAGTGTCGTCGTCTTACGACGGATGTTCCGCAACAACCCGGTCGAGCGTGAACTGGAAGATCGGCATATGGAAAAGGGCGGTGATGTGCAATGAACTTGGAGATAATAGGGATTTCGGTTCTTTGGACGTTCCTCTTCGGTTATATTGTCGTCGGAGCAATTGATTTCGGTGCAGGTTTTTTTAATGCATATAGTTTGCTGACGGGGAAACAGCGAATTTTGACAAAAGTCATCCAGCGGTATTTGTCCCCGGTCTGGGAAGTGACGAACGTATTTCTCGTCTTCTTCTTCGTAGGAATCATCGGGTTTTTCCCAAAAACTGCTTTTTATTACGGTACGACATTATTGGTGCCCGTCAGCATCGGCGTCATCCTGCTCGCGATTCGGGGTTCGTATTATGCGTTTGAAACATACGGAGCCCGGCGCCATAAAGGCTATTCTTTCATGTACGGGCTCGCGGGCCTGTTGATTCCCGCTTCGTTATCGATTGTCCTGACGATATCGGAAGGCGGCTTCATCGAAATGGTGGATGGAGCTCCGGTGCTTGACTACTGGGTTTTATTCACGAGCCCGTTGACGTGGTCAATCGTCCTCCTCAGCATTGCCGCGACGCTTTACATTTCGGCCGTCTTCTTGACGTGGTATGCGAATAAAGCCGGCGACAAGGAAGCGACCGACCTGCTCCGGAAATATGCGCTCATCTGGTCGTTGCCGACGATCATTACAGCGGGCGGCATTATTTTCGAGCTTCGTAGGCATAATTTCGATCATTATTCGAATATCCAAACGTTTTGGCCGATGTTCCTCATATCGTTCCTTTTATTTGTCGGAACGGTTTGGCTGCTCTGGAAACGGCGCAGCTACGGTTGGGCATTCGGATATCTCATGGGCCAATTCGCCTTTGCGTTTTTCGGGTACGGTGCGTCCCATTATCCGTACTTGCTCTATCCGCATTTGACGATATACGACAGTTTCACGAACCCGGCGATGGCAATCTCTCTCATTGTCGCCTTCATTCTCGGACTTTGCCTTTTGATACCGTCGCTCGTGTTGCTCATGCGACTGTTCCTGTTCAATAAAAACTATGTCCGCGGAAAAGAGGACTACCATGCGTAAAGGGGGATTTTGGCATGTTTGAATTCATTATTTTCTATGCTCCATTCATCGTCCTGATCGCCGCAATTGTCATCGCGTTTCTCATCGCGCCGATGGACGGTTCGGTGACGGATAAAGAAGATTAACAAATAGCAGACGTCTTATGGCGTCTGTTTTTTCGTTTAATCGCGAAAAAAATGCTAAACTTGTTACATACGAAATTTGGAGGAAAAATCATGTCTTTTATTGTGAATCAAAACGATCGTCTCTCTGTCTACGTTGAAGATTTGACGCATGACGGGTCAGGCGTTGCGAAAGTGGAAGGATATCCATTGTTCATTCCCGGAGCGTTGCCTGGGGAGGAAGTGGAGGTGCAAGTCGGGAAAACATTGAAGAACTACGGGTTTGCCCGCTTGTTGAATGTGACAAAGCCTTCTGAGGACCGCGTAGAACCGCCATGCCACGTATTTTGGGAATGCGGCGGCTGCCAGCTGCAACATTTATCGTACGAGGCACAGCTCATCCAAAAGCAAAAACAGGTCCGCGATGTCATCGACCGCATCGCGAAGTTGCCGGACGTGCCTGTCCATCCAGTTAAAGGGATGGAAGACCCGTGGCGCTATCGGAATAAATCTCAAATCCCCTTCAGCGAACGTGACGGCAAAGTCGTATCCGGATTTTATCGGTCGCGCACCCATCACATCGTCGACACGGACGTCTGCATTATCCAAAGCGAAGAGGCGGATGAACTGATGTCTACGTTGAAGCATGAAATGCATGCGCTTGGCCTCGAAGCATACAACGAAAAGACCCATCGCGGCATGCTCCGGCATCTGATTGTCCGTAAAGGGAAGGCGACAGGGGAAATTATGGTCGTTCTCGTGACGCTCAAAAAGAAGTTCCCGCAAAAAGAGGCAGTAGTCGAACTCATTAAACGGGTTGTGCCGGAAGTGACATCGATCATGCAGAACGTCAACAGCGAAAAGACGAACGTCATCTTCGGGAATGAAACGTTACCTCTATACGGCAAGTCGTTCATCATCGACAAGATCGGCGATATCCAGTTTGAAATATCGGCGCGCTCGTTCTACCAAGTGAACCCGGAGCAAACCGAAGTGCTTTACAAGCAAGCGCTTGACTATGCACAGCTGACAGGTGACGAAATGGTCATCGATGCGTATTGCGGCATCGGGACAATTTCTCTGTTCCTAGCGCAAGAGGCGAAGGAAGTGTACGGCGTGGAAATCGTTCCACAAGCAATTGAGGACGCCAAACGCAATGCCGAACTGAACGGCATTACAAATGCCTATTTCGAAGCAGGTGCTGCGGAAAACGTCATCCCGAGATGGTACGCGGAAGGCAAACGATTCGATGTATTAGTCGTCGATCCCCCGCGTAAAGGATGCGACGAGAAACTGTTGCAGACAATTTTGGAATACAAACCGAAGCGCGTTGTGTATGTATCGTGCAACCCAGGAACGTTAGCACGCGACTTGCGGATCTTGGAGGACGGCGGCTACCAGACGAAGGAAGTACAGCCGGTCGACATGTTCCCGCAAAGCAGCCATGTGGAATCGGTTGCTTGGCTGGAGATTACATTGTAACCGAACAAGAAAGTAACACCCTTTAAAATAAAGTCCAATGGCGCCGCCAATCCCTTAAAAACAAAGTCGGCGCCAATTCAGCTCTCTCCTTGGCTCTTATGCCAAAGATCCTGCTATCGAAATCACCCTTTTGTCTGCAAAAGATATTGTAGAAGTAGAAGAAAAAGTTTGTAAGTTAAAAATAGGGAATTACACCTATTACAAGACTTTTAAAATATGCGATATAAAAGAGTAGCCTTTTACCACTAAAGAGCACTCTTTTTTTTGTGGGAATTTTTGCATGTGTTTTAAAAAAGGTTTCAAATCCAGACGTTCATAAAGCATTTCAATCTATTAAATTCGATATATAGTAAAGGAGAGAAATTATGAAAGAATTAATCAAAAAAGGTAAGTCGAAAAAGATTTTTGCAACAGTTCTTACGTTAGGGCTTGCAATGAATGTGTTAACACCCTTTGCAAGTGCTGAACAACTGAGTGATACGGAAAAAGAGTATGTTGTCGTGTACAAGAATAAAAGCGGAAAAGATGCTGTCATCAAAGGAAGCAGAAAGGTGAAAACACAATTCAAGTCCATCAATGCTCTTGCGGTAAAAGCAAGCCCTAATGCAATGAAGGCGTTGGAGAAGAATCCGAATATTGCTTCTGTTGAAGAAAACATCACCTTTTCTTTAGTAAGCAATAAAAATGTTGTACAAGTATTAAACAAAGTAGAGGCTAAATCTACTGGAACTACTGTACCCGCAGAAGAATCCCAATGGGACATTCAAGCGATGAAAGTATCAAATGCCTGGAACGAAGGATTGACTGGAAAGGGAATTAAAGTAGCTGTTGTTGATTCAGGAGTTGCAAACCATCCAGACCTCCTAATTAAAGGTGGAGTTTCCACTGTAGACTACACCACTTCTTATAATGACGATAATGGCCATGGTACACACGTTGCAGGGAGCATTGGAGCAAAGAGAGATGGTAAAGGATTAGTAGGAGTAGCACCTGACGCTGATTTATATGCCGTAAAGGTAATGGATCAAGATGGTAGCGGTTATCTAATCGACATCTTAGAAGGACTTGACTGGTCGATTGTAAATAAAATGGATGTTGTCAACATGTCTCTTGGAACAAGTGCAGACAGTACAGCATTTCGTGATATGGTCGCTAAAGCACAGACTAGCGGAATCGTATTAGTAGGAGCTAATGGTAATGATGGAGTAGGAACTCCTGTAAACTACCCTGCAAAGTACAATGAAGTAATTGCTGTGTCTGCGGTGGATCAATACTTGAAAATCGGCAGCTTCTCTTCTACCGGTGTCGAAACAGAACTCTCTGCACCTGGGGTAGCGATTGTCAGCACATATTTAGATGGAAGCTATGCACGTTTAGATGGAACGTCAATGGCTTCTCCTCACGTTGCAGGATTTGTTGCTCTATTGAAGCAAAAGAACCCTACAATGACAAATGCACAGCTTCGTGCTGAACTACAAAAACATACAACTGATTTAGGTGATGCAGGAAGAGACTCAATATTCGGTTATGGATTCTTAACATATGAATCCGTAGCGCCAACAGCAACGCCTGCACCAGTTGTAGACACTACGGCTCCGGGCGAAGTATCGGGTGAAAAAGTTGTCAATGTCACAACAAGTTCAGCTACCCTGTCTTGGGTAAATCCAATTGATCCTGATTTTGCAAAAACAAACCTCTACCTAAATGGACAATTGTTAGGTTCTGTTGACAGCACATCTACAGGTGTAACCATCAGTGGGTTAAATGCAAGTACATCCTATACTGTTACATTGAAAACGGTAGACCAAACAGGCAATGAGTCTGTTGGAAGAAACGTAACTGCTACGACTGCAAAAGTAGCAGACACTACGGCTCCTGGCGTGGTCAAAAACGTTAAATTAACTGCTACAACATCTACAAGTGCTTCATTCTCATGGACAAATCCAACGGATACCGACTTTGCAAAAACAAATATCTATCAAATGGTAGATTGATCGGTTCTGTTGCTAAAGGCACTCAAGCAGCTAATGTCACTGGTTTAACAAGAAACACATATTACACCATTATGTTCAAAACAGTAGACACTACAGGCAATGAGTCGACGGGTGTAAGCCTTAAATTTACTACAAAACGATAATCGTTTGCATTGAAAAGCTCTTTCCTTATGGAAGGGTTTTTCTTATGGACTCAAACAGACATTTATCTTTAAACATATGATAAAAATACAAGAATGGGAGGAGCAAAAGGAATGATAGCAATGAGCGTTTATTAAAATAAAATTTAAGTTGACAGGGAAATCCCCCTATCCAAAACGTTTTAGTAATATTTAGTCTATTTTTAGCGTATAATTAGGACAAGTAGTTAAAAGTTCAAATGATTCAAAAAACAATACTGGAGGAGGATAGCGATATTTGTTTATTATGTTAACAATATGTCAGGGGGATTGAAATCGGATGATTAGGAAAATACTTTTTGTTCTAGTGGTAATGTCAATGTTTATGAGTAGTGCAATTGTATTTGGTCAAAAAGCAGACGATATTAAATGGGTTAAGGAACCGACTATAATCGACTCTGAAGGTAAGAAAATAGACATTATAGGAGCTTTGGAAGTACCAAAAAGTTACAAAGGGAATTCAAAAGTAAGTTTAGAGATTAATGGCTTTAATGTAAACCTAGATAAAGATGGATATTTTACAACATCAGTTTTTAAATCATCTGAAATAAATATAAAGGTGTTTAGCGGAAAAAATGAAATCGTAGAACTAGCAAAAAAAATAAAGTATGTAATGGATAAGAGCCGTGTTAATGAGGCTGTCAAACTAATAGATGAGCTGCCAACTGTAAATGAATTAGCATTAGGGGATAAAGAAACAGTACAAACAGCAAGAAAATTTTATGAATCATTGACACCTGAAGAAAAAGAATTAGTGACCAATTTGAATAAACTAGAGGAACTAGAAAATAGATTAGAAGAATTAGCACATTTATTTTTACTTGATCTGATCCAGGAGGCAGAAGAAGCAATAAAGTCTTTGCCATCAATTGAAGATATAAGAATAAAAGATAAGGAAGCGGTACTAGCTGCAAAAACCAAGGTGGAAAAAGTTAAAGAAATAGATTCGGATGCTAATATTGCAGGCGAAGAATTATTAGGGGCGTTATTTGAAAAAATACAATATCTAGAGAAAGAGGCTGCCAATAATTATTTCTTCCCATCAATATATATGGATTCCCCAACACCACAAAAAACTTTTGCGTATTCTGATATTTTATTCGAAGGTTATGTAACAAATGTAAAATATCTTGAAAAGATCCTCATCCAAGGTCAAGAAGCGGATGTTGTATATGTAGCGAATGCAGAAGTGAAAAGCGGAGGGCAGGTTGTCCATAAAGGACCTGCATATAAATTCAGAAAGGTCCTTACATTAGAAGATAATTCGCATGCCATTAAGGTAGAGGTTATTTCACAATCTGGTAAAAGAGGAGATATTGCAAGAAGGTTTTATGTTGATACAACACCTCCAGAATTAAATATTGTGGTTAAAGAAAGAGAAGCTACTTCAGATAAAGCCCAACTCGAGATTAATATGAAGGATAGGTTCAGCTATCTAGACCTGTATGAATTTGATAGTCATATTGGACAATACGAAGGGAACTATAGTTCTGCGATTGATAAAACTTTAGAATGGACTGTAGACTTGGAAGTTGGTGATAATGTCTTCACTTATACACTAGTAGACGGAGCAGGAAACATAACCGTTAAAGAAATAACGATTGTAAGAGAGAAACCAGCACCAATAGCAAAAGGTAAAGTGCAAATAAGTCTATATAAGGATTCTGCTTCAAGTAGCAATAAAATACCATTTGAAAATATTAAAGGATCTTTCTATCTTAAGAATAAAGTAACAGGGCAAGAGTATAGAGTGGGGAGTACCCCTGGGAATGCTAAGGAACGTTACGATATGACAGATATTCCAGTAGGAGAATATACAATCCACTTTGATGTACCTGAAGGAATGTATACACATAAGATATTACTTGGGGACTCCTATAAAGAAACATTATATGGCGAAGATATCAACCCATTAAATGTAGTTGATAGAGGCACTACGGCGAATTATGTAAAAATTGTAATTAAGGCAGATGATACGTTAAAAGAAATTAAACCACTAGAACCCCTCTATGTCTCAAAAGATATTACTTTGGAAGAGTTTAAGGCTGCATTACCTAATAAAGTAACCGTTGTTGACTCTGCAGATAGAGAGCATGAGGTAGCAGTAAGATGGGACATACGACCATTTACTTTTGATTCGTATAAAAAGCCAGGTGAATATACTCTTTATAGTGAATTTTTTACTCTACCAATAAATGTTTCTAATACTGATCCTGCTACAAGATTGGAAGTAAAGCTAAATGTTAACTTTCAGTAGACCCTTATAAATATCTTAAATTAGTTAGTTCTAAATTCGGCTTAGGCGTACCCTTTCGCTGGGTACGCTTTTTACAATTCTAAAATCATCTACATTTAAAAATTAATTACTAACTTACAAACACAATTATATTTGTCGTTTGTCTATAGGCTAAAACGCACAGTGATGGGTGTTTTAAATATTAGCCTCGAAGACTAGAGCCCGTTATAAGATGTCTCGTCAACCTTCCTTGTCCTTATTCATATTATGTTAGGAGAGGAGGTTTTACGGAATGGATCGATTCATTCTTTTGATGTTGGCTGGCATCTTGGCAGGTTTTGCATTATTACGTGTACCATTAGCTGGTCCTTACTTAGGAGTCTTAGAGCCAATCATAGATTTGGTAGGTATTTTAGCTATCTTGATTTTCTCGCTTGTTCTACTTTACAAAGGAGTAAAAGCGCTAATTGGAAAGTACTAAGGGAAGTTCAATCCCATTATATATACAAGCTTTTCCGTAACATCGCAAACTTAATAAGTGCCACGGCCCTATATCAATGGGACATGGCACTTTTCATACTGTCTATTTCGTACATCTTATTTGATCCATTAAATAATTGACAATAGCATCGTCCCGGACAAGCCAGGCTTCGTAGTTTCTCTTAAGCGAACGCTCTGCTTCGTCAAAGCTTACAAAAGTCTGTTCCATAGTTGTTTTGTTTTGTTCAATGGCCCAAGTTTCCTTGTTACCTGATAAATGAAAAAGCTCTCTTCTCTTCGATTTGTATAGAGGGAACCGAACGAAGAACGTTTCACATTATAGCGATTTCTGCGGTGCATCTTCTCTTATAGGCTCTAAGTGGAACGTGTCCAATACAAACGTTTGAAACGCCTCCTTGCTCAACGAGCATCCAGATGCTTTTGCATGCCCGCCGCTACCATATTGCCCCGCAACTTCCGACACATCCACATGATCATGGATCGTTCGAAAAACAACTCTCTTACCCCCAATATTGAGGATTGTGATGTAATCCCGATGGGTATATTCTTTGCCCGGGTTTTTCGGTGCCTGTGCATCGCCCATTTATGACAATTCAATAATTAGTATATCTATTCATAAGGTAGGCAACCAAAGCTTGACATGGTTGCCTACCTATTTGAATCTAAACAATTGTAGTGTATTGTCTGTATTGTGTTGGTGCCTATGTTGGTGCCTGTGTAAGATGCATTTATGACTATTCATCGTAAAGAATATAAATTCAGTAAATATTCAATAACCCATTGATGAATTCAACTTTCTGATTTTCCTTATTCAATTGTAGTGCATAATCAGAATAGTTTGCTGCACAGGCACCACGAAAAAGATTTAATAGGTTAATTATACAATGAAATCAGCGATTCATTCGTAAAAAGAAATAGCTCGCTGTTTTTTTACTTTATATGCGGGTAAGTTCCGTTGATTGGAGTGTAGAGTGGCGACTCCTGTGGGATTAGCGGGACAGGTGAGACCCCACAGGAGCGAAGCGACGAGGAGGCTCACCGCCCGCCCCACGGAAAGCGTCCGCTCGGAACGCAAATCAACAGTTCTAGCATAAGCCCTCTTACGTGGACTTTTTCAGTGACCTTTCCTGATGGAAGGGTTTTTCTTATGGACTCAAACAGACATTTATCTTTAGACAAAAATACAAGAATAGAAGGAGGAAAAGGAATGAGAGACAAGGTTGGCTGCTACCCTGTCGCATATTTGAATCACAAAAACATTTATCACAACATTCAGTGAGTGTAAAGAGAATTTACAAAACCTTTACAAGAATACTTAATAAGATTTACAAATGGGCATTACTATTTACAATGGGTCAACAAATTATGTCGGAGGTACAAATATGAAATGTATAAGGAATGCAACAAAAGGATTATTCGTTATCTCCTTAGCAATCGTCCTGACTGCATGCGGGGGCAATGCCGAAGAAGGTAGCAAATCTTCCAATGATAGTGCAACGACGATTGCTATTTCAGGGTCCACTTCCGTAGGGCCGTTAGCTGAGAAATTAGCATTTAAATATGAAGAGAAAAATGACGTGAAAATAGAGATCAACCAGATTGGGTCATCGGCTGGCATAACGAATGCCATTAATGGAGTATCTGAAATCGGTATGGCCTCCCGTGATTTAAAACAGGAAGAGATCGAGAGCGGATTGAACGAGATCGTTATTGCCTACGATGGCATTGTTGTCGTAACTCATCCGACGAACAAAGTAAGAGATCTCACTTTGGAACAAGTGAAGAAAATATTCACCGGTGAAGTGACGAACTGGAAAGAGGTTGGCGGCGACGATATGGAGATTGTCGTTGTTTCCCGGGAAGACGGCTCAGGCTCCCGTGACGCGTTTCAGGAAATCGTCGACTTCTCGTCAGGGCAATTAGTGAGAAATGCCATTATTGCGAGTGGTAACGGGAATATCAAAACGACTGTTGCAATGAATAAGCATGCGGTCGGTTTTATTTCCTTCGAATATGTGGATGAGTCTATTTCAACGGTTGACATCAATGGAGTGGAAGCAACAGCAGAAAATGTTCTGCAGCAAACGTATAAACTATCACGTCCATTCTTGTTCGTCGCTAAGGAAGAAAATTTAACTGAAGCAGGTCAACAATTCATCGATTTCATTTTAAGTCCGGATGGACAAGATGTCGTTTCTGAAACTGGGGCCATCCCCGTTAACTAATCAAATCGACATCAATCTTACGTAAAAGCGATCTTGGAGGGATTCAGCTATGACAAGCCCACCTATTGAAAAGCAAGGTATAGGTAACGGTAAATCAAATAGAAGAAAATACATGTTAGAAAGTTTATCATCCAAGCTATTCTTGTTCTGCGCACTGCTTTCCGTGTTCAGTTTGTTATTGATCGTAGGATTTGTATTTTATAGAGGTTCCCATCCGTTCATTGCAGAGGGGTACAGCTTTTTTGACTTCATCTTTGGGGTAGATTGGGTGCCAAGCGAGGATAAATTCGGGATTTTTCCAATGATCGTCGCTTCTATTTATGCAACGATCGGAGCGTTAGTAATTGGGGTGCCCATTGGTTTATTTACAGCAATCTTCCTATCGGAAATTGCGCCGAAACGGTTTGCGAAAATCATTTCGCCGGCTGTACAGCTGCTTGCTGGGATCCCGTCTGTTCTATATGGTGTTTTTGGACTTGCCATTATCGTGCCGTTTTTGCAAAACAACTTAGGATTGGTGAAAGGGCAAAGCTTATTGGCTGTCATTTTAGTGCTAGCGATCATGATGCTACCGACAATCGTGACGGTAGCTGAAACGGCGATCCGCGCTGTTCCGAAAACGTATCGGGAAGGCTCCTTGGCACTCGGCGCTTCTGAAATCGGCACCATTTTTAAAGTCGTCGTACCGGCAGCCAAGTCCGGTATTATGGCAGCCATTGTTCTTGGCTTAGGGAGAGCGATCGGGGAAACGATGGCGGTTATCTTAATAGCCGGTAACAGTTTGATCACGCCTACAAGCCTGACAGATAGTGTCCGCCCGTTAACAACCAATATCGCGTTGGAAATGGGCTATGCTGCAGGCGTGCATCAAGAAATGCTATTTGCAACCGGTATCGTGTTGTTCTCCTTTATCTTGATTTTGAACTTTGTACTAGCAAAAATCAGCGCAAGGGGTGCTAATTAAGATGAGAAATAGTAAAGACAACTTATTGCGTGGACTTCTTTGGTTTTCTGCTTTCGTCACAGTTGCCATTCTGTTGCTTATTGTGGGATTCATCTTTTACAAGGGATTCCGTCTCATCAATTTTGAATTCATCTTTGGCGATTATTCGCCGACAGGTGGCGGTGGCATTTGGCCGATGATTGTTACGACCGTGTACACTATCGTTATTTCACTCGTTATTGCAACGCCAATCGGAATTTTGGCTGCTGTCTATCTTCAAGAGTATGCGAAGCAAGGCCGCCTTGTAAAAGCGATACGTTTTGCGACGGAAAGCTTAACAGGGATTCCATCCATCATCTACGGATTGTTTGGTGCAGTTTTCTTTGTTACGACGTTGAAGCTCGGCATGTCAATCATTTCTGCGTCATTAACGTTGACGATCATCGTATTGCCTGTCGTCATCCGTACAACAGAAGAAGCATTGAAAACGGTGCCTCAAACGTATCGTGAAGGTTCTTTGGCTTTAGGGACAACGAAACTTCAAACACTTATGAAAGTCATTTTGCCAAGCTCAATGCCTGGAATCCTATCAGGAATCATCCTTTCCATGGGAAGGATTATCGGTGAGTCGGCAGCGATATTTTTAACAGCTGGAACTGTAGCAGCGATGCCTGCAAGCATTTTCTCTTCTGCAAGGACATTAACTGTCCATTCCTATTTAGTTACACAGGAGGCAGGCGATATCGAACTTGCAGCCGCGATTGGGATTGTGTTAATCGTTATTATCTTGATTTTGAACTTCTCAGCTACGTTCATATCCAAGAAATTGAATAAAGCAGATTACTAATTTTACGAAAGCGGGACATAGAAGTAAGGAGGAGCTTATGAAGCAGTCAAAGGGTACAGCAAAGATCAGTGTAAAAGACTTGAGTCTTTTTTATGGAGATAAACAGGCATTATACGATGTGTCGTTAGACATTGAAGAAAAGAAAGTGACAGCATTAATCGGGCCATCCGGTTGCGGGAAGTCGACTTTTCTACGGACGTTAAACCGCATGAATGATCTGATCGATGGGGTGAGGATCAACGGGGATATTGTCATCGATAACGAAGATATTTATAAATCGAGCGATGTCATTAAGCTTCGTACAAAAGTCGGCATGGTATTCCAAAAGCCGAACCTATTCCCAATGAGCATTTATGATAATGTCGCGTACGGACCTCGTGCACAAGGAATTAAGAATAAGAAGGAATTGAACCAAATTGTTGAGGAAAGTTTGCGTGGCGCTGCGATTTGGGATGAGGTGAAGGATCGACTTAAGACGTCTGCACTTGGTCTATCAGGTGGTCAACAGCAAAGGGTTTGTATTGCCCGTGCGATTGCGATGAGGCCGGATGTCATTCTGATGGATGAACCCACTTCGGCACTAGACCCGATCTCCACATTGAAAGTCGAAGAATTGATTGCACAATTGAAAAAAGAATATACAATTGTAATCGTAACCCATAACATGCAGCAGGCTGCGCGGGTATCAGACAAAACAGCTTTCTTCCTAAATGGAGAGATTGTTGAATATGATGCCACAAACAACGTCTTTTCAAATCCGAAAGACCAACGAACCGAAGATTATGTAACGGGCCGTTTCGGTTAACCAAATCAAGGGGTGACATTCATGAACGCAAGGAAATACTTTGACAAGAACTTGCAAGAATTGCAAAACAAAATGAATGAGATGAACAAGCTTACTGTATCTGCATTTGAGAAAGCTTTCACAGCTTTTAAAACGCAAGATGTCGAATTGGCGTTGCGAGTCATTGATGAAGACACAGCCATTGATAATCTGGACCACGAAATTAACCAATTTGCTGTGTGGCTTATTGCGAAAGAGCAACCATTTGCAACCGATCTGCGAAGAATCATAGCATCATTGAAAATCACTTCTGATATCGAACGGATTGCAGACTTTGCAGTAAATATCGCGAAAGCGACTGCGAAAATCGGAAAAACCGAATCGCTCATCAATATTACAAAGCTAGAGCAAATGAATGAGATCTCCCTTACTATGCTTCAAAAGGCGGTGTCTGCATTCATCGATGGAAACATGGCGTTTGCTAAGGAAGTTGCCGGGTTGGACGATCAAGTCGACAATTACTATGCGGAAACATATAAAAGCATAACTGGCTATTTACGTGAGCATCCAGAAGAAACAACACAGCTCGTACAATTACTATTCATCAATCGTTACCTTGAACGGACTGCTGACCATATTACGAACATCGCCGAAAGTGCCGCGTATTTAATTAAAGGTCAAATTTATGATTTGAATCAATAACGATAGACATGAGGTGAAATTCATTCGAACATGGATGAGTTCACCTCATTTTTATTTTCCGGTTAAAATTTATCTGTTTGCACTATATTTACTATTTTGAGAAGATGAGATTACTAGGGATATGGTGGAGGGGTATAATGACGTCGGTAACGGATAGATTAACGGAATCGGTCTTACTAGAAATATTGGAGAATGCATTTCAGTGGTTTGTTGTCGTCGATAAAGAATCGAACATTTTATATATCAATGAAGAATACTGTAAGTTCCTTGAAACGACTCGTGAAGAAGCAATCGGAAAGCCGGTGAATGAAGTCATTGAAAACTCACGTATGCATGAAGTTGTAGAGACGGGTGAGGAACATGTCGCATCGCCGCACTTCATAAAAGGGAACTACATGTTAGCGAACCGTGTTCCAGTGAGAGTGGATGGAGAAATTGTCGGGGCTTTCGGAAGTGTCATCTTTCGAGACATGAACGATTGGCATAACTTGAGCTCTCAAGTGAGAACGACGATGGAGAAAATTAAGATTGGACAGACGGCAGAGAAAACGACATTCCAGCTACAAGATATTCTTGGATCTTCCGATTCAATTCGATCAATTAAAGAAACCATTCAAATGATCGCCCCAAGTGATTTACCTGTATTGATCCAAGGAGAAAGCGGAACTGGAAAGGAAATGTTTGCGCAAAGTATTCATTACCTATCGAACCGCTCTGAAAAGCCTTTTGTAAAAGTGAACTGTGCAGCAATTCCTGCAGAGTTTCTTGAACTTGAGCTTTTTGGCAGTGTTGGATCTACAGAACAAATCCAAAGAAAAGGGAGGATTCATCAAGCTGAAGGCGGGACATTGTTCTTGGATGATTTAGGGGACATGCCACTATCGATGCAAGTTAAATTATTGAGGGTGCTCCAGGAGGGCACGATTGAACCGATTGGATCACATAATGCAAATAAAGTAAATATCCGAATCATAGCTGCTGTGAATCAACCGCTAAAAAACTTAATGGAATCTGGGAAATTTCGCGAGGATCTGTATTATCGAATTCATGCAGTTACGCTACAAATTCCACCGCTTCGTCAGCGGATGGATGATTTCGAGGAAATTACAAATCACTTTTTTCACGAAACGATTGCGACAGTGGGGAAGCGCAATCTTTCAATTGCACCGGAGACGATGCAAACTTTAAAAGAATATAGTTGGCCGGGGAACGTGAGGGAATTGCAGAACGTCATCCAAGCGGCAGTCTATTTAACAAATGGAGATGTGATAGAACCTAGTGTCCTGCCTCAAGGAGTCCGAGCCAAGTCCCGATACTATACAGGCAACACCCAAACGTTACAGCAAGCGATTGAGCAATTGGAGGGGAATATCATTGCTGAAACTCTTCAGATGTACCCGAATAAAAGAGAAGCGGCAAAGGTGTTAGGGTTAAGTAGAAGTACGTTTTATGAGAAAATGAAAAAATATGAGTTTTGACCTATTTTCCGATTTTCTGGACAGGTGTGCGGAATTTCGGACGTGCGGAAATGCGTGCTTCATATATTGGAAAGGGGTATACGTAAACAGTCCGAGATTTTGGACTGTTTTTTCTTGTTATCTTGTAAAACGTTTAGAAATAAGGGTTTGCAAGTTTTCATAAGCTTTGATTAAATGAATTGAAAGCGTTTTCTATCTACATACGCAGGAGGTGAATTTTAGGGAGACGAGCTATTGATGAATTGTAATGTAGCAATTGTCATTATTTTTTGAATAATATTAACTGAAAATTACAATTATATTTGGGGGAAATGCAATGGAAGCATTAGGGATGATTGGTTTGATTGGGGGACTCGTTCTTCTTATTTTCCTGACAATGAAGGGCGTCAATATTTTGATCGTAGGTCCTATTTCTGCATTGTTTGTTGCGTTAATGAGTGGAATGCCGCTATTCGCAAAACTTGCTGATGAAGGGCAAGCTGATTTTGTAACAAGTTATATGGGTGGATTCACTTCCTTTATTGCATCTTGGTATATGATGTTCTTGCTTGGTGCTGTATTCGGGAAAGTGATGGAAGATAGCGGAGCGGCGGATGCCGTTGCAAAATGGTTTGTAGATAAAATGGGGATGAAATATGCCGTATTGGCAATTGTAGCCGCTTGTGCAATTTTGACTTATGGTGGCGTAAGTTTGTTCGTTGTTGCATTCTCCGTCTATCCTATGGCCATCTCTTTATTTAAACAGGCTGATTTGCCAAGAAGATTCATTCCCGCGACACTTGCTCTTGGATCGGTCACATTTACGATGACCTCTGCCGGATCACCGGAAATTCAAAACTGGATTCCGATCCCGTATTTGAATACAACTGCGTACGCAGGCTGGGAAGTCAGTTTAATTGTCGCCGTGTTCATGGCGGTGTTTGGATACTGGTGGCTGAAGAGAATGGTGACAAAAGCAGTTAACAAGGGTGAGCGGTTCGTCGGTAGGGAATCGGATCCGGCATTCGATACGACTCGTAAACTGCCAAATCCATTCTTGTCCATGATTCCTTTGGCTGTTGTATTGATCATATCATTTATTTTCCACGATTCGTTAGCGCAATCCGCATTGATTGTCGCGTTGCTCGGTGGGATTATCGCTACTTATATTGTAGGAAGAAAATATTCCACGAATTTTGGTGCAGCTGTTTCAGCTGGTACGCTTGGAGCAATTGTTGCAATTGGAAACACTGCCGCTGTCGTCGGATTCGGTGGAGTGGCAAAAGCGGTTCCTGCTTTCCAAATGGCTGTAGAAGCTATGACGAACATTCCAGGCTCTCCTTTAATTGGTGCAGCCATAGCGGTATCGGTCATTGCAGGTATGACTGGTTCTGCATCAGGTGGCCAGACGATTGCCTTGCCATTGATTGCACCGCATTATATGGACATGGGAGTAAATCCGGAGGCGTTGCACCGTGTTGTCGCCATCTCGTCTGGTGCACTTGATTCCCTCCCGCATAACGGCTATGTCGTGACAACGATTCAGTCTATTTGTGGAGAATCACACCGAGATGCATATGGTCCAGTGGGCGCCTTAACTGTCATCGTTCCAGTCATTGGCGTGGCGATTGCAATCATCTTGTTCTCCTTTGGATTTGGGATTTAACCAATTCATATGAACCAGTTAAACTGAAGAATGGACGACTGTTCGAACTTTGGGGCGCCTTGAGTATATCGCGTCAGGCGCCCTGTATTTTTGTTTCGGGAGGAATTCGCATGGTAGAAGGAAAAGTTTTATTTATCACAGGAGCTGCCCAAGGGATCGGCTTTGAAATTGCCCAAGAATTTTCAGAGGCCGGTGCGAAGGTGGTGCTTTCGGATATCAATGAGGAAAAAGTGAAGGCTGCTGCCCAAAGTCTCAGTAAAGACGCAATTGGCATCAAGTGCGATGTCACGTCTGAAGCAGATTTGGAAAAGGCGATCAATGAAGCAATCGATCATTTTGGACGAATTGATATACTCATTAATAATGCAGGGATGCAGCATGTTGCGATGCTTGAGGATTTTCCGACGGAGCGGTTTGAATTGCTCGTTAAAATTATGCTGACGGCGCCATTTATCGCAACAAAGCTCGTATTGCCACATATGAGGAAAAATGGTTTTGGACGTATCCTGAACATGGCTTCCATCAATGGACTAGTCGGTTTCGCAGGGAAAGCCGCATATAACTCAGCGAAGCATGGTGTCATCGGGTTGACGAAAGTGGCAGCTTTGGAAACGGCAGCAGATGGGATTACGGTGAACGCAATCTGTCCTGGCTATGTTGACACGCCGTTAGTGCGCAATCAGCTAGAAGACTTAGCGACGACACGCAATGTCCCACTTGAATCCGTTCTGGAGGAAGTCATATATCCATTGGTTCCTCAGAAGAGACTATTAGACGTTAAGGAAATCGCCGATTTGGCTCTATTCCTTGCGAGCGATGCAGCGAAAGGCATGACCGGCCAAGCGGTAGTACTAGATGGTGGATATACAGTGCAATAAATGAAGCGGCCTCTCATCTAAGAGAGCCCGCTTTTATTTATCAGAATTTTGCCGGTGCCTGTGCAGCACACATTTATGACAATTCATTGTAATGTATAGAAATTCACATATTCAAAATGTAAACATTGATATGAGTGGATTCCAAATGTATTTTATTCAATTGTAGTGCATAGTCAGAATAGTTTACTGCACAGGCACCACTTATGAGTTTGCTGCACAGGCGCCTCTTATTTATTACGTATCTGTTCTATTAAATAATTGACGAAAGCATCGTCCCGTACAAGCCATGCTTCGTAGTTTCTTTTAAGGAAACGCTCCGCTTCCTCGAAGCTCGCAAAAGGCTGATCTATCTTTTCGTTATTTTGTTTAATGGCCCATGCTTGATCGTCTTCCGGATAGATGAAAAAGCTCACATCCATTCGGTTTTTATAGAGGGAACCGAACGAAGAATGTTTCACATTGTAGCGATTGCGTCGCGCGTCTTCCCTTAATGGTTCCAAGTGGAACGTGTCCAGCACAAATTGTTGAAAAGCATCCTTGGTCAATGAGCATCCAGAAGCTTTTGCATGACCGCCTCCGCCGAATTGCCCGGCAACTTCAGATACATCAACATGGTCATGAATTGTTCGAAAACCGATTCGTTTCCCACTCATGTTTAAGATGACGATGTAATCAAGATGCGGGTATTCTTTGCCAAGTTCATTGCCAAGCTCTGAATGGTACGATTCTGCATAAACAATTCCGGCAAAAAGGTCGCCTGCTTGCGTCTGGACGAGACCTCGCCTCTTTCGGCGAATATAGCGCTCAATTTTATCTTCTTCCATATCGAGTATTTTCTTTTCGAATTCATCAAAGTGGAAATGGTCGTCTGAAAGTAGTCGATCAATCATCTTTTCTTCAAATTCATCAATTGTGATGAGGAAAAAGAGGGCGTTAAGACGTTGTGCAGACTGATTATTATTTTTTTCCCATTCCCACGTATCATACTGCCTGACGAGCTCGACGAATTCGGCTATCGATTCCGATGGTTCCATAAGCTGGTGTGTCACAAGGTATTCAAAAAATAGGGAAGTCGCTGAAGTTAATTTACCTTCATCGTCCTCTACGACGACATGACTCCACTCATACTCGTTAAAGTGAAGCGCTGTTTTATGGTGATCAAGCAATTGGACCTTTCCGCCATCTTCATAAAACGCCTCGAGCCTTTTCTCGTTTTCTTCATTGACCGACAAATCTGTAATGAACAAAAAAGTTTCCTTATCTTCATTCTCCAAAAACCATTCTACTTCCCGGTCTAAACCAGAAACGGAATTATAGCGCACTTTAACTTGCTTGCCGAAAGCAATCTTCGCTAAAATACCGCAACCAACACCATCCAAATCATTATGTGACAATAATTTATACATATCCATCACTCCTCGAACGACAGTATAGTCAAATTGCGAGGATGACAGTCATTCATAGCTGAATCTAAATGCCATTCATTCAAAAGAAAACCCCCGAATTAACGGGGGTTGGAAATTGGTAATTCGGCAGTGGCGCCAAGCTTGTCTAGAATGAATGCATAGCATTCTGCAGCTTCTTTCAAGTGGTTGAATCGGCCTGACTTGCCAAAATGGCCGGCACCCATATTCGTTTTAAGCACGATGACATTATCATCGGTTTTTAAAGCTCTCATTCGTGCGACCCATTTGGCCGGCTCCCAATATCCGACACGTGGATCGTTCAGACCGGTTGTAATATACATATGCGGATAATCTTTCGCCTCCACATTGTCGTACGGGCTATATGACTTCATATAGAAATAATCTTCCCGATCTTGAGGGTTGCCCCACTCGTCCCATTCCAAAGTGGTAAGGGGAATCGTCGTATCAAGCATCGTCGTCACGACATCGACGAATGGAACTGCCGGGACGATGACCTTAAATAGCTCACCGGCCATGTTAGCGACTGCACCTACGAGCAAGCCTCCCGCACTGCCTCCGCGTGCCGCCATTTGGTTCGGGGTTGTGTAATCCTGCTCGATAAGATATTTCGCTGCTGCAATAAAATCGGTGAAAGTGTTTCGCTTCTTCTGCATTTTCCCATCTTCATACCAACTTCGTCCCATTTCGGAACCGCCTCGTACTTGCGCTGTGACAAATACGACACCCTTGTCCAAGAGCGGAAGGCGGTACGGATCAAAATGCGGATCGCTGTTCGCGCCATAGGATCCATACCCATACAGAATCAATGGCGCTGGTCCATCGTCGAACGCACCTTCCCGATAGACAGCGGTCATTGGCACGTTGACACCATCTTCCGCTTCCGCCCACAATTGCTCTTGCCGATAGCTGGAACGATCATACTCTCCACTGACAGGGGCAACTTGCAGTCGATGCTTCTCTCCTGTCACTAAGTTCAGCCCGAAAGTAGTTTTCGGGGTAAGCAATGACTCATATTGAAGTAATACTTCCGTCGCCTCATAGCTTTGGTCGGATAAGACCGCAACCGTGTAGAGGGGTTCCTCCCATTCAAATCGCTCTAGCTCGCCGTCCTGAATCTTCCAGACCTGCGTCAGTCCATTCTCACGACCAGCAACGAGCAGCATGTCTTGAAACGGATAGATAGCTTGAAGATAGCGTTCCTCGCTATGCTCAATGACTTTTACCCGTGACTCTAGGTCATTGAGAGGGCAGCGGAGCAATTGAAAGTTTAGCGCTTCTTCGTTTGTCAGTATGAACAGGTCATCTTCCCAATGCTCGACGTCATATAGAATTCCGTCACGCCGCGCATCGAGCAGTTGCCAAGGGGATAACGGAGCATCTGCATCCAACATGCGGATCTCGCTTGACGTTTTCGAATGTGAATAAACAAAAATAAACTTCCCGCTTTGCGATTTTGACACGAACAATGTAAACGTTTCGTCTTTTTCTTCGAAGACGAGTTCATCATTATTCACTTCACTTCCTAGACGGTGTCTCCATAATCGGTACGGACGTTGATTCTCATCAACCGTAATATAGAAAATATAATCGCCGCAGCGACTCCATTCCATGCTGCCATATAAGAAGACATCCGGAATCCGATCCGGTAGAAGCTCGTCCGTTTCCAAGTCCTTGACATGGATTGTATACCGGTCCGTGCCGTCCCTGTTCTCCAAATAGGCGAGACAGTTATGATTGGAACTTATCCGTTGCACCGTAACGCTTAAATAGTCGCTGTCTTTAGCCAGTTCATTCAGATCTAGCACAACTTCCTCCGGAGCTTCAGGCAAAAACTCTCGGCTTGCCGCCCGCTTGCGTGCATAGATTGGGTATTGCTTGTCTTTGTCCAACCGTGAATAGTAGAAGTATGGTCCATGCTGCACCGGCACTTTCACTTCTGAATCGGGAACCCGGTCAACCATGCTTTCGTAAATCTGTTCGGCCTGCTCTTCGAGTGGGCGCATGATCTCCTCGAAATACCGATTCTCTTCCTCTACATACTCGATGACTTCCGGGTTATTGCGATCCTTCAGCCAATAATAGTCGTCTTCGCGCACATCGCCATGCAATTCATGGGGATGGGGAATACGTTTTGCTACAGGTGGTTTCATAAAACCTCCTCCTTTCCCTATAGATAGTAGTTTCGTGACTTCGATTGGGAATCCCTCTTTTTATTCAGAAGTACGTAACATGCATAGAGTTCGATGCATACTCTAGGCTAAAGGGATTTCCTTGCAGACAACCGCCCCCGTCAACGTGGGAGTCGCGGGGGCGGTCAGTGTATAGACATACTCATTCTCTTGGTCTTATAGAATATCCAGTTGTACAATTAATGCCAAGAGGATTTGTAGTAATAGCTGCAAGGAAATCGCTACATCGGTGTCTTCCGTAGTTACCTCGATATCACGGGAGTTGACGATGATCAGTCTTTGGCGGTTGGCCTGTCGGATCTGTGCTCGTTCCAATAATTCAGCTGTCACTCGTTCCGCCCTTGTACCATCAGCAATTGAGATGTTGACAACAATCGCAATGGCTACTTGGAGCGCTGCTTGCAGGGATACGGCAACTTGCGTGTCAGTCGTGCTGACAGTGACATCGCAAGAGTCGCGGATGACAATTAGTTCGTTGGAAATCTGTTCGATATCAGTATCCAACTCTGCATCCGCACCCGTAATATCTCTTTCATTCCTGCAATGAGCGATCGGGTGCCTTGCATCAGGATCTAATGCAGACCATCTGTCTTTGTCTCTGTCACGGTCTCTATCTCTATCTCTATCTCTATCTCTATCTCTGTCTCTGTCTCTGTCTCTGTCATGGTCTCTATCTCTATCTCTATCTCTGTCTCTGTCTCGGTCCCGGTCTCGGTCCCTATCTCTGTCTCTGTCTCTGCATCTGTCTTTGTCTCTGTCTCTATCCCGGTCTCTGTCTCGGTCTCTATCTCTATCTCTATCTCTGTCTCTGTCTCGGTCCCGGTCTCTGTCTCTGTCCCTGTCTTCTCTACATGACGAATAATATTCATAGTCATTGTCATAGTCCATTATTCTTCCCTCCTCTCTCTTCCTATTACATGTGCGGGAAAGTTCTTGAGTTGGACAAATCATCTATTCCTGTTCATTTTTTTTATTTTCTTTCTCCTGTTTCTTTTTCATGAATGCTTCCCGTAGCGGATGAGGCGCCTGTCCGTCTGTTTTTTCCTGTGAATCTGTTACCTTCCGAACGGCTTTTGATTCCAAAAAGCCCTCTACTTGAGTTTTTAGCTGTTCAACAGTCTCCTTCAAGCGTTCACGCTGCTCATCTGTCATACGTTTTTTTGCTTCTTCGACATTGATTTTGTTTTTGGAGAATAAATCGGCTACAAACAGTTCCATTAACTGGCCTGATAGCCCATACAATTGTTCACGTGTCTTCTTGTCGTCCACTCAAATCACCTCCTTCTGCACTTACAAATATGTATACTCACGCGAACTGGCAGGAGCAGGGCATCTATACATACAAAATTGAATTATGTTGAATGAAAACCCCTCCATATTGTCGGTATCAATTCTTGCACACGTTCTCAGCATCATTCATACTGGAACTACAATAGTTACGATGTAACGGAGCAGTTTAGCCCTTAAACCATTATTACTTTCAACAAAAAGGTGGTCGCTACTATGACGAAGAAAATTGAGAAGTTGTCATCAGAACAACGTGAAGACTTGCTCAAAACATTGAAAGCCCGTTTTGAGAAGAACATGGAACGCCACGAAGGTCTTGACTGGACAAAGATTGAAGAAAAGCTGGAAGCGAATGACGAAAAACTGTGGTCGCTCAATGAAATGGAGAGGACTGGTGGCGAACCGGACGTTGTCGGCTACGACGTGGACAAGGATGAATACGTTTTTTATGATTGTTCACCGGAAAGCCCTAAAGGCCGCAGAAGTGTTTGCTACGATCGGGAAGCGCTGGAATCAAGGAAAAAACATAAACCGGAAAACAGTGCAATGGATATGGCAACTGAGATGGGCATTGAGCTTTTAACAGAAGAGCAATATCGGATGTTGCAAACACTCGGGAATTTCGATATGAAAACGTCGAGTTGGGTACAGACACCGGCTTCTATTCGAAAGCTCGGCGGGGCGATCTTTTGTGACCGGCGCTATGACACTGTGTTTATGTACCATAATGGAGCGGAATCCTACTATGCTGCCAGGGGGTTCCGTGGCTCGCTGAAGGTGTAAGTTACTATAGCTAGCATTGATGCTGTTCATATGACGATTTAAAAAGGAAGAACATGTCCCTTATATGGGCATTGTTCTTCCTTTTGTTTGATTGAATATATCAATACCTATTTAACTGTAAATGGAATTTGTTCAAGATATACAAAGGTATGTGCATAAAAGATGTTGTTCAAAGTGTACAAATGATTGTCCAAAGGGTCTGTAGGCTTGAAAAAAGTTATGCACTGTATCTAGCTCATGTTTGTGCATTTTGTTTATTAGACATAAAGACCTTTTCCAAAAAGCTATGTATAATAAGTATTGTTCCCAGCAAAACGTTGTAGAGAGGCGTAACACAACGAAAAAATGTTTTTCTGCAAAAGTAATTTGATCGCTCGAATAAATATATCTTTAATCACAACACCGAAAGGGGAATAACAAATGTCTACTATTAATGAAAGTTTCGATACAAAAGTAGCAGTTCCAATCGAACAAACTTCGACATTGGATGAATCACTGCATCCGAAGTCCGATCAGGATCGTACCGTCAAACCTAGAGATTATGTTTTTATGTGGATTGGCGACGGGGTTAACCTTGGGAATATGACATTAGGAGCCAGCGTAATTGTGGCGGGTGTGGCAACATTGAACATCTACCAGACAATTCTCGCAGCATTAATCTCCATCGGGATCATTTCAACTATTTTCGCACTGAATGACCGACTCGGCTATCGAGAAGGTATTCCTTATGTTGTACAGCTTCGAATGGCATTCGGGATAAAAGGTAAAGTCATTTCTTCCTTATTACGGGGCATACCTGCTATCGTCTGGTACGGAATCCAAAGCTGGATTGGCGGTACTGCGTTAAATGAAATTATGAAGATTGTTACGGATGGATCGTTCAATAATGTTGTTGTCTGCTTCGTTGGACTTCAACTATTCCAAATTGTCCTTTCGCTGTTCGGCTTCCATGCAATCAAGTGGGTCGAGACAGTTGCATCAGTTGTGTTCATGGCGGCACTCGTGTATGTATTTGGAATCCTTATGACTTCACATACGGCTGACATTGCTCAAAACTGGGTACAAGCTAAAGGTTCATGGGGCTTACCGTTCTTCGGCCTTATCATGGTCTTCTTAGGAAACTATGCAGGTATCTTTGTAAGTGCCGCAGACTATTCCAGAGAGTTGAAAACTGGCCTGAGCGATAAGAAGCGCGGAGCATTATACTTTATCCCAATTACGATTTCATATGGGTTTGTCATTGTCATCGGAGCGATGCTTGCAGCTGCAACGGGTGTAACAAACCCTGCACAAGCACTTCCGATCATATTGAACAATGATTATGTTTCTGTATTCGTATCAGCATTTATCGTAATTGCGGTTATTGCAACAAATATGGTGGCGAACATCATTCCGCCAGTTTATGTAATTACGATGTTGACGAAACTTAAATATAAACCATCTGCGATCATTACAGGTTTGCTAGCTTTAGTTGCATTCCCTTGGCTGCTTATCCAAGAGTCATCCGCTACAGGGTTGAATATGTTCATTCTTATCTATTCGGCATTCTTGGGGCCGGTTATTTCCATCCTTCTCGTTGACTATTTCATCTTAAGGAAACAGAAAGTGGATATGACGGACTTGTATAATGAAGAGGGATCATTCGCAGGATATAATCCAGCAGGTCTACTTGCCATGTTTATCGGTGCGGCAGCTGCCTTCCTAGAGGTTGAGCTAGCATGGATTATCGGTTTAGTCGTGGCAGGAACGTCTTACTATCTTCTATCGAAGTTTGCCTTTAAAGGTTCGAGCTTCAAAAAAGGAACGATCTTCGAGAAATAAAAACCTTAGGAAGTACCTCGTGGAGAAACTCTCTTCATGAGGTACTTCTGTTGTTCATTTTGCACAATCCGTTAGATAAAATGTATATAATCTTAACCTTCCTTATCCACTATACATAATAAAAGATGATTCTTTTGTTTAAGAGACCTAAAGAAGTATGGCTAGAGAGTATGTATAATGATGTAGTCCATAACGGGTCTCGAATGTTAGTTGTATAAGGAGGAGTTCTTTTGAATCTTTTTAATAGAGAAAAAGCTATGGCTGAAGGCTATAGCAATGATGTATTGCCGACAGAGGAAGCGGATCGAAAATGGGGCGTTAGCAACTTTTTCACTGTTTGGATGGGTTCTGTTCATAACATACCAAACTATATTGCCATTGGCGGTCTGTTTGCTTTAGGATTGTCAGTCGGCCAAGTTTTCGCGGCAATAATGGTTGCTTCTGTTGTCATAGCAGCGATGCTCGTACTGAATGGCCATGCAGGGTCGAAATACGGCTTGCCGTTTGCGATGTTGCTGCGTTTATCATACGGACCTAAAGGAGCAATGATACCAGGCGTGTTACGTGGAGTGATTTCCGCGATTATGTGGTTCGGGTTTCAAACGTACGCAGGAAGCCAAGCATTATCTATCTTAATTGGAAAGCTTTGGCCGACGTATTTAACGTTAGGTGGAGATTGGAACCTTTTAGGATTGACATTGCCGGCATTGATTTCGTTTTTACTCTTTTGGTTATTCAATGTTGCTTTGATTTACGGAGGAATGGGTTTCCTAGGGAAATTTACAAATATCCTCTCACCGCTTGTGTACATCGTGTTTGGTGGAATGGCAATTTGGGCCATTAACTTAGCGGGCGGAATTGGACCGATTTTGTCGTATACGGGCTCGGGAGTGACAGGAAATAAAATCGTTATCTTCATTGCTGCAATCACAGCAGTAATTGCAGCATGGGCAGCACCGATTGTAAACATTTCAGATTTCACAAAGCTAGCGAAATCTACGAAGACGCAAGCGATTGGACAAACTGCAGGACTTGTTGTGGCATATCTATTGTTTGCAGTGGCAAGTATCGCGATTATTGTCGGTTCTGAAATCGCTTTCGGAACACCGATATGGAACGTACTTGATGTTGTAGCTCGATTTGATGGGACATTTGCAGTCGCTATTTCCGTTCTAACGCTGTGCTTAACTACTTTATCCGTTAACGTTACGGGAAATATTGTACCTGCCGGTTACCAATTGGCATCCTTGTTCCCTAAAAAACTCACTTTCAAATCCGGTGCAATCATTGCAGCGATCATAGGGATTCTTGTTATGCCATGGAAGTTGATGGAAAGTGCAACAAGTATCTTCACCTTCTTAAATATTATCGGTGGAATATTAGCCCCTGTTACGGGCATCATGTTAGCTCAATATTTCATCATTTCTAAAACAAATATTGACTTGAATGCTTTGTATGAGGCCAAAAAAGGGAAGTACTACTATACAAAAGGCTTTAATGTGAATGCAATCGTAACAACAATCGTTGCAGGCGTTGTTTGTTTAATCGGCAATTTCGTTCCCTTCTTAAAACCGCTTTACGATATGTCCTGGTTTGTCGGGATCATTACAGCGTTCATTCTTTACACGGCGCTTGAAATGCCGCATGGTAAAGGAAAATTATTCGAAAAGACTCCTGCGCTAAATAAGGAGAATAGTTAAAGCAAGAAATGTTGAAACTGTTGTTTGGCTTTACGTTATTGGATGTAAAAATTATTGATAGTTGAAAGGGGAATTTCAAATGGCATTTGATTTGGTTATTAAAGGCGGAAATGTTGTATTGCGTGACGGTGTTTACAAAGTTGATATCGGGATTAAAGATGAAAAGATTTCTTGCATTGCGGAAAATATTTCGGAAGATGCGAAAGAGGTCATTGATGCAACCGGCCAATATGTAATGCCGGGAATGATCGATACACATGTTCACATAAGCGAACCTGGACGTGCAGAGTGGGAAGGTTTCGAGACAGGATCGAAATCATTAGCTGCTGGAGGAACGACGAGCTATGTGGAAATGCCGCTGAATGCCCTGCCGGCAACAATCAATAAAAGAGCATTGGATCTTAAGCTGGAAGCAGCTGTTAACCAAAACTATGTAGACTACGCATTTTACGGCGGACTTGTTCCTGAGAACTTGGAAAATCTGAAAGAATTGGCTGACGCAGGCGTTCTTGCTTTCAAATGCTTCCTATCCGATATTACAAGTGATATTCCGGAAGATTTCGTAAATGTGGATGATTTCACATTATACAAAGGCATGCAGAAACTCGCTGAATTGGATCAGATCCTATGCATCCATGCGGAAAACGCTTCCGTTACATCTGGACTTGCAAAGGAATACGCGAGAGAAGGCAAAAACTCCGGAGTGGAATATGCAGAATCACGCCCAATATTCACAGAAGTGGAAGCTGTTCAACGTGCAATTCTGTTTGCTAAAGAAACGGGCTGTAAATTGCATCTTGTTCATATTAGTACTTCAGAGGCAATCCAGACGATCTTGAAAGCGCGTGAAGAAGGTGTAGATGTTACGGTTGAATCATGCCCGCACTATTTCGCATTCACTGCCGATCAAGTTGACGAGATTGGTCCACGAGCAAAATGTCAGCCTCCAATCAGAAAAGCCGAAGATCAAGCAAGACTATGGGACGAGCTTCTAGCTGGGAATATCGACTGGCTAACGTCTGACCACTCACCTTGTACGGAAGACTTGAAGCAAGGGAATATTTGGGAAGCGTGGGGCGGAATTAGCGGTGCGCAAAACAACGTCGATCTTATGTTTGACTTGGCTGTTAAACAACGTGGACTTCCAGTTCATAAATTTGTCGAGTTGATCGCAACGAATCCATCTGAGCGTTTCAACATTCCACATAAAGGTGAAATCGCTGTTTCAAAAGATGCCGATATCATTTTAGTAGACCCAAACCAGTCTTATACGGTGAAACGGGAAGACCTTTACTATAAAAACAAACATAGTGCATACGAAGGCAGAAAAATCGACTGCCGCGTAACAAAAACAATCGTTCGCGGAAACGTCGTATTTGATCTTGAACAAGGAATCGTCGGAGAGCCGGTCGGCAAACTGATTTCTGCTAAATAAATGAATCACTCAAACCCATTGCCATTGCTAGCTACAGCAATGGCAATGGGAAATAGCTTTTTGGAGGAATGAAATATGACTACATACGATTTGATCATTAAAAACGGAAAGATTGTCACAGCAGAATCCATTATTCAAGGGGATATTGCGATTAAAGACGGTAAAATCAAAGAAGTATCTCCATCACTTGAAGGTTCAGCTGACCGAGTGATCGATGCAAAAGGACTTCATGTTTTGCCTGGATTGATCGATACGCATGTCCACTTTAATGAGCCGGGGAGAACAGAATGGGAAGGTCTTGCAACAGGAAGCCGTAGCTTAGCTGCTGGCGGAGCGACTTCTTTCTTCGATATGCCGTTGAACAGCACTCCTCCGACGATCAATAAAGAAAATCTCGACTTGAAAAAGGCATGTGCCGAAGAGAAATCTGTCGTGAATCCTTATTTCTGGGGCGGTCTAGTTCCTGAGAATATTGCTGACCTGAAAGAGCTACACGAAAATGGGGTAATTGGCTTCAAAGCATTCATGTCCCCAAGCGGAATTGCCGACTTCAATCATGTCGACGATGAAACGATCTTCAAAGGGATGAAAGAGATTGCTTCCTTTGGCTCGCTTCTAGCGGTTCACGCTGAAAGCACTGTCATCTGTGATCAGCTTGCTGAAGAAAAGCAAAAGCAAGGGAAGACGACTGCAAGAGATTTCGTTGAATCCCGACCGATCATTTCTGAAATTGAAGCTGTCAGAAGAATTATCTCTTATGCAGAAGCAACTGGCTGTAAATTGCACGTTGTCCATGCGAGCAGCAGAAAAGTAGTTGAGATCATTACTGAAGCTAAAGAGCGTGGCGTTGATATTACGGTCGAAACGTGCCCGCATTATTTAGCGCTAAATGTACAAGACTTTGAAGAAAAAGGCGGATTGGCGAAGTGCTGCCCTCCACTGCGTGATGAAGTTGAAGTCGAAGATCTATGGACTGCGGTCGCTAACGGGGAAATCAACGTCATTGCATCTGACCATTCACCGGCGCCAGCATCTATGAAAACAATTACAGATAACTATTTCGAAGGTTGGGGCGGAATTTCAGGTGCTCAATCAACACTCAACATCATGTTGACTGAAGGATATTTCAAACGCGATCTTCCTTTAGAGAAAATTGTTGCGTTAACTGCGACAAACCCAGCTAAATTGTTCGGTCTTGAAAATAAGGGAACAATTGCAGAAGGCTATGACGCTGACATTGCGATTGTAAACTTGGAAGAAAGCTTTGAACTTAAGAATGAAGATCTATTCTACCGTCACCAGCATTCTCCGTATGTTGGTATGACGTTTAAAGGAAAAGTCAAAACGACGATCGTCAACGGGGAAGTTGTATTTGAAAACGATGAAATCGTCGCTGACAAAACAATCGTTGCCCAATAATAAAAAAACCAAAACCCGATTCCAACCGGGTTTTGGTTTTTTTGTTCTTTATGATTCCTGCTCTTTAAGAATTGATCCAATCAATAATGCGACACGTATACGCAATGAATGGGCTGGATCACGGAAAGAGCAGTTCAGCATTTCTTCTGCTTTCTCAATCCGGTATTTAACCGTATTTCGATGGATGAACAATCGTCGTGACGTCTCAGAGATTTCACATTGGGAATCAAGGTACACTTGAATCGTTTTGACTAATTCCTGATTTTCTTTTGTCTTCGGATGGGCAAGCGACTTTAATGTGTTTTCATACAATGCTTTTAAATCCTTTTTCGGAATCGTATTCAATAAATCTTCAAGTTCTTTCATTTTATAAAAGTTGATGAACCCAAGCATGTTCATATCATAGCCGCTCATAATTGCTTCACAAGCTTCAGAATAGGCGGTTGTTATATCTTTAATGGATTGAACTGTATTGCTGACACCGAAAGAAATTGAATAATCGCCTTGTAAGCTCGCTTGACATTTATTGACGAATTCGGTTACTTCGTTTGGATCTGCTTCATTGCCATCGGCATATTGCAAGATCATGACGAAATATTTTTCCTTCGTGAATAAAACTCCTTCCAAGTTGCTATGAACGATTTCATCTTCAAGCTGGTCATATATGCTGTTGTATAATTCTCCGGCTTTTTTCTCGTATAACTGAAGATCCTCGTAGTTCTGCCCTTTCTGGTCGACAGTACAAACGATACAAATATTACTCAAATCCTCATTCAAACCATAGTAATTGGCGCGGCTTAATATTTCTTCATCGGAATGGATTCTATTTTCAATTAGATCATCGAAGAAATTATTCTTCAAAAGCCTAGAATTTTCTTCAATGGCCTGCTCTTTAATAATGGTAAATGTAATGACGTTTCCGGCCTGTTCAATCGCCATTTGTGAAGATGGGTACGGCAAAGTCATTGAATCAACGATGACGAGCATGCTTGGATGCTGCCGTTTTGTTTGAACAGAGAAAGTGGAAATGGATTGGTGCTCTCTAGATGGAACGGTAAATGTGCACCCTGCTCGGGCCGCAGTCAAGTCTTCCTTCACTTTCGCAATGATGTCTTGTTCGACTATTTTCATGGAATCCATGCGGAAATCATGGCTATGGGCGATTTTTTCTCCCCTATGATTTAGTAACAGGGTTGGCCGTGATAGAAAATGACCTAATTGCTCGATGAGTGCAGTTAAACTATAGCCTTTAATCATCATGTCTGAAAACTCTTTTTGGACATGCAAGGCATAGTATAGCTGTTCAGCTTCGGCATCATTTAAATAATTCAAGATGTGGCGGGAAACTTCACCTAATGTATGCTTTGTCGGTAAATCGATAATCGGAAATGCCAGATCATCAGCCAATAATTTAACTTCAGTCGGCAATTCCTTAAAGAAACGGTTGATCTTAATGACAAGGCCTGAACAATTTAAATTATGCATTTGTCTAATTAACTCGCAGAACAGTTCCGGATCATCTTTAAACGCATATCCGGTTGAAAGGAGCAAGTGATTTTCATTCAAAAAATTAATGACATCAGGAGTATCGGATATATTTACAAACTGTACATTTCTAGTTAAACCGCGATGACCTGCAAGCACGACACTATCTTTCATGCCTTCCAATATAAATAAATCATTTACTGTTTTCATAAGAATTACCTCATTTTCAAGATTTCCCTCGAGAAATATTCACCTACTTATTTTACGTTAAAAGTAAACAAAAATCAAGTCGTAATTTGTTCATAGTAAACAATGAAATTTTCGATAGATAGCTGTAGACTAGAATAGATAAAGGTTAAAAATAAGGGAAAGCTATAGAATGGAATTAATCAAGTTTAGGGGTGAAGTTATGTCTGATCGTAACAGTCGTGCGTTTGTTTTGACCGCCCTTGCAGCGAGTGAAGATATTTCCCGTATCCTTGAAGAGAATCCTAAAGGTCATGTCCATAGTGTTTTTAATACAAGCTTCAATTTAGCTTTTGGTGAACATCTCGTCCATATTGGGGCGTTGGAGAATGGTCTCGCTCCATTCGGAATTGGAATGGATCAAGCGAACGCAACGCTGTTGACAAAGCTGCTTGCTGTCGACTTGGAAGTTGTATGGGATGAAACATCTATGTCATTGCTTTTTCCAAAAGGGATCACCCTTTCGATGTCTCAGGTGAAATGGACAAACCATAAGCTTCAACCGTTTTCTTACGACCTGCTACATCTGGAAAGTAATTTTCGGTTTATTGCAGAGAGGATTTTGCAAGCCGATTGGCAAACAGGGTTAGCACAAACAGAAGAGGAAAAAAAGCGCATCATCCAATATATCGTTGATCCTTCATCATCCGTTGATGAGATTCCCGTTCTGGATAAATTGGACTGCCTGAGAACTCTTGTCTGCCATCATGAACAAGACGCAGAAAAGGTCTTTGATTATTGGATTGGCAGAGGGCTCGGACTTACACCTAGCGGAGACGATTGTATTACAGGGATCTGCGCCGTCCTTTCAGCTTTAGACGGAGTCGACCAAACATTTCTGGGTAAGCTGAATTCTTATTTGGAGGAGCGCGGTCGAAAGAGGACGACGTATGTTGCTCTTGAGTATCTCCTCTATGCGACTGAAAACAAATTTCATTCCCATCTCCTGCAGTTATGTTATGTTTTAGATAAACCGCGTGGGCCCGAATTTTTGAAAGCTCTTGAAGAGATGAAGGAAATTGGCCATACATCAGGTGCGGATACATTAGTAGGTATGTTAATCGGCATGAAAGCTGCCGTGATTCATTAGAAGAAAGGTGATTGTCATTAACGTTAATGAGTTATTAAAATCAAGTAACTGGATTTCGGGCTTACAGTGGCTCTTTTTTATTTTTACGAATATCGTCGTCATACCGATTACTGTCGGAGCGGCTTTTGACCTTTCTCCAGAGACGATTGTCAATATGCTACAGCTTTCCTTTATCGTTACCGGTCTTGCATGTATTGTTCAAGCGTTTCTAGGACATAAACGTGCCATTATGGAAGGGCAATCAGGGCTTTGGTGGGGCGTCATTTTGACGCTTTGCACGACGGCTGCAGCCCAAGGGATGCCATTGCATATTCTCGGGGGCAGCTTGACGGTTGGAATTATCATTGTCGCGATTATTACGACTTTAATTGGTATAACAGGGCTCGGACCTCGTATAGCAAAATTATTCACCCCTGCGGTGATGGCTGTATTTATGTTCTTGTTCGGATGTCAATTGATCGGCATCTTTTTAAAGGGGATGCTCGGTATTCCTTTTGGTAACCAGGCTACAAACCCACATATCAATTTATCCGTATCATTATTATCGATTGTCATCGCGATACTCGTCATCGTCATTAGCGTGAAGGCACCTTCAAGTGTACGACGCTATGGATTGCTAATCGGGATTATCGTCGGTTGGGTCGCGTATGCACTTATTTTCAAGCCGGAAAGCACAATTAGCGAAACGACGAAATTCACGCTTGAATTATTCCCATTAGGGAAGCCTGCATGGGACATCGGTATTATCATTACGACTGTTTTAGCGGGATTATTAAACACGGCGAATACGTTTGGTGCGTTAAAAGGAACGGAAAGCATGTATGAAGTGGAAACGACGAAATCCGAGTACAGAGCGTCGTTTACGATTACAGGTATTTTCACGTTTATCGCAGGAATTTTTGGCCTTGTTCCAAACTCTCCATTCGTTTCGTCGATTGGCTTCCTAAGTCAAACAGGGATCATCCATAGGATTCCGTTTGTTATTGGTGGATTCATGTTCCTCGTAATGGGACTTATTCCGCCGCTAGGCCACTTTTTCTCACAGCTTCCGTTAAGCATCGGAAGCGCGGCGTTGTTTGTTTCGTATTTGCTCCTGTTGAATTCTTCGTTGAATTTCTTCAAGCAAGTTGAATACAATACGGTCAACGTGTACCGTTCTGCTGTTCCTTTGTTCGTCGGAGTTGTCATTATGACCCTTCCTGCATCTTATTTCATTACTATTCCAAGCATCGTCCGCCCACTGCTTAGCAGCGGATTGCTCGTCGGGATCATTCTGGCGCTTCTGCTGGAAAACCTATTCAAATGGGATAAATACGGTGTAGAAGTGAAGACGGAACAAGAGGAAAGCACAAAGTCTGTTTCCTAAATAAAAACCTTTATTAAATCAAAATGATATATGTGTAATGAAAAAGGGTTTTATATATCAAACCCTAGACTGTAGACAACTCCGGAAATTCTGGCATTTGTCTACAGTTTTTTTATAGAAAAAGGTTGATTTCCGCTCCGGACGGACGCTTTCCGCGGGCACGGCTTCAGACGCTTCCTTCGCTGCACTCAGTCCAGGGTCTTCAGCTCGTGCTCCTAACGCTTCGCTTTTACTCGCAAAAGAATTTGCTGTTCCCGCAGGAGTCGCCGTCCTCCGCTTCAATCAATGGTGTCTCCTATAGTATACAAAGGAAAGTTTACTTCAAATCCAAGCTGAGAGAAGACACTGTTTTTCTCTATTGAAGGGAACATTATGTGTTATTATTGTATAGTAGTTTTCGGATTACACTTAAAAATCGTCCTTTCAAAAATTGGATTGTAATTGCTACAAACCATTTGATTGGACGATTTTTAATACGCTATTCAATTTATAAATTTTAAAGTTGCTTTATGATTGAAGTGGAAGGTGGCGACTCCTGCGAATGCCGTCACGAAGAACGGCGTTTGCGAGCAAAAGCAAAGCGTTGCGAGCAGGGTGCCTTAATTTCTGCAAAAGGCGCAGAAATACGGCAAATCGAACCCTGCGCTGTTCGATTGGCTCAGCGCTCGCCCGCGGAAAGCGTCCACCTGGAGCGGAAATCAACGATGCTTATCCTTTACTTCAACTTATTATTTAAGAATGTGATCACTTCTTCGAAAGCGTTTTGCACGATTGGGTTTTGCCAATCTTCGTCGAATGAATGCTTGCCTTCTGGAATTGTGATCAGTTTACCTTCCACCCCGTTTTCCTTTAATTTCTCTGCGAATAAAACGGATTGTTCATAAGGGACGTCCTCATCTTCCGTTCCGTGCAATAGAAGTGTCGGCGGGAAATTAGCTTGAATGTTGAAAAGAGGGCAGTACTTCGACAGTTCATCCTTCGAAATAATAGGGATAAGCCCACTCAATTCTTCGATCCAAACTCCATGCTGCCTTGCGTGCATATAGATTGCGTAACGCTTTTCGATTGGGCCGACTGAAATGATTTCATTCGATACGAGCATTTTTGCAAGTTCCCTCGGCACATTTGTCATAGCTGCATAATGGGGGCTTGGTTTCACTGCCCAGTCTCCGGTAATATCACCATAACCGTAAAAAGAAACGATCGCTTTCGGCTTATTCGTAAATGTTCCTGTTAAAAGTGACAAGTATCCACCGGCAGAACTTCCGATGACAGCGATTTTTTCTGGATCATAATCAAACTGTTTAACACCTTCGTTTTCTACCCAATGGAGGGCGTCGACAATATCCTCTTGAATAGCAGGAAGTTTGGATTCTGGCGCTAAACGGTAATCGATTGAAAAAATATTAAAACCCGCTTGCTGGAAAAACTTAATCTGTTCGGATTTCATATCTTCGCGCGAGCCCCAGACAAGACCTCCGCCGTGAATAAAGACAATGACAGGGCGAGACTTTTCGGATGTGGGATAAAAATCGCCTTTAAGCTCGAAGTTTTGTTCCTGTTTATAGATAACAGTTGTTTTCAATATGAGTCACACTCTTTCCTTCGTTAGATAAGTTTTATTTTATTATTGTATAATAAGATGAATGATATTTCGAGATAAGGACTTTTAGATACATGGAAAGGACTGCCGCAAATGGAGTTGACAATAAAAGATTTATTAGCGATCGAGTCCATGAAGGACGCTGAGGTTTTAGGCGGCCACAATTATATTAACAATGTAATTGAAGGCGTGACGATCATGGAGGGCCCTGATATTGCAAATTGGATTAGGGGTGGGGAAGTAATCTTAACGAGCCTCTATTCAATCCGGAACTTCACTGATAAAGAGCAAAAGGATTTCATTGCTCAATTAGCTGAGAAAAGAGTAAGCGCCCTTGTGATTAAGAAGCATAGTGAGGAAATTTCAGATCAATTGCTTGAAACGGCCGAGAGGAATAGGATGCCAATCATCCAACTCCCTCAAGAGGTTCCATTTGTTGATGTCATGTATCCGATCATGGGGGAGCTTTTTAATAAGCAAGTGACAAAACTGCAATACTATAAAGAGATCCATGATCGATTCACAGCACTGTCCCTTGCAGATAAAGGGCTTGAGAAGATTATCCATACACTTGAAGAGTTGATCGGAAATCCGGTCGCGTTGTTTGATCGGAATTTCAGCTGTATCGTTTCGACTTATCCTGAGTTGGAAAAGTTTGAAATGGTGGAGAAAGTCCACTTCTACGAACGGACAGCGGGCATTAAATTCCCACACTATCGGCAAATTGTAAAATATCCGGAACTGAATAATATTAAAGGCCATCAAATTGTCGTACCAATTGAAACGTTAAACCATAATAAAATGTATTTGCTCATCGGTGAGATTAATAAATCTTTAGGTGAACTCGACTTGATAGCTGTAGAGAACGCGGCAATATCATTATCCCTCGAATTAGTGAAGCAATTTGCGGTCGCGGAAGTTGAGAATAAATATAAAAATGATCTGATTGAGGAACTGATTAGTGGAAAAATCCAATCAATCAATGCCATATATGAAAAGGCGAACTTGATCGGCTGGGATCTCGACGGATCCTTTGCCGCAGTGCTCTTCAAGATCAACCGTTTTACAGACGTCGTATTAGAACAGAAAAGCGACCTATCCGACCGAAGCCATTTCCTTGCACATGAGGCGATCCATCATTATTTGCCGAACGGGATCATTTCCAACAGGAGCAATCTCTTTATCGTCCTTTGGAAAGTGGAAGAGGCGAGCAAAGACGATGTTTCGTGGATGGACGAAATTACGAAAACGTCAGAGGCGATTCAAGCGCTCGTCAAAGGGCAAATTAAAGACATCGCAGTGCAAGTCGGGATAGGTGGTGTAGTGAACGATATTTCCGAAATCCCTACAAGTTATAGGGAAGCCCAAGATGCTCTCGATTTAGGTGCAACATTAAATGGCTTGGATTCGATCACCGCCTTTTCGGAATTAGGGATCTTCAGATTGCTTCGCCATATTAAGGATTCAACCGCTCTTGTCCAATTCATTCCACAGTCCCTCAATGAACTGCTCGATTATCAACAAGCAAATCAAGCAGATTTGTTGAAGACATTGCAAACCTTTTTAGATTGCAATCAGAACATTGCTCAAGCGGCCAAGCTTCTCTTCGTTCACTATAAGACCGTTGTCTACCGTTTGGATAGGATTAAGGAAATTACAGGAATGGATTTCAACGATTCGGAAGAAATGTTATCTGTGCGAGTCGGGCTCAAGATTTATGAACTGATCCAACGTGAAAAAGAAAAATAGGCAAGGAGGCAGCGTATGTTGCCTCCAGTCTTTTTTCTTTTAAAAAAGAGATAAAGCTACAATGTTGATTTCCGCTGCGAGCGGACGCTTTCCGCGGGCACGGCTTCAGCCGCTTCCCTCGCTGCGCTCAGTCCAGGGTCTTCAGCTCGTGCTGTTCCCGCAGGAGTCGCCGCTCTCCGCTCCAATCAACGTGTTTCCTATTAACTGAATGAGGTGATGGATATGATGACGAAGAATCAAATTAATGAACGCGAACAGTTGCGATTGATTTCTCCTTTATCTATCCATTAGTCGAAGATCTTTACTCTGCCATTGGAAGGTCCAGTATAGATCCTGTTGTATTGATTAAGATACATTCATTCAGTAGAAGGCTTCTTCAAAAAACACGAGTATGTCTATGACGAGCATTTTGACTGCTATCTCTGTCCCGAAGGACAGGTTCTTAAATACCAAACAACTACAATAGAAGGGTATCGCAAGTATGCCTCAATTCCTTCTATTTGTGCTACGTGTCCAGTGATTCACCAATGCACGCAGAGCAAGAATCACCAAAAGATGATTCAACGTCATATCTGGCAAGACTATTTGGATGTAGTTCAGGACTTGCGACATAACTACCAAATCAAGGAAATATACAGGAAGCGTACAGAGACGATCGAGCGTGTCTTAGCCGTCGGCATAGAAAAGCATGGCATGCGATGGACAACCCTAAAGGGTCTTGAAAAATTGTCCATGCAGGCGAGGCTGACTTTTGCTGCTCTAAATCTTAAGAAGCTGGCCAGCTGGACATGGAAAACGCCGGCTGAAAGCGTTACTTGAATGATGCCGTTGACCTAAGGGCAATCCAGTTGATTGGAGTGCAGGGCGGCGACTCCTGGGGGATCAGCGCAGCGTGAAGACCCCGCAGGAGCAAAGCGACGAGGAGGCTGAGGGCAAGCCCCCCGGAAAGCGTCCGCCCGGAACGGAAATCAACGTCGCGTCAGTCTGACGTTTTTGCATCAATGCGTTTAATAAACAAAAGGGATGGGAATCAATTCGATTTCCATCCCTTTTTTCATTTTAGTAATAAGTTATCCATAATGGTCAAAAATAAGATGAATCTTTATCCTTGTATGCAAAAGATTATTTCATGTGAAACGATTACAATTAATAGTGGTGCATATGACATGCATGAAAACTAAACAAAGAGTTGACTAGGAATACATCTTTCGGTGAAATGACTAGCAATTTATACATAGCGAGAAAAAGGGAGGTGTAACATAGTGAACGAAATTAAAGATACTTTACAAAAGCTTGATCATCTAGCTGAAGAAACAGCAGGCAAGCTTGAATGGTTGGCCGGATTCGGAAAGGATTCCGAAGGCGGAGTATCTCGTTTGCTGTACACGAAAGAATGGGTCGAAGGGCAACATGCTTTGAAAGAATGGATGGAGAGCGAAGGCCTGGAAGCTCGATTTGATGAAATTGGAAATCTATTCGGAACGATAAAAGGTAAAAATACGAATGAAACGGTTTTAACTGGCTCCCATGTTGATACCGTGAAAAACGGCGGCCGTTTCGATGGCGCATATGGAATTGTAGCCGGGATCATTGCGTTGAAATATTTGAAAAAGCATTTCGGTGAACCGGTTAGAAACATTGAAGTCGTTTCAATGGCTGAAGAAGAAGGCAGCCGTTTTCCTTACTCGTTCTGGGGTTCCAAAAACATTGTCGGCTTAGCGAAGCGCGCAGACGTTGAAACAATCAAAGATTTCGATGGTGTTCCATTTGTCGAAGCGATGAAGGAAGCAGGCTTCGGTTTCGGAGATGAATCAAAAGGTCCTCGTGAGGATTTGAAAGCATTCGTCGAAGTTCATGTCGAACAGGGCAGCGTTTTGGAAACCGAAAAAACGGCAATTGGTGTCGTGAACAACATTGTTGGACAAAGACGGTATACGGTTGAAATAACAGGTCAAGCTAATCATGCTGGTACAACGCCAATGGGGTACCGAAAAGACGCTGTGTTTGCGGCTAGCCAAATGGTCCATGAAATTATTTCGATGGCAAGAGCTGAAGGTGATCCACTCGTCACAACGGTTGGAAAATTTGAAGCTTCTCCAAACATCGTCAATGTAGTGCCAGGAAAAGCTATGTTTACAATTGATGTTCGTCATACTGATAAAGAGGCAATCGTTTCATTTACAGAACAAATGACGGCTAGAATGCAGGACATCGCCAAAGAGCACGAAGTTGAAATGAACATCGATCTATGGATGGATGAAGATCCGGTTCCGATGGATGAAAAGATCGTTGAACTCATTGAAAAGCAATGTAAAGATAACGGCCTCAATTTCAAGGTAATGCACAGTGGCGCTGGACACGATTCCCAAATCTTTGCTCCAGTCGTACCGACAGCTATGTTATTTGTTCCTAGTCTAAAGGGAATCAGCCATAATCCTGCAGAGTTTACAGAACCGGCAGATTTGGCGGAAGGCGTAAAAGCACTTATTGGTGCTCTTTATGAATTAGGTTATAAAGAATAATTCGCAGTCAATTTGTTGTGTAAATACCAGGTGTACTCCTGGAAATATAAACAAACAGAGGAGAATGTAACGATGGGTTATCCAAAAGATATACTTTCAAGCAGGTCAATTATTAAACCAGGTCAATATGCGCTAATCGCTCCAGAAGGATTAGTGAATAACGTGATCCCTGGATTTGAAAATTGCAGAATCTCCATTTTGGCTTCACCGAAGCTGGGCGCTGGCTTTGTCGACTACATGGTAACAATGCATGAAGGCGGAAAGAATAGCGAAGGCTTCTGTGGTGAAGAAGACGTACAATGCTTTGTTTACGTTATTAGCGGAAAAGTGAAAGCGAAAGCAGACGACCAGGAGTTCATTCTGGAAGAAAGCGGCTACCTATATTGCCCACCAGGCGTGAAAATGTATTTGGAAAATATGGAGTCAGGTGATTCCCGCTTGTTCCTATACAAACAAAAACATATTCCATTGAAAGACGGACGCAAGCCTTGGGTCGTTTCCGGCCATGCGAATGACATCGAGTACATGGACTATGACGATATGCACAACGTTCACCTGAAAGATCTATTGCCGTTGGATCTTGAATTTGATATGAACTTCCACATTCTTTCATTCGATCCGGCAGCAAGCCACCCATTTGTTGAAACACACTATCAAGGACACGGTGCTTACCTATTGTCAGGAGAGGGTATGTATAACCTTGACAACGAATGGATTCCAGTCAAAAAAGGCGACTACATTTTTATGGCGCCATATGTGCATCAAGCAGCGTATGCAGTTGGAAGAGAACCATTGACTTATGTTTATTCTAAAGACTGCAATCGGGATGCATCACTATAATAATCCCAGTGAAGAGGTGTCATGATGAGAGTAAGTAGAGAAGATCTAAAAGGTCTAATCAAAACAAAGCTTCAAAAAGCCGGCCTGAAAGAGGAACATGCTGATGTCGCGGCAGACGTATTGACGTTTGCCGACGAACGAGGCATCCACTCCCACGGTGCAATGCGCGTGGAATATTATGCAGAACGAATCGCAAAGGGCGGGATGAATACAAATCCTGACTTTAGATTCGAAAAAACTGGCCCGGCCACTGGAGTATTCCACGGAGATGGCGGAAATGGCCATACAGCAGCGAAACTAGCCATGGATGAAGCAATCAAAATGGCGAAAGAAAGTGGAGTTGCCATCGTTGGAGTTAGAGATATCTCTCACAGCGGAGCAATTTCTTATTTCACGAACCAGGCGGCAAGTGAAGACTTGGTCGGCTTCTCGGTTTGTCAATCAGATCCGATGGTCGTTCCATTTGGCGGAGCGGAGCCTTATTACGGAACGAATCCGATCGCTTTCGCAGCACCAAGCAGCGATGGCAGAATGATTACATTGGATATGGCAACGACTGTACAAGCTTGGGGGAAAATTCTTCATGCTCGTTCTAAAAACGAATCAATCCCAGATACATGGGCAGTTGACAGCAATGGAGAACCAACAACAGATCCGATGAACGTTAATGCATTGCTCCCGATCTCAGGTCCAAAAGGTTATGGCCTTGCGATGATGGTAGATGTGCTATCGGGAATTCTTCTCGGACTTCCGTTCGGTAACAAAGTTTCCTCTATGTATGAGGATTTATCGGAATATCGAAAATTAGGTCAGCTTCATATTGTCATCAATCCGGCATTCTTTACGGCATTAACTGGATTCAAAAACGACATCACTCAAACGATGGAAGATTTGAATCAAATCAAGCCTGCACCGGGCTTCTCGAAAGTCCTCTACCCAGGTCAAAATAATGATGTCGTCATCGAGGACTACAAAGAAAACGGTATTGAAATTGTAGATGATATTTATGAGTATTTAAAATCTGATGTCATCCATAATAATCAATATGATCATAAGAACCCTTTCGCTGAATAATATTCGATATTTGAATATAGATAAACCGGTTGAAGAACTTAATAGGGGTGAGTGGAATGAGATTAAGTAGTGAGCAGTTGAATGAGTTGATTACGAAAAAGCTGCATAAGGCAGGGTTAACCGAGGAACATGCTCGTGGCGTTGCAGACGTGCTCGTTCATGCGGATGCCAGGGGAGTTCATTCTCACGGAGCGATGAGAGTGGAATATTATGCAGAGCGAATTGCTAAAGGCGGACTTAATGCGAATCCTGATTTCACATTTGAGAAAACGGGTCCTTGCACTGCTGTATTTGACGGCGATAATGGGGTAGGTCATGTCGCTGCGAAATTAGCAATGGACGAAGCAATTCAAATGGCAAAAGAAAACGGAGTAGCTGTTGTTGGCGTAAGAAGAATCGGTCATAGCGGTGCCCTTTCTTACTTTGTTCAACAAGCTGCCAACGAGAATTTGATTGGTATTTCAGTTTGCCAATCAGATCCGATGGTCGTTCCTTTCGGCGGATCAGAGCCATATTACGGAACAAATCCAATTGCTTTTGCGGCACCAGGCAAAAACGGAGAGAACATTACATTTGATATGGCAACAACCGTTCAAGCTTGGGGGAAAATTCTTCATGCTCGATCAAAAAATGAATCCATTCCTGATACATGGGCCGTTGATAGCGAAGGAAAGCCGACGACCGATCCATTTAAAGTGAATGCTTTAGTGCCGATCGCTGGACCTAAGGGATACGGACTCATGATGATGGTTGACGTTCTATCTGGAATTCTGCTTGGACTTCCATTTGGAAACAAAGTTTCATCAATGTACCATGATCTCACCGAATACCGAAATCTTGGACAACTTCATATTGTCATTAATCCGGAATACTTCACAGGATTAAATGCGTTCCAGGAAAGTATTGCTACAACAATGAAAGATCTTAATAACATTAAACCGGCTCCTGGTTTTGATCACGTTTCCTACCCTGGACAAAGAAGTGCTGAAAGGGAGAAACAATACGAGGAAAACGGAATTGAAATTGTAGATCATATTTATGAATATTTAATTTCAGACGTTGTTCATAACAATGCTTACGATAATAAGAGCCCTTTTGCTAAGTAAGAAGGAGAAAGGGTGGTCATCCTGAGTGGCCACCCGCTTTTCTGTGCAAATTTTACGTAGGTTTCTTCAATTTTCTGTCAAAAAAGCAAGTACAAAAAAATTCTAAAGAGGTGCGTGAAAACATGCTTTATACGATTGTCAAACAGAATTCATACCAGGATTCAGTTAACCTAATGCTTCTCACGAATAAAATTTCAACAATGGAAGGCGTTAACAAAGTTCAAGTCATGATGGGTACGCCTGCTAACAAAGACATCTTCAAAACTGCTGGCCTTTTCACTGAAGAGCTTGAAGGCGCAGCATCAAACGATATGTGTATCGTTCTTGACACGGATCAAGAAGAGAAAATCCAAGAAGTGCTTGATGAAGTTGATAACTACCTAAGCAACCAAGCGATCAGCGCTGGTAAAGAATCTTTCGAAACTGTTAACTCATGGGACAAAGCTGTGAATGCACTTCCTGATGCAAACATTGCAATCATCTCTACACCAGGCCAATACGCTGCTGAAGAAGCGGAAAAAGCACTAGACAGAGATATGCACGTAATGATTTTCAGTGACAACGTTACGACTGAAGATGAGCGCCGCATTAAAGAAAAAGCTCATGAAAAAGGTCTTCTCGTCATGGGTCCTGATGCTGGTACAGTAATCGTTTCCGGTGTTCCACTTGCATTCGCAAACGTAGTGAAAACAGGCAAAATCGGTGTAATCGGAGCTTCCGGAACAGGTATCCAAGAAGTTACGACTGAAATCGATCGTCTAGGCGCAGGTGTGAGCCACGCAATCGGTACGGGCGGCCGCGACCTTTCTGACAAAATCGGTGCAATTACAATGTTGGACGGCCTTAAAGCATTGGCACAACATAACCAAACAGAAGTGATTACACTTATTTCTAAGCCACCTGCAAAAGAAGTTCGTGACGAAGTTGTAAGCTTGCTACACAGCATTTCTAAACCGGTTGTTGCAATCTTCCTTGGAGAAGAGCCACATAACCATGAAGGAAATGTGTACTATGCAAACACGCTTGAAGAAACAGCAGCACTTGCTGTTGATCTCGTAAAAGGCAACCCGATCAAACCAAATTACAATCACCTTGAAGACGAAGTACCTGCAGTAGACTTGAAACCTGAACAAAAAACAATCAAAGGTCTATATTCCGGCGGAACGCTTGGATATGAAGCAGCTACTTTGATCAGCAGAGGTTTGAACCTTGGAGAAACTGACCATGACCAAGCTGGCTACCTTCTAAATGCAAACGGCTTTGAAGTAATCGACCTTGGTGACGACGTTTACACGCAAGGTAAACCACACCCAATGATCGATCCGGATACAAGAATTCAATTCTTCCAAAAAGCTGCACAAGATGAATCAACAGCAGTTATCCTGTTTGACGTTGTTCTTGGATATGGTGCACACGACGATATGGCAGGCGCATTGCTCCCTGGCATCGAAAAAATCCAAAACGAAACAAAAGCAGCTGGCAGAAACATCTACTTCGTTGCAACTGTTTGCGGTACTGACCAAGATCCACAAAACATCGATGAGCAAAAAGCTAAACTAGAAAAAGCTGGCGTTATCATTCGCGATAGCAACAACCAAGCGACTCTGACTGCTTTAGCGATGCTTGGCATTCAAGTTGAAGAAGGTACAAAAGAAGTCGTTCCAGCAAAAGAAACTGCAACTGTTGAGTTTACAGTTTCAGAAGCAATCGAGAAGCTATTGAATGAAAAACCAAGCGTAGTTAACGTTGGATTGAAGAAATTCACAGAATCGATCACTGCTACCGGTGGCAGAGTTGTTCAATATGACTGGCGTCCAGTTGCTGGAGGAAATCCAAGACTTCGCAAAATCTTGAGCCTCCTTAAGTAAGCTCGAGCTGAACGCAGATAAGGTTCTAAGAAATATTGAATTTTCAGGAGGAAACCATAATGTACGGACAATTTAAAACAATTGATGAAGCAAACCGAGCGGTTATCGATAAAGTAGTATCGGGCGCACCATTTTTAATTGATGTAGTTCCAGCTAAATCTGTAATTGAAGAATTAAACGGAAAAGTACTACTTCATGCAGGACCACCTATTAAGTGGGAAAACATGACGAGCCCAATGCAAGGATCTTGCATCGGTGCTGCATTGTTTGAAGGCTGGGCAACGAATGCTGATGAAGCACGTGCTATGCTTGAAAACGGAGAAGTTGAATTCATTCCTTGTCACCACGTAAACGCAGTAGGGCCAATGGGTGGAATCACATCTGGAAGCATGCCGGTTCTCGTTGCTGAAAACCGTGACGGCGGAAACCGCGCATATTGCACGATGAACGAAGGAATTGGTGCAGTACTTCGTTTCGGTGCTTACTCTGAAGAAGTAATCAACCGTCTAAACTGGTTCAGAGATGTTCTTGGACCAACACTATCCAAAGCTCTTCACATTAAAGGTGACGGCCTTAACGTAAACGTTATGATGGCTAGAGCAATTACAATGGGTGACGAATTCCACCAACGTAATATTGCTGGTTCACTTATTTTCTTGAAAGACATCGTTCCTTACATTCTACAAACGGATGTAGACGAAAAAGACAAGCAAGACGTTATCCAATTCCTAGCTGATACGGATCAGTACTTCTTGAACATTGCGATGGCTTCAACGAAAGCGGTTATGGACTCAGCTAGACAAATCCAACATGGTACAGTAGTAACAGCAATGTGCCGTAACGGACATGAGTTCGGAATCCGTATTGCAGGCATGGGTGACCAATGGTTCACAGCGCCAGTTAACACGCCACAAGGTCTATTCTTCACAGGATACGATCAAGATATGGCTTGTAAAGACATGGGTGACAGTGCAATCACTGAAACATTCGGTGTTGGTGGATTTGCAATGATCGCTGCTCCTGGTGTTACACGCTTCGTAGGCGCTGGTGGTATGGACGATGCAGTTAACACAAGTAATGATATGATGGATATTTGTATCGATCACAACCCGAACTTCTCAATTCCTACATGGGACTTCAAAGGTTCTTGCCTAGGAATCGACGCTAGAAAAGTTGTTGAAACTGGAATCGAACCGATTATCAACACGGGTATCGCTCACAAAGAAGCTGGCGTGGGCCAAATCGGTGCAGGTACTGTTCGTGCTCCATTAGCTGCTTTTGAAAAAGCGATCGATGCTTACGCAGTGAAGCTTGGACTAATCGAAGCTGCGGAATAATGGATTCATGTGGAGAGGGATGGTTTGTAGCTAGTTCCTCTCCTCTTTTCTGTGATAAAATGAAGAGGTTTCATTTTACTCCAACAGTTGGACTTGCAAATGTAGTTTATTTTTCTTAATTAAAGGAGAGTTATCGATGAGTAAAAAAATCGTTTTAGCCATCGGCGGTAACGCAATCATCAAAGAAGGCCAAAAAGGAACACTTGAAGAGCAAATGCACAATATCAATGAGAGCTGCGAACCTGTTCTTGATCTGATCGAACAAGGAAACACAGTTGTCATTACACACGGTAACGGTCCACAAGTAGGAAATTCATTAATTAAAAACCAAATGGCGGAATCTGTCGTTCCTGCTTTCCCACTAGACGTGTTGGACGCTGAAACACAAGGTAACCTTGGTTACTTGATTCAGCAAGCATTCAGAAACAAAATGGTTGAGCGCAACATCCAACGACCTGTTGCGACAATCGTTACACAATCTGTTGTTTCCCAAGAAGATCCAGCATTCGCTAACCCGACAAAACCGATCGGTCCATTCTACACACAAGAAGAGTTGGACAAAGTTCTTGAAACAGAAAAAATCGATTACATCGAGGACAGCGGACGTGGATACAGACGCGTCGTTGCTTCTCCAAAACCAGTTACAATCGTTGAGAAAGATGCTATCCAAGCTCTACTTGATAAAGAGATCATTGTTATCACAGCTGGCGGCGGCGGAATCCCTGTTGTCGAAGAAAACGGCATGTTAAAAGGTACAGACGCTGTTATCGATAAAGACTTCGCAAGCGCACTATTAGCTGCAGAAATCAACGCTGATTACTTGTTCATCCTAACTGGCGTTGAGCAAGTAGCAATCAACTTCGGTACTCCACAACAAGAGAACCTGTTCGAAATGACTGTTGAAGAAGCACTTCGCTACATGGATGAAGGCCACTTCCCTAAAGGAAGCATGGGTCCGAAAATCGAAGCAGCGATCATGTTCTTGGAAAAAGGCGGCAAAAACGTCGTTATCACTTCAATGGACAAACTTCAAGACGCACTCGAAGGCAAAACAGGCACTCGCGTAACTCTATAATATATACAGAATGGCAGCTCTAGTAGCTGTCTTTTTGTTTAAGGAAAAATATTTAAATTCGGCAGGTGAGGTTGAGGTGTCTGGTAATATTGATGACTATATTCAGCAAGGAATTCATGGATCTAGAGAAACAAAGCCAGACGAACGGCGGAAATTTCTTGGAACAATTCGTGAACGGATTGTCATCGCGCTTACAAAAGAACAAGTAAGAGAAAGAGGCATTTATGAACAAGTCGAGGACGCGATAAAGGAAAACAGAGAAGCTCGTCTTTATCTGAATGGACATATACACTATAAAGTGCTTTTAAAATATACCAAAATTGCTTCCAAGTATGATGTGCCTTATACATTTGTCACAAATAAAAATCATGATTCCGAAATTGGTATCATCCTCGCATACGACCATGCTATTGACAAAGAAGAAATTTACGTAAAAAGGGAAACACCGAATGTTGAAAAGCCTCAAAACAGCAAAAAGAAAGGCCTGTTTTCGGCAATCTCAAAACTTTTCAAGCCGGAAAATTAGAGACTTCGGTGCCAGAGACTTCGGTGCCAGAGACTTCGGTGCCTGTGCAAGGCGCATTTATGACAATTCAATCTTTTGTATAAATATTCGTAAGGAAACTAGCCGATCATTGAATCGGATGGTTTCCTTATTTTTATTATGCAATTGTAGTGTATAGTCTGAATTGTTCTCTGCACAGGCACCAGTCAGGCGAAATAGGGAAAATCATGGGTCGCATTTTTCATGTGTATTTTCGCTGCAATGGGAAAAACTATACCGATAGAAGGCAATCATTTAACAACAAAAAATGATTATCGAGAAGAGGTAAAGCTGATGAAAAAAAGTGCTAAAGGTATAAGTTTAGGGGCTACGTCCGCAATTGCATGGGGTGTAGATACAGTCATTATTGGCATTATTATTGCGAGCACACCATTTAAAGAGGCTGTAATAATTGCTCCAATAATTGCTGCGTTCATGCATGACTTTTTCTCTTCAATTTGGATCTCGTTGTTGATGATTATTAAGGGCGAATTTATAAATGTCTTGAAGCTTTATAAAACGAAGAGTGGCGCTATTTTAGTGTTAGGTGCATTGGCGGGCGGACCTTTGGCAATGAGTTTTTATTTCCTTGGGATTCAATATGCCGGTGTAACGTATGCGGCAAGTATTGCTTCTATATTTCCTGGCATAGGAGCCGTGCTCGCATACTTCTTTTTGAAGGAAAAAATGAATAAAAAAACATGGTCCGGTGTTGTGTTGAGTATTATCGGGGTCATTATACTGGCATATGTGCCAACAAAATTTGACGCAGAAAGCACCTTTTTCATCGGAATCTTGTTTTCATTAGGGGCCGCCATCTTTTGGGGGCTTGAAGGTGTAATCGGCGCTTGGGGGATGAGAGGTAAGGAAGTCGTCCCGCTATACGCGATTAATATAAGGCAAATTACATCCGCATTCAGTTATGGAATCATACTCGTGCCATTGCTGCATGGCTATCCTTTAGTATTTGAAGCGGCGACATCGAGCATCGTATGGGTCATCGTCATCGCCGGGCTATTAGGAACTCTTAATTATTCCTTATATTATTCGTCAATTGATTTAATCGGAGCTGCCAGGGGACAATCACTGAACAATACGTATGTGTTTTGGGCGATCTTAACCGAAATTGTCTTTATCGGTACGGCGGTCAATTTACAATTTGTCATAGGTGCAATCATTGTCATTGCGGGCTCCATACTCGTTTCAGGAAGCATTAAAAGATAAAGGGGAAACCACCATAAACACATCCTTCCGAATTGTGTGGGTGCCTGTGTAACACACATTTATGACAATTCATCTGTTTGTATAAAAACACGAAAGGAAGCTTATCGGTTATTAAATCGGTCGGTTTCCTTATTTTTATTATACAATTGTAGTGTATAGTCTGAATAGTTTGCTGCACAGGCACCTACTGAGGTACCTATTATTGCATGCAACAAAGATTACAACTGGAGGTGTAGCCATGAACGTCACAGTGGAATGGATTTATAAATCACCGAAGGGACTGGAAACAAACTTTCGTTCAGATGAAATGCCGGCGGAACAAGCTATCCGGATTGCGGAGGATTTAGAGAGGATGGGCCGTGCTAAACAAGTGCTGTTCATTGACCGATTCGATAGCTCGTGGACGGTTAAGGAAATGAAGGGCTACTTGAAAGGGATCGAAACGGAACCGCATAATATAACTGTTTATTTTGATGGGGGATTCGACCTGACAACGAAGGCAGCCGGTTTAGGCTGTGTCATTTATTACGATCAAAACGGAAAGTCGTACCGCCTAAGGAGAAACGCAGCCGTTTCAGAGCTCATATCAAATAACGAGGCTGAATATGCAGCACTTCATTTTTGCTTGCAGGAGTTGGAGCTGTTGAATGTACATGACCTTTCCGTGCGATTCATCGGGGATTCCCGTGTCGTCATCAATCATTTGAGCGAGGAATGGCCCGTCATCGAAGAGAACCTGTTCAGTTGGGCGGACAGAATCGAATCGAAATTGAAAGAGCTTGGCATTCGGCCGGAATATGAGTTGGTATCGCGCAAAAAGAATGCCGAGGCAGATCGGCTTGCAGCCCAGGCGTTGAATGGCATTGAGATTTCGGCGACAATTGAAGTTGCGAAGGAATAATACGCATTGTCCTGTAAGCAACAGTTACGAGACAATACGTATCTTAGTAAAAATACAGGGAATCTTAACAATAAAAGGCGGATTTTCAATGAAAAGACGATTCATTGTTCTCATCACTATTTGTACGGCTTTCCCTTTATTTCAGAAGGATGTTCATGCAGTTGATCGAGTGGTCGTCAATAGCATTCAAACCGACAGATGGTATGAGAATGTTTATTTGATGGCTGATAGGATTAACTGGATGACATTTCGCAATTTCACCGTTCAGATCGGTGATAGAGATGGAAGTCTTTTTCATTTTCCGACATGGGAAAGCGGTAAGTATGATACCTATCTGTTCCGAGAGGATTTAAATAACGATAAATTCAAGGATATTATTATTGTGTTGGACAGTTACCAAGATCCCATTCATGTACTGCAACACGATGGATCTTCAGATTATAAAGAAGTTACAGTTGAACCGGCGGCTGTCGCGGTTAAACGATTAGTAAAGATGGAAAAAAAGGGAGACATCGTGACAATTGCAACAAAACAAAAAGTGTATAACATAAACGTCAAACCATTTCACTATACTACCGTTAAACCTTCCTCAACGGATGTATCGATTGATGGAGACCAAGTGGATTATTCAGTTGAGGAAAATAAAATTGTTGCGGATGTTCCCGTATTCATTACCATTGGAGGTTTAATTGGGGACTTGAAACTGTCGTACGATTGGACGGGCAACGGATATGAGGTAACATCAGTGAGTTTTAAACGCTATATTCCAAAGTGAATGAGGGAGCTTGGAAGCAAAAAAAGTTCCCAATTGGGAACGAAGGCATTTCAATTATTTTCTTCACGAATAACCGCTAACTATGATCAATTGCATTTTTTACAATTCTTGCACTCTGATTTGTCTGCACCACATTTCTTGCATTTAGCCACTCGCTCACTCCTTTACCTGGATAAATTCAATCTATTCCACTTTATTCTGTTAGGCGTGGCATTATGCTTATCACAACTTGGATATTTGAAATCTTTGGTTCAAATAAAAAGCTGACAACCCACGCAGAGGTTCGTCAGCTTTTCATTATGCATTCAACGTCATTGAAACAGAGCCCAAATTGTGTCGGTGCCTGTGCAAGACACATTTATGACAATTCATCAAATTGAATATAAACTCATTATCAAGTTGATCGGAAGCTTGTGTGATCTGTGTCCTGTATTTCTATTATGCAATTGTAGTGTATAGTCAGAATAGTGTGCTGAACAGGCGCCGAAAAAAGCTTCCAAACGGCTGTTACGTTAAAGTTGGTATACAATAGATACAAAAGCGATTGTTCACTTTAGGAGGAAATGACGATGGAAATAGGTATAACAACATTCGTGGAAACGACGCCGGATGTGGAAACGGGTAAAGTCGTAAGCCATGCGGAGCGGATCCGTGAAGTCGTGGAAGAAATCGTCTTGGCGGATAAAGTCGGACTGGATGTATTCGGAGTAGGGGAGCATCACCGCGAAGATTTTGCCTGCTCGGCGCCTGCCGTTCTGCTTGCTGCAGCAGCTGCACGGACAAGCCGGATTAAACTGACGAGTGCCGTCTCCGTTTTGTCCTCCGATGACCCGGTACGTCTCTACCAGCAATTTGCGACGGTCGACGCCATTTCAAACGGTCGCGCGGAAATTATGGCGGGCAGGGGATCATTCATCGAATCATTTCCTCTATTCGGCTACGATCTTCAGGATTATAATGAATTATTTGATGAGAAGCTGGAATTATTATTGAAAATAAATGAATCCGAAAAGGTCACATGGAATGGGAAACATCGTCCATCCATTCCGAATTTAGGCGTGTATCCACGACCTGAACAAGACCGTTTGCCGATTTGGATTGCAAGCGGAGGAACCCCGCAGTCCGCTGTGCGTGCTGGCGTTCTCGGGCTGCCTCTTGTACTTGCAATCATTGGCGGCAGTCCGTTGCAGTTTGCGCCGATTGTCGAGTTATATAAACGAGCGGCTGAAAGGGCGGGGCATGACGTATCGAAGCTAAAGATTGCATCCCATTCCCATGGCTTCGTCGGGGAGACGACTGCCATCGCAAAGGATAAATTCTTCCCACCAACTGCACAAGTGATGAATGTGTTAGGGAAGGAACGCGGGTGGGGACCTTACACACGAAATACATTCGAGGCTGCAAGCAGCTTGGAAGGGGCCATGTATGTAGGAGACGCGGCAACAGTCGCAGAAAAGATCATCTACCTCCGAAAAAATGTCGGAGTTGAACGGTTCATGCTCCACGTTCCTGTCGGTTCCATGCCGCATGAGGATGTCATGAAGGCGATTGAATTGCTAGGGACAGAGGTTGCGCCAATCGTCAAAGCTGAAATTGAAAGATGGGAAAAAGAAAACGCGCAATAATAGAAACTGCTATGAAGTTAGGAGAAAAATAATGCAAAAACTAACGAAAATATCCGACCGCCTTTATTACTTACCACCTGTTCAAGAGACGGACCGCCCGATACTAGGGGCGGTAGTCGGCGAAGAAAAGACGTTGCTTATTGACGCAGGGAATTCATCGCAGCACGCCAAGCTGTTTTTACAGCAGCTCAGGGAAATTGGGATTCAAGCAGACCTGCTTGCCCTCACCCATTGGCATTGGGACCATGTCTTCGGCATGCGTGAAATTGCCGTGCCGAGTATTTCGTGTAAGGAGACATACGGCAAAATTAAAGAGATGCAGCCCCTTTCCTGGGAAGACAAAGATTTGGATCAACGGGTGGAGGAAGGTACGGAAATCCCATTTTGTGCGGACGCAATGAAGAAAGAATTCGGGAATGATCGGAACATCCAAATTCATCTTCCGACGTTAACATTCGAAGATCGGATGACAGTGCATTTAGGCAGCGTAACTTGTGAAATCGAACACGTCGGCGGCGACCACTCAAGTGATTCTTGCGTCGCCTTCATCCCCGAGGAAAAGGCTCTATTTGTAGGAGATTGCCTTTATGCGAATCTGTATGCGGAAAAGTGGAATTACACTGTAGAAAAAATGCTGAAGCTCATTCAACGATTGGAAAAATACGATGCGGATACTTACTTCCTCTCCCATCATCCAGGCCCTTTAACGAAAGACGCATTCCATTCATTTTTGCAACTGCTGAAAAACGCAGCTTTGCTCACGCAAAAAAATGCAGGAGACGAAAACGCCATCCACCAAGAAATGTCCGACAACCTACAACGGGACTTAAACGAAGATGAACTCGAAGCAATCGGCTACTTCGTCAACGGCTGGTAAATTGTCGGAATTGTGTCGGTGCCTGTGCATGGTACATTTATGACTATTCATTACTTCGCATATATATGATGTAGTTCTATTATAAAACATTATTAACCCGAGGTTTTATTCATTAGGTTATTCAATTGTAGTGAATAGGCGGAATTGTTTACTGCACAGGCACCGCCTTAAACCGCATTTATCTATCGGTTTCCTGGAAGTCGATTTTGATCAATTCACCGGTTTTGGTTGTGAATGTGATGTTGACGAAGACGCCAAATTCGCGGCGGTCGTCTTTTAACCATAGCTTGAACTTTTCAATTGTTGTATCGTCTTTTGTTTCGCTCCCGATATGCAAGTAGTCAATAATTTTTGCATCGGGGTATTTTTGTTTAGTCTCCTTTACCGCAAGCACTCCCCATTTGGCGTAAGACGGAATTTCAGCTTGTGCGGGTATGCCGATGGGGATATGTGTTATTGCTGTGTAAACGGACATCAAAAGTCCAAGTGCCATAACGATATTTTTCATTGGTTTACAACTCCTTTTTTTCAGGATCGGTGCCAGTAGGATGAGTAATTTGCTCGGATTCATTCTGTTCGTTCGCGAATAATTCTTTCGCAGATTGTAAGGATAGGAGATGCGACGATGAAAAGGTTAGTGATTATTACAGTTGGCAAGACGCATAGCGGAAAAACGACATTTGCAAGGGCTTTGGAGCAGAAGCTCGAGAACTCGATAGTGATGGATCAAGATAATCATGGGGCATTCATCAACACATACTATAAAAACTTACAACCGAGAACAGGGCCGAATACGCTGAAGCATGCCATTTCCCAGCTGATTGTCGATTACACGAAAGTACATAGTGACTGTCATTTGATCTTATGTAATTCAAATCGAAGTCGGAAAGGTCGAGCGTATTTGCTTGAACAGTTGTTTCCCGAAGATGAATTTATTCGCATCCTTGTCCACTTTGATTTGCCGGACCATGTTCTTCAAGCTCGCGTTTTGAACAGTCAACGGAATACGAATATATTCAGAAGCGCATCCAATTTTGAACAGGTGCTCAATCGGCAAAATGCAGACTCGTTGCAGGGAGATGTAGTGGATCCAGTTGAGGGAGAAGCAGATTATTTATTCGTAATCAAAGATAGCAGTGAAGTGGATAGGGTTATCGAGAGGATTATCACAATCGAAAAAGATGTGCGCTAGACATCGACCCAAGTATAGTTCCGAAGCGAAGGGGAATCGTAAAGCCAACATAATTCAAATGGAGGACTTGCGATGTTGCCTGGGGAAATGCGTGCCATGAAGTATTTATTGCTCGTTGGGGCGTTCTTAGTAACGTTAGGAAGCTTTACGGTTCCACGCACTGCTATGTTCCATGACTCAACTATGAAAAACGCTGTGAAAAATGAAGCGCTGTATCAAGAGATCGAATCCTACAGTGAGCAGCATGAAATCAAGCCGGTTGATGCGAAGGTGGACACGGTTTGGAAGGCGATGCCGGGGTACAATGGATTGCGTGTCGATGTTAAAGCGAGTTATGCAAAGATGAAGAAGGCGGGGAAATTTGACGAATCGAAGCTCGTCTTTGAGGAAGTGCCGCCCGCAGTTCATTTGGACGACTTGGAGCCTCAGCCAATCTTTAGGGGAAATCCGGAGAAGCCGATGGTCTCCTTAAACATCAATGTCGCGTGGGGAAATGAATTTATTCCTCCCATTCTAAAAATCTTGGATGAACATCAAGTAAAAGCGACATTTTTCTTCGATGGCAGTTGGGTGAAAAAGAATCCGGATCTGGCAATGATGATTCACAAAAAAGGCCATGAAATCGGCAATCACGCGTACAGTCACCCAGACTTGCAGAAACGTTCCCGAGCCGAGACGATGGAGGAAATCTCAAAAACGAATGATGTCATCGAGGAAACGATTGGATTCAAGCCGAAGTGGTTTGCCCCGCCGAGCGGAAGTTTCAACCAGCAAACTGTCGATGTCGCCGACGAGCTCAATATGAAAACAATCTTATGGACGGTCGATACAGTCGATTGGAGGAAGCCCGAACCTTCCGAAATGGTGAGGCGTGTCGTCTCAAAAGTGGAAAACGGCTCAATGATCCTCATGCATCCAACTGAACCAGTCGCTCAAGGGCTAGGAGCAATGATTGCTGAAATAAAAGCGAAAGGCCTTCAGCTCGGGACGGTCAGTGAATTGATGAGTGAGAACCGGATTGATTAAAAAAAGTCGCGGAAACTGAAATGTTCGCTTTAAGCCATCACTTTGTAATGAAGATGCATACAATGTATCGAACGTTCTAATCGTGATGGAGGTATGCAATTGACGAACTTTCTATCTGCTAGCGGCAGAGTGACAAGGATCGACGACTTTCCGATTGTGCAAAACGATCCGCAATCAGGTTGCTACAAATTATTTTCATTGATGGACAGGGATGGTACAATTGTGAATTTTGTTGTCGAGCCTACAACTTACTTTGTGGAACATGTCAAGGTGAAGGTCGGAGATTTTGTAACAGGATTCCTTGATGCGGACGCGCCAGTGCCGTTAATTTACCCTCCGCAATACCGGGCAATTGTCATGGCGAAGGATAATCCGAATTACTTTGTGAAAGTGAGTTTCTTTAACAGCCAATTAATAAGCAGTGACGGCAATTTGAAATTGAATCTCTCGGGGCAAACAGAAATCGTTCTCGAAAACGGGCAAGAGTTTACTGGCAATCCCGCAAATCGAGATCTGGTTGTCATCTACGGTGCTTCGACGAGAAGCATTCCAGCGCAAACGACACCTTATGAGATTGTCGTGCTTTGTTAAATTCAACTCAAACGAAAAGAGTCAACCGCTCAGGCGATTGGCTCTTTTCATTTCCGAGGATATTAATCCATCTCCAACGGCCTAAAGATTCAGTTGAGAAGCCAAAACAAGAAATTGGAACCGTTTCGAAAAGGCCAGATAAATGGTAAAATGGAAGAGTTGTAAATTAGGTAAGGGAAGTGTTGTAAATGATTGGACGAAATGATCCATGCCCTTGTGGTAGTGGAAAGAAATATAAGAAATGCTGTCAGTCGAAACAGGCTGTTTCTGTGGAAATGGTTCAAATGGAAGAATTGGAAGGGATATTGCAGACATTTTATGATGTGTATCCGGAGCGGAAAGACATCCCGGATTACTTGGAACTGGCGAATCAATGGAAACGTTCTTTGAATACATATTTGCCCGAAGAAGAGATGATTGAAGCGATTTGTTTGGATGAATTCTTTTTCCATCATCGACCGGACATTTGGACCGGATACTTGGACAAACAGAAGAAAAAGCTGTTGCGTCCTTCCGTTTTGCGAGTCATCGACACATGGCGGCAACCCGAAGCGATCATCGGGGAAGTGATTGACGTTGAAGATAGCTACATTACGGTGAAATCAATCTTTAACGGCGAAGTGATCCGGTTACGACGGGAAAGCGAGAAGCCGGTTCCAGTAGGTGTACACTTATTCTGTTTCATGCTGCCTGACGGTACAGGAGTGGAAAGTCAGTATTTGGCCGTATCGAGCCTCATCTTTTTCCCGACAGATCATACAGAAGTGATCAAGGAATTTGCAAATCAATTTGCATCAGGCGAAGAGCAAGATATCAGTGCATTCTTAAAGGAAAACGCCATGAATTTCTGGATGTTGCTTGGTCAAAACGGATATCAAGGCGGGGAATTCACTGAATTTGAGGCAACCGTTTTGCTCGATGTCATGGCTTTCCTCGAACAACATGACCGTACTACAACAAAATTATTGGATATCGTTGAAGACTTTTTAGTGGAACAGCAACCGAATGCCCGTAAAGAAACAGCAATCGCAGCTGGTGCGATCCGATTCGGTCAAGAGCATTCGTTTATTGAGCCGCTTTCTATGACATTGAAAGAAATCGCTGAGTGGTTCGATGTTTCGCCATCATCCATGAATAAATATTATAAGGAATTGGATGCTTATTACCTCTCCCCAGTCGAGAGTTGAATCATTATCCACCTCTTGCCCTTAAAAGCAGGAGGTGGATTTTTTTGTAACTTTCATTATTATCCGAAGATTGCTAGAATTGAAAAGGGAAGGTTTATTTGAAGAAAAGGGGATGGGGACAATGGCAATGCCTACGCATATTGTAGCCTGTGGGGCACTCGTTGAAGACAGGGAAGGGAAACTATTAATCGTTAAAACGCATCATGGCGGATGGGTGTTTCCGGGTGGACAGGTCGAAATCGGAGAGAACCTGATAGATGGGGTGATCCGGGAAGTGAAAGAGGAAAGCGGCATTGATGTGGAAGTGTCCCACCTGATTGGGGTGTACACGAACTCGGCCATCTATAAATGGTACGACGGAGTGACGGACGTCCCGACGAAGGTGATGTTCGACTTTGCGTGCAAGCCGGTCGGCGGGGAGCTGTGCACGTCCGATGAGACGTCGGATTGCAAGTGGGTTCCTAAGGAAGAAGTGCTTGCGTATATTACACAACCTGCGATTCGCGCTCGCATTGAAGAGTATTTCAAGTTTGACGGGAATGTGGAGTACCAAGAATATGTGACGCATCCGGAATTTGAAGTGAAACTGAGCAGGAAGGTGTAGTGAATGGTGCAGTTATGCGTGAATAAATCGTTTTATGCGTCTATTTGGCGGTTTATGAGCTTTTCCTGCTGGTTATGCGTAAGTATTCGATTTTATGCGCCAAAGCTTGGATTTATGCGTGAATAAACAACTTTATGCGTATCTGCACTAGAGTTTCTATACCATACGGACGAAAGTATGAGTTTGCCAGATTTCATTTACAATAAAAAATTCTTCGTCTATACTAATGGCAGCATAGAATTCAACTACATACCGTTTCTGCACTAGGGGTGCCCAATATTGGCTGAGATGCGAGCAATGGCTCCGATCCCTTATGACCCGATCAGGATAATACCTGCGTGGGGAAGTGTAGTGGCTTTCCGATTGTTTCATATTGGAGAAGTACTACATCTTCCGGGATGTAGTTTTTTTTATGGAATTTTTATTGGAGGTCGAAGGAAATGAACTGTGGATTAAGTCCAATCGTCGGATTTCGTTTTTCGTTGTATCCGATGGCAGATGATTTTGTAAGTGTAATTAAAGGAGCATTGGAACAAACGGATACGTCAAATGTGTGGATGCATACGGATGATGTATCGACCGTCATTCGGGGCAAACAGGTCCATGTCTTTAACGTGGCAAAGGCGATTACATTACATGCTGCGAAAACGGGCAAACATATTGCGTTATCTGGGACGTTTTCGGCTGGTTGCCCAGGTGATACAGCGGGAGACGTGTATTTGGATAAAGGGGAGAAGATCGCGAATACGGATGCGACGAAGCAATATGTCTCCTCCCAATTTGCGCTGTATCCGATGAATAATCCGGCGTATATGGACATCATTTATCGCGAAGTGGACCGGGCGAAGGAGCAAGGCGTGTTTAATGAATCAATGCATTATGCAAGCGGTATTCACGGGGATATCCATGACGTGTTTGCATTTTACGAAGAAGCGTTTAGCAATGCGCGTTCGGAAGAGCATAGGCATCTCGTCATGACCGTCTCGATGAGCATCAACAGTCCGTCGCATGGAGGACTGTAAAATGCTCAAGTCATGGAAGTTGAAAGAAGTTGTTCTCATGTCGTTGTTTTCAGTCGTGTTCGGGATTGTCTATTTGCTGTTTCTGCATGTGGGGAATATATGGTCGGGGTTCATTGGTCCGATCGCTTATGAATGGATGTTCGGCATTTGGTTCATCGTGTCGATCATTTGCATGTACATTATCCGGAAACCTGGCGCGGCTGTCATTTCGGAAACGATTGCCGCTGCCGTTGAGGTACTGTTAGGGAATGCAATCGGTCCGCGTTTGATACTTGTTGGTGTCATACAGGGATTAGGCGCTGAGGCGGCTTTCGCTGCGACGCGCTATCGGCGTTTTGATTTATGGGTATTGATGTTGGCGGGGGCCGGGTCCTCGGTATTCAGCTTCATCTATGGCTACTTCTTAGGCGGATTCGCGGTGTTCAGCACAGGCTATGTAATGCTCATGCTTGGCATCCGGATTGTCAGCGGAGCAGTCATTGCAGGCATTGGCGGTAAAATGGTCGTCGATGGATTGCTCGCTTCAGGATCGCTCCGTGGATATGAGATTACGCGTGTGAAGAAAGGTGAGGCCCGTGCCTGAAGTGATCCGGTTCGATAACGTAAGTTTTCGCTATCCTGATGATGAGGAATGGATTTTGGAAGATCTATCACTGTCAATCAATCGTGGGGAAAGAGTCGTCATTACGGGGCCTAGCGGGAGCGGCAAGACGACATTGCTTTATTTATGCAACCGGTTGTATCCGGAAAACTGCGATGGCATCGTCAAGGGCACCGTTTCATTATTCAATAAAGAAAGCCAGTCCTATTCACCTGGAGAAGTGAATCACCGGATTGCGACGGTTTTTCAAGATCCGGATGCACAGTTTTGCATGCAGACTGTCGAAGAGGAGCTTGCCTTTACGCTTGAAAACTTGAACGTGGATCGGGATGAAATGGATGGAAGGATCAGAGATGTGCTGGAGCTGACGGGATTGACCGATTTCCGTTATTCCGTCATTCAACAGCTGTCCGGCGGGGAAAAGCAGCGGATTGCGACAGCGTGTGCATTGATCATGGAGCCGGAAGTCCTTCTCCTCGATGAACCGATCTCCCATTTGGATCCATATACTTCGAAGCAGTTCATCGATTGGCTGGATGAGCTTCAGAAGAAACGGTCTCTGACGATCTTAGCAATTGAGCATCAGCTCGATTTATGGGGCGACTTTTTCGATCGTGAAATTCAGTTGGAGCGAATAAATGATGCGGGACAGATGACGAGAAGGCTTAGCAGCAAACAGGAACTTCAGTCATTGGAAGTGGCTAAAGTCGGCACAGAGTCATTTCTAAAAGATGTTTCCTTCACATTGAACCGGGGCGAAGTTGCGATTCTTGCCGGACCGAACGGAAGCGGCAAATCGACTTTGCTGAAAGCATTATGCAAATTGATTCCTGCGAATGGAACAGTGCGACCTTCTAATTTAGGGTATGTCCCCCAATCACCGGAGTTTTTATTCGTGACGAAAACAGTTCGGGATGAAGTTGCGTTCGGTGGCGGCGCTCGTGTGGAAGAATTGCTCGATCGATTGCATTTGGAGGCAGTTGCGCATGCACATCCTTTTGCGGTGAGCCATGGGCAAAAGAGACGAGTGGCCATCGCTTCTATGCTTTGCGATGGCAGGGAAATCATCTTAATGGATGAGCCGACATCCGGGCAAGACGCCGCAGCGATGGCGGAGCTGTTCCGGTTGATCGACGAGCGGGCAAGGGAAGGGACGACCTTTTTGATCGTCACCCATGATATGGAGTTTGCGTTTCAAGTAGCGGATTCAATTTTAGTAATGAAGGATGGAGCTTTGACAGGGAAGTTTGATGCCGATCAAGTATGGCAGGATGAAGAGTTACTAGCAGCACATCATTTGCTTCAACCGAAAGGATGGGTGCAATATGAGCTCTGCTTTGCATAATATGAACCCTTCTGCAAAGTTCATTGTCATCACGGTTTGCATGTTGACGATGGCATTCTTTTTCAATCCGTGGACGCCGTTGCTTATGTGGGTCGGTGTGCTTGTCATTCAGCTGTTGTTCAGCCGGATCGATTGGAAGCTGTGGATTCTGTTCATGATTCCGTTTTTCGTCATGGCTTTCGGCTACTTTTGGACGACGCTTGTGTTTGCGGAAGACAAGTCAGGGCCAGTCGTCCTGTCGATTTGGTCGATCAATATTACGGAAGTCCAGTTGAACCATGCGTTGTCTCTAAGTTTTCGAGTCCTTGCGTTCTCCAGCTTGTCATTGTTATTCGCGTTGACGACAAACCCAGTTTCATTCATATTAAGCTTAATGCAGCAAATGAAGCTGTCACCGAAAATCGCGTACAGCATTTTGGTCGGGTATCAGTTCCTGCCTGTCCTGAAGGATGAGTTTGTGCAAATCCAGCAAGCCCATCGTCTCAGAGGAGCGATGCAAGAGAAAAATGCGATTCACCGCTTGTTGCATATGCGGAAAATACTTCTCCCGATGCTTGCGGGTGCTGTCCGGAAAGCGGAAAGGGCTGCATTCGCGATGGAAGCAAGGGGATTCACGGGTGAAAAAAGGGAAAGCTTCTACAAAGTTATTCGTGTCGGTAAGGTGGACGGGTATTTGGTCAGCCTTTTTATGCTGCTGCTCGTCATGAGCTGTATGAGTGTGCTGTATATCAATTGATTTTTCAAGAATCCCACTTGGCATATCCAAGTGGGATTTTGTGTTTCAAGGTAATACGAGAGTATGATATATTTGTTGATAGAGAATATTGATGATTCTGAAATGAAGGGGACGAGGGGAATGAAAATAATAGATAGCTTTCTCGCCAAACTAATCGCAAATTATGATGAATCCTTATCGTATGGGGGAATCGATGGCAGTAGAATTGCCGAGCGATTAAGCGAACTAGCCAGCATAGGTCAAACAGCGGAAGGTGGCGTAAATCGTCGAGGGTTTTCAGCCGAGGAAAAAGAGGCAAAGCAATTGGTGAAAGGCTGGATGGAACAAGCGGGTTTACAAGTTACGGAAGATGGAGCAGGGAATGTCTTCGGAAGACTCGAGGGAACGGCAGATGGGAAGTCGATTTTATCAGGATCGCACGTTGATAGCGTCCCTAATGGCGGAAATTTTGACGGACCACTTGGTGTAATTGTTGCATTGGAAGTGGCGGAAGCGTGGAAAGCGGCAGGGGTTCAACCGAAAAAGCCGTTTGAAGTTGTTATTTTCTCGGATGAGGAAGGTTCACGGTTTGGCACGGGATTGACGGGAAGCCATGCTGTCCTAGGCCGTTTGAATAAAAAAGATGCAGTTTTATTGAAGGATAGTGAAGGTAAATCATTCGAAACGGTCATTCAAGAATACGGGAGTACATTGGACGCTGTATGGGAAGCGAAGCGGGAAATGAAGGAAGTGGAATTGTTCGTTGAAGTTCACATCGAGCAAGGCAAGAAACTGGAAAGAAGTGACCTTCCCATTGGTGTTGTAAAAGGAATCGCAGGACCTGCATCGGTAGCCTTCACGTTCGAAGGGGAAGCGGGGCATGCAGGAAACACTCCGATGGATGACCGTAAGGATGCCGTCTTGGCGGCTGGTGAATTTATTCGCGAAGTTGCTACGTTGCCAATTCAATTCAGTGACACGGCCGTAGCGACCATTGGCAAAATGAATGTATTTCCGAATGGCACGAATGTCATCGCTCAAAAGGTTGAGTTGACCACGGATGTACGCGATATCCATGAAGAGAAACGGGATGCATTAATAGAAGCGATCATAAAGGCTGCGGAAGACGCAGGCGCAGTACATAATGTAGACGTCTTTTACCAACGGATGCTAGCAGTTGAACCATTGCTGATCGACAACACACTCAAAACAAGTTTGAAGGACTCCATGACGAAGTTCGGGATTGAACCGATGGAATTGATAAGTGGGGCGGGGCACGATGCCATGGTCATCGGGAGGGAAGTTCCTGCAGCCATGCTGTTCGTCCGCAGTAAAAAAGGAATAAGCCATAATCCGGAAGAATGGACGGACTTGAACGACTGTGTAGTAGCTGCACATGTATTGAAAGATTTTATTGAAAAGCAAATGGATCGTGCTTCAAGAGGGGATTTACCCCATGATTGAAGTAAGGAAATTAAAGTTAGAGAAAAATAGGCGAATGATCATTACGTCAGATATTCATGCAAACTTACCATTGTTTCAGCAATTGCTCGAGAAAGTGAATTATACGACAGAAGATTATTTATTCATCAACGGCGACCTTTGTGAAAAAGGGCCGGACAGCTTGTCGACGGTAGCGTTTGCGAGAAAGCTGAGCGCTGAATCTGATCGGGTTTTCATTACGAAAGGGAATTGCGATGTCGTCCACGATTATGTATTCAATCATGTCGAGGGCATTAAAAACTATATGCAGCAGCGGAAGAATTCCATTTTGAATGAAATGCTCGACCGTCAGGGGAAGACGCTCGACGAGTTCGCGACGCTGCAGGAACTTGGGGCGTTTTATCGGATTCATTTCGGTAACGTGCTAGATTGGCTGGATAGCCTGCCGATCGCCTATGAAACAGAAGACTTCATCATCATTCATGCGGGTGTGGAGGATATTCCGAATTGGAGGGAGACGAGCCGTGAATTCGCATTGTATGCTCAGGCGTTTTACGAGAAAGGGCATCAGGCGGATAAGACGGTCATCGTCGGGCATTGGCCAGTCGTCAATTATCGGGCGAAAACTGTCAGCTCAAATTGTCCGATAATCGATCGGGAGAAGAGAGTGATTGCTTTGGACGGCGGCAATCAAATCAAAAGAGACGGCCAGTTGAATGCATTGATCATTGATGGACAAGACATCACCTATACATATGTGGATGAATTGATAGAAAAAGTGATTGTTCGAAGTCATGTCGATGAAACGGGACGTGTAGGAACGGTCACCTACCCAAACTATGAATTACGCATCCTTCAAAAGGAAGATTATTTCACGTTATGTGAAAATGTGAATCTCGGCATTGAGCAGTGGATAAAAAATGAATTTATTCATGAAGGCAATTGTAAAAACGACTTAAGCACAACGTTTTTATCTGTTGAAAAAGGAGAAACCGTCTCTGTCGCTGATGATCGTAACGAAGGATATACATTAGTGAAGTCGAGCATTGGCGAAGTTGGGTGGATTCCGAAGGATTGCTTGTTGTAATAAGGAAAGCTTCGAAGGCAGGCGCCTGTCGAGGCTTTTTGTTATGGGGCAAAGATCACGAGTTGGCGATAAAGTTGTGAAAGTGACCGATAACTCATCTAGAATGATCGATAAAACGTGGGAAATGAACGATAAAATCCTGGAAATGACCGATAACTTTCTGCGGATGAAAACATCGATTGGAACATCTCCATTAATAAAATCGTCAAGCTCTATAAGAAGAAATTGGTGTCAAAAGGAGGAGCTATGTGGTTAATTAGTACATATGTCATCGAGATGCTAGCGTATATGGTTGTTGCGCTTCCAGTTTACATACTCATACGCACGGTCATCGTCAAAAGAAGAAAACTGCCCGTTGACAAATTGCATGAGCTGCTACTTGCCCTATTTATTCTCTACTTAGTCGGGCTCGCCTCCCAGACGATTATTCCGAAGTGGAATATGGGTGTCGACGGGAGTACGGGAAAGTTCTTTTTTGATGTTTATTTTTTTGATCGTCTATCGAGCGTCAATATCATTCCATTCCGAACGATCACGAATTACTTTCATGCGAATGAGTATGTGAGCGGTTGGAGCAGCGTTTCGCTTGTGAATCTTCTCGGCAATCTGTTCGTTTTTTCTCCGATTGGATTTTTCATTCCACTCTTGTGGAAAAGGATGCGTTCGTTCGGTAAAATCGCATTCATCGGTTTAGGAGTAACTTGCTTCATTGAAAGCACCCAGTATTTCATTGGCCGAAGTGTAGATATTGACGATATCATTTTGAATACAATCGGTGTAGTTTTCGGATATGGCGTCTATCTCGTCTGGAAAGTGTTTGCTAAGCATGAAAAAATTGTTGACCGTGAATAATCGTTTTGTTATGATGAAAACAACTTTCAGAAAGCGGGTGATGTTTTATGGCGAAAATCAATATGGCTATTGCACAATTGATCGGCACCATAATTTCACCTGCCATGCCTTCGTAATAGGCATGTCTATTCTGTTATGCGCGTGAAAGCATGGTGTCCGATCCGGAACCATGCTTTTTTATTTACTCATAACAGGAGGAAGAACATTGATTAATTTAAAAGAATACGGTTGGAATCAATTCCATCAAGATAATATGGAAGCTATAGTGGAAGAACTAAAAGCGGACAATTGCGTTCCAGGACGTGTGACGCTTGAACATAAAAGGATGTACCGTGTCATGACAGCGGATGGGGAATGGCTCTCTGTCTGTTCGGGCGCATTTCAGCATGCGGCCCACGAACGAAGGGATTTTCCTGCTGTCGGCGATTGGGTGGCCGTTGAAAGAATGCCTGGGGAAGAGCGCGGCATCATCCACGCCATCTTGCCGAGGACGTCACTGTTCTCAAGGAAATCGGCGGGATCAACAATTTCGGAACAGATCATTGCAGTGAATGTCGACATCGTTTTTCTCGTCATGTCGATGAACTATGATTTCAATGCAAGACGATTGGAACGTTACTTAGTTGCGGCTTATGATTCTGGAGCGACGCCGGTTGTCGTCCTGACGAAAATGGATCTTAGCGATGATCCGGATCATTATTTGGAATTGGCGAGGGCAATCGCATTCGGCACGGATGTTTTCCCAGTGAGCAATACAACCGGGGAAGGGATTGAACAGATTACGGATATGCTGAAAAACGGCAAGACTGCTGCATTACTAGGTTCTTCCGGCGTCGGGAAATCATCGCTCGTCAATTCGATTTGCGGTGAAGGGAAGATGGAGGTGCAAGGCATTCGCGAAGATGATGCAAAAGGAAGACATACGACGACCCACCGGGAACTCATCAAAATTCCAACAGGGGGAGTGCTCATCGACACGCCGGGAATGAGGGAATTCCAACTGTGGAATGAAAGTGAGAGCCTCGACGCTGGATTCAAAGATATCGAGGAACTATCCGCTTCCTGCAAATTCGGTGATTGCCGGCATGAAAGCGAACCCGGCTGTGCAATCCGAAATGCGCTTGAAACCGGAGAGTTGTCAGCAGAACGTTATGGTAACTACGTAAAACTCCAAAAGGAAATCGCCTTCCTCGATCGTAAAATGGATCGCCAAGCGCAAGCCGCCGAACGGGATAAATGGAAGAAGATAACGAAAGGAATGCGGAAGCATCCGTCGAAAAAGAAGTGAATTGTATAACAAGGGGAAAGGTATAAAATCCTTTCCCCTTGTTTTTTTGCTTCCTCAGCAGAATTCAATGTTGGTTCCGATTCAAAATTAGAATACTCTTTGCAGGTTGGGGCAATCTACAGGTGAAGTATTGACAAAGTAGATTGGGGAGTATTAGATGGAGTCAATATGGCTGGAGTATGCCTGGACGCTGTTAATCCTTATAGGGTTGGAAGCTTTATTATCGGCTGATAATGCTCTTGTACTTGCAGTTATTGCTAAGCATTTACCTGACGATCAGAAAAAAAGGGCAATCAATTACGGAATCATCATGGCCTTCGTTTTTCGATTTGCTGCTCTTTTTGCAATTTCTTTTATTGCGAATGTCTGGCAAATACAGGCGATTGGAGCTGCCTATCTTCTTTATTTAGGATTGAAGCATGTCATTAAGGCACGATTCGGGAAAGAAAATAATAATATTCATAAGGACGACGAAAAGGAATCGGCTGGTAAAGGTTTTTGGCCGACAGTAGGGAAAATTGCATTAGCCGATCTCGCATTTGCAATCGATTCAATTTTGGCGGCAGTAGCACTTGCCCTTGGTCTCCCAGATTCCCCACTCGGCAATTTTGGCGGCATGGATGGAGGGCAATTTATCGTTGTTGTTATAGGCGGTGTTGCTGGCCTTGTCCTCATCAAGTTTGCAGCAAGCTGGTTTGTGAAACTTCTCGACAAACGCCCGGCATTGGAAACAACAGCCTATGCCATTGTTGCATGGGTAGGTGTCAAACTAGCCGTCATAACCCTCGCACATAAGGATATAGCTGTCTTAGACCGTGATTTCCCCCACAGTACTGCTTGGACCATGATTTTTTACGGAGTATTAGTAGCTATTGCTCTGATTGGTTGGTTTGCTCCTAGCAATAAGTCGAAACTGGAAAATTAATGAAAAGATGAGAACGTTCTATTAATCGGGACGTTGAAGGTAGAAGTTCCCAAGACGGAGATAACATTCATTATTCAATAGATAATTTTCTTTACCCAATAGATAAGATGCCATATTCAATAGATAATTTAAAAAAGGCCGAGGCCTTCATCGAGAACCAATTCGATGAGGCCACGGCCCATTTTACTTATTCGGCTTGTTCAGCCGTTTCTTCAGCTTCAACTGCTCCTTCATCAGTTCCTTCAGCCTCGTCCACTTCGTTCACTTGGCCGAGATTGATGAACAGTTTTCCGTCCGCGAGCTTCCTTCCTTCATTTCCGAAGCTATCAACAACTTTCACTTCGACTCGTGCTCCGTCAGCCGTGACGCCTAATGGAACTGTCCAGTAGCCGACGTAATGGCCAGGCGATACCTCGCTCATCGGCAATTCAGTCGCGTTTGTCACTTCTTTGTCGCCGAGATTCGTGAGTGGCATGTGGATGACATACGTTGCTCTCAATCCTGGCTCGCTGTCGAATTCAAATTTAACGGATTTCCCGGTTACTAAATGGACATCCTCTTTTGGTGTTAAATTTGAAATTTCTGGTGCCGTATATTTTGCGGTGACGGAAACGGTTTGAGTCGTTTCATTCCCCGCAGCATCTGTAGCGACGACAGTAATGGAATTCAAACCATCATCCAATAGGATCCGTTTGGAGTAAGTGCCATCTCCGGAAACAGCGGCTTGTTGGCCATTTACGGTCACCGATTTAAGATGGTCGTCCACGACTGTACCTTCCACCGTTATGGTTTCCCGGTTTGTCGTTTCTCCGTCTTTCGGGTTCGTTATCGTCAATTCCGGTTTCATCGTATCCAATGTCACTGTCACAGGGTTTGAAGTGCCTGTCTTGCGACCATCTAAAAGAGACACGGCAGTAAACTCATTAGCTCCCTCTGTCAGAACTGTTTGGAATGAAAACTTTCCATCATTCCCAATGACAATGGAATCCACTTCTTGACCATTATTGTGCAAAGAAATTGTCGTTGTCGGTGTAGCAGTACCTTCAATGACGATGTTCTCTTCATTTGTAACGGTGCCGGTTTCAGGGGAAGTGATTTCCGGTTCGAACACTTCGAAGCTGACGCGTGCCCGGATCATATAGTTCCCTTCTGCGGCAGGTGCAGGTGACCAAGAGCCAACGAACTGATAACTTCTTTTCGCATTCGTTCCGTTCTCATCCGTTGCGAGACCAGGCGCATACGGATTCGCTGCGGTTTGGATGTACACCATGTAGAAGTCGCCGTTCACGACGATATTGTGCTCGGTCAAATCGACGACAGTCCAGTCGCCATTCCGTTTCGCCTGTGCGTCGATCGGTCCGGCGATTTTTTGTCCCGGAGCACCGTCAGTACCTGTTGCATCCCACACTTCAACCGCAAATGCAGTTCCGCCCGGTACCGGCCATTCAGTATCCCAGAAACGGAAAACGCCTTCTGTGACAATTCCTGTATCATTGCCTTCCGGTAAAGACATTTTGACGCCCCAACCATTTCCTGCATCGTAAAACGCACGTGCGTTTTCAGCAGTTCCGTCGTCATATCCGATTTCGCCTCCAGGATACGTATAGAACGGTTCCAATACGAAGTCGAATGACGGTTGACCGCCAATATTGATTGTTGCCTCTTGTCCGTGATAGCCACGCGCCACTACTTTCAGCGTATACTCGCCTTCATAGGCGGTGATGGCGAAATGCCCTGATGCGTCCGTTTGGACAGGGGAGATGTTCGCATCTTCCATTAGGAGCAATGTCGCGCCTTCAATCGGATCACCTGTCGATTGATCCGTCACAGTCCCGCTAATTGTTGCCTGCGGCATTTCTTCCAATGTGAAATTGGCAATTGTCGTTTCATCCGCATTGATTGTTACGGATTGCGCTTTCGATTGGTATCCGTACGCTTCCGCTTTCGCCGTGAACGTGCCCGCGCCGTGTGTCAAAGAGTACGAGCCGTTTGCCGGGCTTGTATAGACGGAGCGATCCGTTTCAAGAATGCTCACTTGAGCGCCTAATGGAAGAAGGACGGGTGCAGCTTTATCCTCCTCGGTAGGAGGAGCAGGTTCTTCTTTTGGCATTACAGGCTTGATCGTCTTAGGATCGACCGGTGTTTCAAGTGCATCTTTTCCTTTTTCAATAATGATGTCTGGATTTTTTTCTTTGCCAGGTTTTAAGGCGTTAGGTGCACTTTGCTCCTTGTTATTAAATAAGTTGTTTTTCGGTGTTGCCGAGATAGTAGTTGCTTGGGATTGATCGCTCAACGCGACATCGTCGATATACCAGCCCTCTCTTACTACGCTTCCATCGGAGAACGCATTAAATCCGATATAGACACGCTGGCCGCTATATGCAGACAGGTCCACTTCTGCATCAATCCAACCATTCGAAGCACCTTGGATCATGCGAAGCTGCGTCCAATTTTGCCCATCCGTGGAAATGAACACATGTCCATAATCCCAAGCTCTTCCTGAAGAGGACTGTTCGAAATTATGCCATTGCTTGAACTGCAAGTAAGCAGCGCCTTCCGGAAGATCAACCGGCGGCATGACGAGCGTGGCATTCATATTGCTCTCATACATTCCGGCTAAATTCGTGGCATATACATTTTCGCCTGAAGCTGCATTGCCAGGGCCGGAAGTTGGTTTGCCCCATTCCCAGCTGTTTTTATTCCCGAACGAAGTCCAACCAACCGGCATTTGTTCGAAATCCTCGAAATAACCAACCGTGATGCCAGGTTTGACTTGTACCGTGAATTCTTCGCTCGATACTTCGTTGTTGCCGAAATCGTTGATGACCCATTTGTAAATGAATGCATTACCGGAAATGAGATCACCGGAAACTTTTACACCGTATTCCCCTGATAGGTAATCACCCGATTTCCGTTCAGCTTTTAAAGAATTCCATTGACCATTCGCATTTACGTACTGTAACGTCACAGAGGAAACGCTAATATTGTCCGTTACATGGATGCGTAAATCCAAATCCATACCTGCATACGTTTCAGTTGGCGCTGAATGTTCGAAAGCAGGCGGTTCATGATCATCGCCTTGCTTTGTCACCTGACCTTCCAGCTGTCCGAGACCGCTCGCGATCGATGAAACGGCTGCATATGCATCGACTAATCCATAGCCATACCCATGGTTAGGGGAAGTCGGATACACAGTGTCCGTTAACGGCGTCGCTGTAGTGAGCAGGATTTGTTCCATTTCCTCGACGGTAATCGAAGCGTTCACTTGTCGGAGCAAGGCAGCAACGCCTGACACGGCAGGACCTGCCATGGATGTACCATTCCAGCCGCCTTCATAGCTGCCGCCCGGAACGGAAGACCGGATGTTAACACCAGGTGCCGAGATGTCAGGTTTTATCTGATTGTAAGGGGAAGGGCCCCGTAGTGAGAAGCTTGCCACTTTATTATTAATATCTGTTGCGCCTGTGGCAAAGGACTCCGGATAGTTCGCAGGTGCTGCGACCGATCCAGGTCCACCTGGATTGAAAAGTGTCGTGTTGCCAGCGGAGAATTCAGGGAAGATTTCCGCGGCGCGCCAGTTTCTGACGACATCCCGGTACCATTCATCGAGTCCAGGTCCGCCGCCCCAAGAGTTATTGACTACGTCCGGAGCTAAGTCAACCCGCGCATTGCCGTTAGCATCTGTTGGTGCGAGAATCCATTGGGCAGCGGCCAATAAATCACGGTCCGTCCCGCCGCTAGCAGTGAATGCCTTCACTGCTATCCATTTCGCTCCAGGAGCGACACCGATTTTGTTATTTCCGTTCGGTTCGCTTCCGACCATCGTGCCGGTTACATGTGTACCGTGTCCATGATCGTCGTAAGGGGTTGTCCGTCCCGCAGTTGCATCAAACCAGTTGTAGTTGTGGTTCACTTCACCTGTTACCGAGTTGTAGCCACGGTATTTCTGTTTCAATGCAGGGTGATCCCATTGCGCGCCTGTATCAATGCTTGCAACGACAGTTCCCGACCCGTCGATCCCCATGTCCCAAGCTTGAGGGGCATTGACACGCTCAACATTCCATTCGACATTCGCCAGTTGCGATTTCGGGGCTTCTGCGTCATCAACGACTGTCGTTTGCAATTGACGAGTTTCATTCGGCAGGACCTTATCGACTTCCTCGAATGTGGCAATCGCTTGCGCAACTTCCTTCGTCGCCGTCACTGCCATGCCGTTGACGATAAAGTAGGAAGTGATGTCTTTTGCTTTGCCGGCTTTCACTTGCTCTTCAAGATATTGTTTGACATTTTGCTGTGATTCTAAGGATGTCAATCGTAATTCGGAGACGACTGCCGATCTTGTCAACATGACCGATTGCTTTCCGGAAAGGTTTGCCTCGCTTGCCTGTTGCTTTGCCGCAACCGCGACCTGCTCCGTATCCGTCTGGTCCTTAAACTTGATTAGAAAGGTGACCATGCTGTCATCTTTAAAACTGTCGAGCAATCGATTGCTGACTTTCTCTTTTGCAATCTCATTCGAGTCTCTTGCCGACTGATGCAGTTGCTTGTTCATTCCCGTGTTTGCCGCCATTGCAGGTGTCATTAATGAAAACACCATCAGGATTGTTGCTGCAACGCTGAAGTATCTCATCCGTCTACGCTTCCTCAATTCCATTCCTCCTTTTTTGTTTCGACCATCCCTTATCCGAACCATCAAAAAAACACCCTTCGCCCCCTTTCTGTCATTTTAAAGGTTCTCTGGTGTCGGAATCTCCGTATCTGGCTGTCTAGTAATATTATACAATTATTAAATTAGAATTAAATACTAAATCATCTGACTAATCAATAAATAATGATAAGTAACTAACTTGGCTCCATTGGAATAGGGAATTTCATCACGGTTTAGTATTGATTGAGAAAAGTCAAATAGTTAGCGTTAATGCTTTAGGTAAAGGGTTTGTGAGTATTGTGAAGAAGAAGGTGACTGAGAAGTGATAATGGAGGAAAAAAGAAAATAATATAGAAGACCTATATTTGGAATGAAATGCTATATTACTTATTTATAAAACAATAAATAATAGGTGAAATTTAATATGGAAATTGGTGAAAATAAATAGGGAGAACGATGGGAGAAATTTTCCCAAGTTAACTCAATTAAAAAGAAGCCGGTGAATATCCGGCTTCTTCCGTTTAATTACGAGGATTTTTATGAATCCTTTCTTTACGCAAATCTTCTTTCATATCATCCAGGTTGATCGTATCCACTGTTTGCATATCCTCATGCATATCGAACAAGCTTACACGATCCGAAGAGGGAATCCCTTCAGGATGCGCCAAATAGCGAAAGTCGATCTTTTCCCGATCTTCACCCGTCGCAGGCTGATTCTCCTTTGCCATTGCTGTTGCCTCCCTACATCTGTTTCCTTATAGGATTGGCAAGATCAGTGGATATATTCGCCCCCAATAGTCCGCTATGGACAACTCTGTCCGTTTACCGCCTGCGTAATGGGGCAGTCGTCTTTTGTTTGTTTGCAACAATTTTGCGCACGATCGGATATACGACCGGAGCCCATTTAATAGCTGCCTTAATTAATCTTCCTAATTTCATGTAATTCGCCCCTTTAACCGTTTTCTTTAATTTGCCCTCTCTTGCGCTTAAGTAAACAAAATCCACTCTTTTCTATGACAGTTTCACTATGCTAATCAACTTCTTGTTTTTCATATTCAGAACTTTTATAGAAAAAAATGTTTGAAGTTGAAAGTTTTTGGACAAGACTGGTGGAAATTGTTAAGAAGAGAGGAGCAATATTACTTGATTAAGATGAAATTGATTATGTTGACTGCAATTATGACACTGTCATTCAGTGTCGTGACCGAAGCAGCTTTATTTAGCCAGACAGAACACGCAGACGAGACTACGGATCTTTCCCAAGAAGTGAGGCCGAATCTTCATGACGTTCCTTTTATTGAAATATGGGAAAGTACATTTCCGTTATTTTATCCACCACTAGATTTATTGAAGAGAGAACCTATGACTTACGTCGTCGAAGAAGGAGATACTTTATTTCGGATCGCCTTGAATCATGACATGACAGTGGATGAACTGAAGAGCTTGAATAATTTATCCGGGGAAACGATATACCCAGGAGATGTTTTGACTATTAGCGGAGAGGGATCTGTAGACGATATTGTTGCAGTTAGTACTGTAAAGGTCGCATCCGCCAATGAGGAATCAGTGCCGAAAAAGCCAGCATTCAACTCTGCTGTCTCGACTCCGCCAGCAAGTTCGGGGACGGAAATGACTGTGACGGCAACAGCATATACGGCCTATTGTACCGGTTGTTCGGGGACGACAGCATATGGAATTGATCTGCGCGCCAATCCAGATCAGAAAGTGATAGCGGTAGACCCATCGATCATTCCTCTTGGAACGAAAGTTTGGGTGGAAGGCTATGGGGAGGCGATTGCCGGAGATGTCGGCAGCGCAATTAAAGGCCATAAAATTGATGTCTTCATCCCGACCTATGAGAGTGCGATGGAATGGGGCGTCAAAAAGGTGAAATTAAAAATTATCAATTGAATGGATACGCATTGGGAATCTTTCACTTATATTCCTAATGCGTATCTTCTTTATGTTACACTATTAGAAAGTGAGAGGCGTAGGAGGGATGAAGATGAAAAGTATGAACGAGGAGCTTTACGAGTTTTTGCTTGAGCATAAAACTTCTATAACAGAACAGTGGCTCTCGGAACGTGATAAGAAGGACGGTTCCATTTACTCCAAGGATGCTGGTGAATGGTCGGAGCAGATGCTGCGGGAGCAAAACAGTTTGACGAATTTGACGATTGCAAGTAGCCTCTTGGATGACCGGGAAGTATTTGAGAACAATAAGAAGAACTGGGCGAAACTTGTCGCAGAAAGCCGAGTGAGCAGCAGAACTCCCATTTATGAAGTTCTGGATGCGCTTAGTAAGTTGAGGGAAACATTTTGGCGGTTTATTGAAATATTTGTTGAGCGGGAAGGGGATCGGGTCCTTCGTTCCAACATTATGAATTGGGGCATTGTCATACATAAGGCGTTTGATGGTATCATTGTGGAGTTTACGAAAAAGTATGATGAGCTCATGAATACCCGGCTAGTTGCACAGCAAAGCCTGATTGAAGAGTTGAATGCGCCGATTATCAAACTCAATTCAACAATCGGTGTCTTGCCGATCATCGGGGATGTGGACACGACCCGGGTACAGGCGATTGGGGATTTTGTTCCGAGTAGGTGTGTGGAGCTTGGTGTCAGTCATTTATTTATTGATTTGTCGGGTGTTTCCGTGATCGATACGATGGTGGCGAATCATATATACCAGCTGATGCAGGTGCTTGATTTGCTAGGAATCGAGTCGACTATGACGGGAATTAGACCGGAAATCGCTCAAACTTCGGTTCAATTGGGGCTGGACTTTTCTAAGGTCCGTACGTACGGCTCGCTGCAGTTGGCCATTAAGAAGCATTTTAAAGAGTTGCCGAAGATGTAATGGCTAAAAAATGAACGGTAAAGGATAGCATCCTTCGCCGTTCATTTTTTTACTATATTTTTATACCGAATGAATCCAAGAGAATCGCTTCTTTTTCACTTTCAGTGAGAGATTTGGAGCTTATCAATCCATTCTCGGATATTGTCAGCTCTCGGTCTTTTATTGTCATTCTGCCTGCAAGTGTAGCTTTAGTGACGATGTCGACATGGGTGAAGGTCGATTCGGGTGAGACTTGATTGAATACGCAGCCTTCATGGAAGTCGACGAGTTGCTTTTCAATTGTAGAAAACCGATACAGTGGTCGAGATTCGCCATTCCGGCTTCTGGCCAATTCAAAGGTATCATTCCCGGCTTGCTGTACTGCGTAAGTTCCGCTCACATCGGTTTGTGAGATGCCGTTCAATGGGATGGGGAGTATGGTGGAATCTCCGAATCCGACATCGACAAGGTATGGTTCATCCAAACGGACGAGAATGGCGGCATGCGTGTCGGGCTTTGCCCATTTTCCGTTCGGCCGGAAGACAGTGGCAGCAATGAGGGAAGCATCATATCCAAGCTGTTTTAACAGCCAATGGAATAACCCGTTCAATTCATAACAATAGCCTCCGCGATTTCGGAGGACAATCTTTTCGTAAATCGACTGCAAGTTCAAGTAGATCGGAACCCGGCGGATGACATCAAGGTTTTCAAATGGCACTTCGGTCATATGTAGACGTTGCAGTTCCGAGAGCTGTTGCAGGGAAGGTTTGTTGGCGCTTGATGCTTGAAAACGGTTGAGGTATCGTTCACTATCCATTCTATCAGCCTCCTAACAAGTAAGAATAGTATACCATTTATAGAAGTGGCACGAATCAAAGGCCACCGCAGTGGCCTTTCCAACCCTTTTGTCTAAACATGTACATTTTATCTGTCAGTAGACTGAAATAACGTTGATTTCCGTTCCGGGCGGACGCTTTCCGGGGGGCTTGCCCTCAGCCTCCTCGTCGCTTAGCTCCTGCGGGGTCTTCACGCTGCGCTAATCCCCCAGGAGTCGCCGCCCTGCACTCCAATCAACTGGAAATAGGGGTATCATTTCAGCCTCCATAGCCGGCGCTCTCCTCGTCCAATGGTTGAATACAGATCTTCAACTAATGGATAGTTGAAGGAAAAATCAAGGGAAGCATCCAGTTTGTGCACCAGATGGTCATGAGGAACCAACTGCTCTATGGTTAGCATCTCCAACTGTTCACGTTCATTAATTTGATTCTTCGTCATCATATCCATTACCTCATTCGGTTAGTAGGGCACTCCGTTGATTGGAGCGGAGAGCGGCGACTCCTGCGGGAACAGCACGAGCTGAAGACCCTGGACTGAGCGCAGCGAGGGAAGCGGCTGAAGCCGTGCCCGCGGAAAGCGTCCGCTCGCAGCGTAAATCAACACTGTTAGCTTTATCTCTATTTTAAAAGAAAAAAGACTGTAGGCAAACCGAAAATTCAGGGTGTTTGTCTACAGTCTGAAAAGGCCACCGCAGTGGCCATTCATCATTATTATGCAGTTAAATCTTTCTCCACTTTACCGCCTTTGATGACGACTTGGATATTGTCGTTGTTTGCGAGGGAATGGATATCTTCGAGCGGATCGCCTTTTACGATAATAATATCCGCTAGCTTTCCTGTTTCAAGCGTTCCAACTTGATCCTCCCACCCTAAACATTCAGCGGCCGTTTTAGTGGAGGCGACAATCGCATCCATCGGAGTCATGCCAGCATCCGCCATCAGGCCAAGCTCGCGGAGGTTCGTGCCGTGCTTCATGACGCCTGCGTCAGTTCCCATTGCGATTTTTACGCCGGCCTTATACGCTTTCTGGAAACTTTCAATATGGTGCTGGATGACTTCCTTCGATTTCTGGACGGCCGTTTCGGGCATTCCCGTTTCTGCGGCGGTTTCCAAAACGGCGACAGGAGCAAGAAGTGTCGGAACGAGGTACGTTCCATTTTCGAGCATCAGATCGATTGCTTCGTCGTCAATGAAGATGCCGTGCTCGATGGAATGGACACCTGCCCGGACGGCGTTTTTAATTCCTTCCGCCCCTTGTGCATGGGCCATGACTTTGACGCCTTTCCGGAAACGCCCTTCCTCGACGATGACCTTCAACTCTTCTAACGAGAATTGAGTGAATTCCGGATGATCGGTTGCGCTCAATACGCCTCCGGTCGCATGCACTTTAATGACCTCCGCCCCTGCACGAAGCATTTCACGCGTCTTTTTGCGGACTTCTTCCACGCCATCGCAAACTCCGTTCGGCATGCCAGGATATGGAGAAGGCAACAGATCGAGCACATTGCCGGAAACCGTATAGCCATCACCATGCCCGCCCGTAATTGTCAACGCGTTGATGCTGAGCTGCAAGCGTGGTCCTGGAATGAGGCCTTCGTCTACAGCTTTTTTTACGCCTAGATCAGTGCCGAGCGCATCCCGTACGGAAGTGACGCCAGCATCCAATGTCGCTTTCAAATATTGCGCCGCCTGATAATACATGAATGAAAAAGGAGTAGCCAATCGTTCTTGGATTGGTGAGAATTCCAACATCATATGGACGTGCGTATCGATGAAGCCGGGGAGGACTGTTCCGCCCTCCGCGTCGATAACCGTTTCATCCCCAGTCGCTGCATAGCCGCTTTCGTTACCGACGTAATCGATACGATCCCCATCAATCACTACAATCTGGCCTTGCTTCGGTTCACCGCCGTTGCCATCGATAACCGATCCGTTACGAATAATTGTCTTTGCCATCATATATCCCTCCGAATTATAATGTTTGAACTAAAATGCCGGCAATAACGACTGATGCTACTGTGACAGTTGTAAATCCGCCGATAAGCATCGGTGCCAATAATTCATCGAAAATCGCCTTCGCCTCTTTCTCATTTCTTGCGATGCTTCGGCTCACTTCCTCACAAAGAATATAATCGCCAGGAAAACCGAATAATGCCGTTAATGCGACAGGCATTCCTTTATACGGGTGCCATTTCACGAGCTTGGACATAAGGAATCCACCGACAGCAATGCCAAAAGTACCGATTACGAGAATAAGAATGATGCTAGGCAAATTGCTAAGCACTTGAGAAGGTGTGACGCCTGCCATCGACCCGATGACAACAAAGATGATGCCGATCATCGTAATTGTGAATGAATTAGCCTTTTCCAACGTTTTCGGTTCGAAGATTCCGATTTTTAGTCCGATGACGCCAATTGCGAGACACCAAAGAGTATAGTGAACCGGTGTGACTGAACCGAGGGCAACCCCGATGGACGCACCGACAAAAATATAGAATAATTTTAACGTCGTGCTCGATTTGAAAGGACCTTGTTTCTTGCTTTTTTCTTCTTCCTTCAAAGTCTCCTCTTCAGAGACCATAGGGACGAAGGTTCCATTATCGATAGCTTCCTGTATTTTTACTGCGTATTTTCTCATGAAATTCATTGCAAGCGGCATTCCCATGAGCCCTTGGAAAGCTACGATCAGGGCAGGAATAATAACAAGGCTCGTAAGTCCGAGTTCCTTCAGTTTTTCCGACGTGATAATAAGGGCAATGATGCCTCCGCTAATCGGACCTACTCCTGCAACAGCAGTCGGGTAATCAAAAATCAAAGGAATGATTGTCAATATGAGAATTCCGGAAACGATGATGCCTCCAAGAGCGATAAGAACAGCTTTGAATTGGCTTTTTAGCAGTGAGAAAGGAATCATTGTTCCCATATGCAAAATTGCGGGACCGATTAAGATTGCCCCCAGAGCGGGAAATTGGGACTTTTCCAGAATGTCCTTAGGGAAGATGCCTGTCCAAATGAGGATAAGGAATCCTACCATCGCGGTGAGAAGCATCGGGATTCTGGCCCTTGTCACAATCGACAGCCATTCGCCTAATGCTATAAGAGTGAAAATTAATGTTGTAGCGATTACAGGATTACTTAACATGATGGCTCCTCCTAGATGCAATACAGTTATTCTTCAGACAATGAATTTAATTCCTAGTCTTAAGTGATATCCAATATATCAGGGTGAAAATTGTTTGTAAACAGTATTTTGACGATTAGTACTATTACTTTATATTGGAAGCGCATACAATTATATAAATGGTGTTGTGAAAATATCGTAATACTTTTAGCTCATTACGAATATAAAGGTATTCAAGACTATATATATATGATAATATAATAGAAAGATAATTCGGATATCAGCTTAATTGTTGCTAGAAATCCGATGAGAGAAGCGGGGAATTCATATGAGAAGACATAATCTGTTTTGCATGGCAATCGTCGGGGCGTGCCTGTTTCTCCTTTTTGGGTTCAATGATCAGACAAAAAGGGTCCACACTCCTAATATGATCAGCGTTGCACACCGGGGAGCTTCCGGTTTTGCACCTGAAAATACCCGTTCCGCTTTCCATAAAGCAGTCGAGCTACGTGCAGACTATCTTGAATGTGATGTCCACCTTTCGAAGGATGGCGAACTTGTCATTATGCATGACGATAAAATCGATCGCACTACAAATGGCAACGGTTACATTAAGGATTACACATTAGCTGAGCTGAAGGCGCTGGACGCAGGTGGAAGGTTCGGTGAAGAGTTCAAAGGCGAGCCGATTATGACACTCAATGAATTATTGGAAGAATTTTATGACCAGGTCGGATTATTGATTGAACTGAAGAACCCGCAATCCTATCCGGGAATCGAGGAAAAGGTCGTTTCATTATTAATGGATTATGACGACATGAGCTCAATTATCATCCAATCATTCGATGTGGATTCCATGAGGAAAATAAACTCCTTGTTGCCTGAAATTGAAGTAGCAGTCCTTATTCACCCTTCGGAGTCGATTTTAACCGCAAAGAAGTTAGATGAGCTTACATCATTTGCATCTTATATTAATTTCAACGTTTCCTTTTTAAGTAAAAGGATGGTTGATAATATCCACGAACGTGGAGGCAAAGTCCTCGTCTGGTCGAAGAAGGATAAGCGGTTAGTGGCGAAAGCGCAGAAGTTTGGCGTGGATGGCATTATATCGGACTTTTCAATTTGGCCGACGGATGAACCAATCTACTTGGTGCAGGAATAATTTACAAAAAAGCCGGACATAAATTGTCGGCTTTTTTCATTTGTGTAAAATAAGATGTGGAATTGATGCACGGCATCCGTTTCCCATCTAATGCCACCATTCATCTACCAGTTTTGTCGGAAATGATGGGATATATATAGTATGATAGACGGAATGGAGGCGATCCAAAATGAAGAGCGAATCATTCGATACGGAAACTTATCCGAAGATTCTATTACAAGGAGCAATGAAATATGACCATACGCATTTTATATGAAGACAATCATCTACTCGTCGTAGAGAAACCAGTCAATATGCCAGTACAGGCAGACGACAGCGGGGATCAAGATTTATTGACGTTATTGAAGGCGGATCTGAAGGAGCGTCATCAAAAACCAGGTAACGTCTATTTGGGCCTCGTGCATCGGTTGGACCGTCCGGTAGGGGGCGTCCTCGTATTTGCAAAAACGTCAAAAGCAGCGTCCCGTCTATCCGACGTGCTACGGAAGAGAGAGATGGAGCGAACGTATTTGGCTGTCGTCCGAGGAGATTTAGGTCACGGTGGCCTTTTGGAGCATCATCTGTGGAAGGATGCCAAGAAAAACAAGGTCCATACTGTCAAGGCGTCCCACCCTGGGGGAAAGAAGGCGGTCCTTCATTATGAAACGATTGAAAGGAAGGACGGCATGAGCTTGCTTGCCATCCAGCTCCATACGGGGAGGTCGCATCAGATCCGCGTACAGATGGCTGCATCGGGCGCACCTCTCTATGGGGACCAGAAATACGGTCAGCATGTAAATCGGCCGGGACAGCAAATTGCGTTATGGGCGCATACACTTGCTTTTCCGCATCCGACCACAAAGGAAGTCCTCAAATTCGAGTCTACCCCGCCATCCGAGCATCCATGGAATATTTGGAAGCCTCTGCGTGCAGGAATAGTAACGACGTAAATTATTTCGAGCGCACTGCCCTGCTTAATTGACATCGAAATTCTGGACCCCTACACTAAGAAAGAGAAAACATGTTGGAGGAAGTTATGACAAATCATCCGTTTATCCCGATCATTGTAGGGACTGATATTAATGCATACAATATGGCGATTTCATTTCACGAGGCATACGGTATCCATCCGATCCTCGTTGGTAAAGAGCCTTTATCTTTTACAAGCCTGAGCACAATCCCAGGCGCAATCGAGCTGAATTCGAAATTAGGGGAGAAGAAAGAATTCGTCCGCTTCCTCAAACAAGTTGCGGAAAAGTATAGGACGCAAGGGAAGAAGCTTCTGCTTATCGGAACGAATGACCTTTATGTCCGCTTGATCATCGAATACCGTCAAGAGTTACAGGCAGATTTCGTATTCAACTATATCGAAGAAGAGTTGATGAATAATCTGCTTGTAAAGAAGAATTTCTACCGGCTTTGCGAAGAGCACGGCATTGATGCGCCGGCGACTTATTTCCATTCATGCGAATCGGACGACCGTTTCAATGAGGAAGTCATGTTCCCGGTCATCATCAAACCGAGCAATGGCGTGCAATATTACAAGCATCCCTTCGAGGGAATGCAAAAAGTGTATAAAGTCGATTCTTATGAAGAAATCCAGAAAGTCATCGATACAATCAAGAAAAGTGGCTATCGCGACGATTTGATCATCCAAGATTTCATTCCGGGCGACGATACATATATGTGGGATTCCGTATTCTACATTAACAGCAAAGGCAAATCCGAACTGATCACGTTCGGACAAGTCGTCTTGCAGGAACACACCTTAACAGCGATTGGCAACTATACAGCCGTCATCACTCGGTACAATGAAGAAATGATGATGAAGCTAAAAGGGTTTTTAGAGGCGCTCAACTATGTCGGCTACGCAAATTTCGATTTGAAGTACGATCAGCGTGACGGGAAGTTCAAAGTGTTCGAAGTGAATATCCGTCAAGGACGTTCAAGTTACTACATTACGTCATGCGGTCATAACCTAGCGAAGAATTTTGTCGACGACCTCATATACGGCGTCGAAAAACCGTTGACATTATTAGATGAAAAATTCCTATTTACGGTCGTACCGAAAATCGTCTTACGGAAATTTGTCGGCAATGCCAAAATCCGCAAAGAGATCGATCAGTTATTGAAGGCAGGTAAGTACGCCAACCCACTTTTCTACAAAAGGGATAAAAACTTTAAAAGAAAACTTTATCTTTTCATGAGACAAATCAATTACTACCGCAAATATAAGAATAGTATATGGTGAACAGAAATCCCTGTTGCTAGTAGTGGCAACGGGGGTTTTTTGGTTAATTCTTCATGGTTTATAGAATTGGTGGTAGTGGAATAGATGATAGGCATCAATCTAGGAGGAGTTATCACCATGAGAAAGATAGAAAATCCTATACTCGAACACAAAAGGGATAAAATAATCGAAAGCCTAGTAGAAGAAGGCGTCTTTAAAATTAATGGAAAACAACTATATGAACTATCTTTATATGAATTAATGAAACAGTATACAATGAATTTAGAGTGAAACTGAAGTTGGGGGGATTAACATGAACGGAAAATTGGATGAAATGCGGCATGAATGGCTCGAAGAAGCGACAATCCGGCAAATGCAGGAAAAAATGGCGACTGGTCATCTTACATCAGAAGAATTGACCGTCATGTATATGGAAATAATCGCGGAGAAGGACCAGAATATTAATGCAGTACTTGAATTGAATCCACAAGCCCTTCAAATCGCCAGAGCGCTTGACGAAGAACGTCGACGCGGAATTGTGCGGTCGTTTTTGCATGGCATCCCCGTGTTGTTGAAAGACAATATGGATACAGAGGATGGCATGCATACGAGCTGCGGCTCGTTAGCAATGGTAAACCATTTTGCAGTGGAAGATGCTTTTTTAGTGAAGAAGCTTCGGGAAGCCGGCGCTGTCATCTTAGGCAAGACGAATATGACCGAATGGGCGAATTTCATGTCGGATCGAATGCGGAATGGGTGGAGTTCCCGTGGAGGGCAAGTGAAGAACCCGTATGGACTTTTTGATGTTGGAGGTTCGAGCTCCGGAGCTGCAGCCGCAATTGCAGCCAATATGGCGGCGGTCTCCATCGGTACGGAGACGAGCGGCTCCATCATTAATCCATCAGCACAAAACGCTCTCGTCGGCATAAAGCCGACTGTTGGGGCGATTAGCAGAAGCGGCGTCATTCCGCTTTCATTCACCCAGGATACACCGGGACCGCTTGCCCGGACGGTGGAAGACGCGGCTATCACATTCGGATTGATGGTCGGTTACGATGAAGCCGATCCGATCACTAGGGAAGCTGAACGTTTCGATGGAATCGATTGGCTATCCTTGTGCGATGCCAATTCGCTTAAGGGAAAAAGGATCGGTATCGCCCGGTCAATTTTCATGCGGGAGATTTCGACAGAAAGGAAAGAGAAATTCGAAGAGGCTCTCCGTCGGCTTGAATCATTAGGCGCTGAACTTGTCGATCATATCGATTTAGGGACGATGGAAGACGATTTGGGTTATGATGTCCTCCTGTATGAATTCAAAGCGGCACTAAATGCGTATCTTGGTAAAACGTCGATGACGAATCCGATCCGCACCTTGTCTGATATTATTCAATTCAATAAGGAACACCCGGATGAAACATTGAAATTCGGTCAAGTGATGTTGGAAAAAGTGGATCGGACGAGCGGGACGTTGACCGAGCCGGAATATATTGAGGCATTGGTGCGAAACCGCCATTTGGCAGGGGAATTGGCCCTCGATCGGGCATTTGACGAACATGAAATCGATATGCTCGTATTCCCGCAAGATCATGGGTGCAGTTTTAGCGCAGCTGCAGGATATCCGGCGATTACGGTGCCTTCTTCCTTCACAGAGGAAGGGGAGCCTTTTTGCATAACGCTATGCGGCAAGGCGTACTCCGAGCCTGAACTAATTGGTTACGCATATGCATACGAACAGGCGACGATGGCAAGAAGAAAACCATGATGACTTGAAAGAAAAACGAATCCGGTACATTATAAGATAAGGAACAGTGAAAGCGGGGATGAGAATGTCCTTCTTGGAAAAAATGGACGATAGTATTAAGAAAAAGTGGAAGTTTGAAAAGGAAACACCGATTCAATCCCAAATGATACCGGAATTGTTGAATGGCCGGGATGTAGTGGCGGAATCACCGACTGGAACAGGAAAGACGCTTGCCTATGTATTGCCGATCCTTCAACAGGTGGACGGGAAGAAGATGCAGACACAGGCATTGATCATGGCTCCTTCCCAAGAGTTGTCGATGCAAATCGTCAATGTCATCCGTGAATGGGTGGAAGGAACGGATATTACGGTGACCCAATTGATCGGCGGTGCGAATATGCAACGGCAGGTCGAACGTTTGAAAAAGAAGCCGACGATCGTTGTCGGAACTCCGGGACGCCTCGTCGAACTCGTAAAAGCGAAGCGTTTGAAAATGCATGATATCCGTTATATCGTGCTGGACGAAGGCGATCAGCTGTTGTCGCGCGATTATCGTGTCATCGTCAAGGACTTGATTGAAGCGGCGAACCCGGAACGTCAAGTTGCTGTCGTTTCAGCGACAATTACTGATGAAATAGAACTCGTCGCCAAAAAGCTGTTGAGAGATCCCGTCCGGTTGCATGTCTCTGTTGAGGATATGCCGTTGTCAGGGAAAGTGGTCCATTCATTCATCAAGACGGATGCGCGGGATAAAACAGACCTTCTTCGGGGACTGTCCCATCTGCCTTCAATCAGGGCGCTAGCTTTTATGAATAATGTCGATCAGCTTCGAATGAAGGAAATGAAGCTGCAATACAATGAGGCGCCAATTGCCGTCCTCTATTCTTCAATGTCGAAATTCGAAAGGCAGGAAACATTGGAGAGCTTCCGAAAGGGCGAAATCCGAATCCTCATTGCGACTGACTTGGCGGCAAGAGGATTGGACATACAAGGATTGACCCATGTCATCCATGTGGATGTCCCTCAAACGATTGAGCAGTATTTGCATCGTTCGGGTAGGACGGGACGTGCCGGGGAGGATGGAGAAGTGCTGACATTGCTTTCGTATCCTGAGGAGCGGACGTACAGGAAGCTGTCGAAAGGGTTCAAGCCGGTCCAAAAAGTTTGGTATAAAGGAAAGTTGTCCGAAGGGAATTCCAAGACGGTAGGCGGTCAAAAAGACACGAAAAAAATGAAGAAAAAGTAATAATAAAAGGGCATGCCGGTTTATTTTCCGGCATGCCCTTTATTCTTATAGCTGAGTTAGTATGATCGGTTCGTCTTTTGTAACGATGATGGTATGTTCAATTTGAGCGACGAGGGATTTATCCGGAGTTATGAATGTCCAACCGTCACCAAGTTCAATAATGTGCTCGGCTTTTTCAGAGATGAACGGCTCTACCGCCAACACCATTCCTTCTTTCATCATTGTTTGATCCCAAGCGTCATAATAATTTAAAATATGCTGCGGCTCTTCGTGCAGCGATGTTCCGATGCCGTGACCAGTCAAGTTCTTAATAACTTTCAGACCGTTATCCTTCGCTTCCCTCTCGACGACTTTCCCGATCTGGCTTAACTTTGAGCCTGCTTTCACTTTTGTCATCGCACGGTCAAATGCGCTTTTCGCCACGTCACATAGCAGTTGTTTTCTCGCATCTGCCGTGCCGACGACGAATGAAATGCCCGTGTCTGCAAAGTATCCGCCGTAAGATGCGGAAACATCGATATTGACGAGATCGCCATCTTGGATGACCCTTGATCCTGGAATGCCGTGGGCAACTTCATGGTTGACACTGATGCATGTGTATCCCGGAAACTCGTATTGGTCAATCGGTGCCGACACAGCCCCGCGCTCAGCAAGTAGGCGTCCTCCGAGTTCATCAATCTCTTTCGTCGTAATGCCAGGCACAGTCGCCGCTTTCATCGCTTCCCGTACCTCTGCGACGATGCGACCGATTTTTTTCAGTGCCTCGATCTCTTCGTTGTTCTTTACAATCATGATTTACAGGTCCCTTCCTCGAAACGTACTTTTCCAACTGATTATAACATAATTATTCAACCGTAAATAAACGTATGCCTATCCTAGTTGAGTTTAGTTTTTATCAAAACAGTTTTGATGGAGTATAACTTTTGCAACAATATTGCTTTTTTATAGAGAAAAATAAATATGTTGATTTTCGCTACAGGCGCACGCTTTCCGTGGGGCGGGCGGTGAGCCTCCTCGGTCGCTACGCTCCACTGCGGGGTCTCACCTGTCCCGCTAATTCCCACAGGAGTCGGCGCCTTTCGCTACAATCAACGATAATGTCTTATATATATTTAACACTCAAATTGATTGGAGTGGAGATCGGCGACTCCAGCGGGAACAGCGCGAGCTGAAGACCCCACAGGAAAAGCCGTAACGAAGAACGGCTTTAGCGACCAAAAGCGATAGCGTTGGGAGCACTTCCGAGGAGGCTGAAGCCGTGCCCGCGGAAAGCGTCCGATCGGAACGGAGATCAATGGTATTTGGAGCAGGCTAGAGCATTATCAATCCATTACATAGATGTTACTAATATCTCTTTCATCCTCATCATTTCAACACTTTTACACCCTGATAGACATTCCAGATGACGACGAGCAAAAACAGCAGACCATAGATGAGCATGAACAGGAAAGGAGCGAGCCCCCAAAAGTCGAATTGCCCGGTCATCATATTGTGCATTCTCGATTCATACGAAATCATTGAAAACGAAAACAGGATGAAGCCGGCGATGAGGATGACGATAGGTACAAGGTGCGAGATGAGTGAACGTTTCGCATGCCCTTTCACTTCATGGTCATCCGTAACGAAATAGACGATTGCAGGCAATAGTAAAGGTGAGAAAAATATGCTGAAATAACATAGGGCAGATAATAGTTTATTATTGGTCATGGGCTTTCCTCCCGTAATTCTAATAGTAGTTTACAATATCATCTTGCTTATAAGTACTTTAACATATACAATGAATACGACAATTGAATTACAAGACCACAAGGGGTGCCTTCATTGGCTGAGATTGGACTTTTGTCCTAACCCTTCGAACCTGTAAGTTCATGCTTGCGTAGGGATGTGGATGGAAACTGACATATATCGATGTCTCGGTTCTATCCGGGATGTCGTTTTTTGTTGAAAAGGAAAAATGGCTCTGTTTACTATTCGTTACCTTGATTGGCTTTGTGTAAACGTATACTTGTCAACGTATTCTAATCGCCTTCAAGTCGAAGCAGGACACCACGTTTTCTTCAGTCCGTATCCCTCCGACAAAATAAGAGGAGGAATTTCAATTGGATCGTAAACGGCTTCAGTTATTATTAGAGGTTGCTATTTTAGGAGCATTATCATTTGTTTTGGATAACTTGACATTATTCAAAATGCCCCAAGGCGGATCTGTCACCTTATCGATGTTGCCGATTATTTTGATGGCATACCGATGGGGAGTTGCAGGGGGCTTATTGACGGGATTGATTTCCGGTCTGCTGCAAGCTGTGATAGGGGGCTATATTATCCACCCTGTGCAAGGTGCGTTAGACTATTTCGTCGCATACACAGTTGTTGGATTGGCGGCGTCAACTTATAGTTGGTTACTAAAAGGCAAAATGGAAGGGCGCAAAGGCGTGATGGCCGCAGCAATTATTGTTGGAACGGTATTAGGGGGACTTCTTCGATATGCTGCCCACTTCATTGGTGGAATGGTGTTTTTCGCTGAATACGCCGGTGACCAACCAGCTTGGCTGTATTCATTAGTATACAATGGATCCTATATGATACCATCCATCATATTGTGCGCAATCGTAGCGGTTATCCTATTCACATCTGCGCCTAGACTTATCCAAAGAACATAAAAATAGCAGGGGCATGTAGTTACCATGCCCCTGCTATTTTTTAATGTGTTCGTCTGCCTGAAAACAGGAAGATGCACGTGACGATGACGGCTGATAAAAAGATGGCCGCCGCCGATATGAACAGCTCCTCCGTCCCGTTCCTGACGGCAATGCCGATAAACGCCCAAACAAAAACGAGATTCATTACATAATCCTTATAGTGGTACATAAAATGTAAAGCGAACGCCGTGGAAAGCGTCAAATAGATAACGGCCCATAGTGGATCGCTTAATCCTAATCCCGACCATCCGTGAATCATCAGAAAATAACTGACATTCGACAGTGTCGTTATGAAAATCCATCCTGTCAGTAAACTGAATGGGACTCTGCCATACAATCGGTTATCCCGTTTTGGAAATATAACGTAAAATGTGAGCAACACAATGAGAAGTGCGATTTTTGCAATGACGGTCCCCGTAAATAATTCAAAGTGCCAAAGGAATATCCAAGCGATATGCAGAAGGCAACTCAATACGAAAAGGAAAGTGACGCGGTTTCGATGTGCGGAGCTCATCTCGTGGCGAGTCTTATTGAAATTGATAATCCAGAAAAAGAGCATAATATAGAGCAACCAACAGATTACCAATACATAGTTCGCAGGTAGGAAAAGCAGAGGCAGCCGATTTGTAATTTCCGCCGTAGTATTTCCATTTAGTGAGAAAAAGCTTGCTGTTATATTCAATAGTATGACTGTACAAAGCGACAGGGTCATCAGAAGTATTCTAGACATAGTACATCCTCCCTTTGAACAGTATACATAGGAATAGGAATTTGTGCGAAGGAAAGTATGAAGTTTCCGTCACAAATCTAATATTTCGAATGCCGAACATTCATGGTATAATAAAAACATGATTTTATTAAAATTTTCTAAATGATTGGGGGGAATCATTCATTGACTACGACAAAAACATATTCACAAGTATGGGATTTAGATGTATTTTTTAAAGGCGGCAGCGATTCAGAGGAGCTCCGTTCGCATCTTGACGCTGTAAAAGAGCAGCTCGGCGAGTTGGAAAACCTTGCCGCCGCTATGCAAACTCCTGCAACCGTGGAAGAGGCAGATCAAATTCTACACGTCATTGATGAAATAAAAAATACTGCGAAAAATTTAAGGGAAGCGGGAGCTGTCATCGGCTGTTTCCTCGCTGCGAATACGAAAGATAAAAAAGCGCTCGTCCTCCAAGCTGAAGTTGGCTCTTTAGGAGCGCGGTTCCAGACAGCCATTTTAAAAATCAAGCAAACGGTTGCAAGGACGGATGAAACGGTTTGGAATGAACTGCTTGCGACCGAGCAACTATCCCAATTCGATTTTGTTCTACAAGAATGGCGCGAAGAAGTTCGATTGAAGCTATCCGAGGAAGAAGAAAGCCTCATTACGGCGTTAAGTGTCGACGGTTACCAAGGGTGGGGACAACTATATGATCAACTCGTAGGGGATATTACAATAGAATTGACGGTTGATGGGGAAGAGAAGAAACTTTCTGTCGGCCAGGCGAATAACTTAAGTTCACATGCTGACGTCAAAGTGCGCAAAGAAGCATTCGGAAAACTTGAAGAGGCATGGGAATCGAGAGAAGATTTCTTTGCATCGGCATTAAACCATCTGGCCGGCTTCCGCTTGGCTGTCTATGAAAAGCGCGGCTGGGATTCCGTTTTGAAGGAACCTCTCATGCGGAATCGGATGAGCCAGGAAACGCTCGATGCTATGTGGGCGGCAATCAGTGCCAACAAAGCTCCCTTTGCAGAATATTTGAAGCGCAAAGCCGAACTATTAGGAAATGAAAATATGAATTGGTATGATTTAGATGCACCGGTCACGTCATCGACGAAGGAAATGTCTTTCCAAGAAGGCGCAGAGTTCATCCTGGAGCATTTTGGGAAGTTCGGTCCGGAGTTGGAGTCGTTCTCAAGGAAAGCATTTGAAGATAGCTGGATTGAAGCGGAAGATCGTGCGGATAAACATCCGGGAGGCTTTTGTACGGGAATGCCGGTTTCAGAACAATCCCGTATATTCATGACGTACAGCGGTTCCATGTCCAATGTGGCGACGTTAGCTCATGAGCTTGGCCATGCGTTCCATTCATACGCGTTGCGTCCTGTGCATTATATGAACCGTCAATATGCAATGGGAGTCGCGGAAACAGCTTCAACATTTGCAGAGATGATCGTGGCGGACGCTGCCGTCAAAGCAGCGGAGACAGAAGAAGAGAAACTTGCATTGCTGGAGGATAAGATCCAACGCAGTGTGGCATTCTTCATGAATATACATGCACGCTTCCTTTTCGAAACGCGGTTCTATGAGGAAAGGAAAAATGGAGTTGTTCCTGCTGCAAGATTGAATGAGTTGATGGCAGAGGCGCAAAAAGAGGCATATGCAGGCGCTCTTGATACTGTCCACCCACATTTCTGGGCTTCTAAGCTGCACTTTTATATTACAGGAACGCCGTTTTACAACTTCCCGTATACGTTCGGATATTTGTTCTCATTAAGCATTTATGCGAAAGCCATTGCTGAAGGAGAGTCGTTTGAACAGAATTATATGGCCTTGTTGCGCGATACAGCGGTCATGTCAGTCGAAGATCTGGCGAAGAAGCATCTCGGGGAAGATATTACGAAAGAGGAATTCTGGGCAAAAGGTGTGGCATTATGTGTAAGAGATGTAGAAGAGTTTTTGAAAATAGCTTCCGAAGAAAGGTGAAGGGGCATTGATTCTGCTTGAAGGGCGAACTTGTTATTTACGTATATTGACAGAAGACGATGCAGCGATTTTCACCGAGCTGCTCAAAGCGAATCGGGAATATTGGACGGTCTTTGAGCCGCGTCATGAATCGGGTTACTATACGGTTTCTGTCCAACGGGATAAGATAAGGGAATCCATTTATCAAATGAGAGATCGGCGTGAATACAATTTTGGGATTTTTGATGCCGAAACAAGCAGGTTGATCGGTCACATATCGTTATACAGCATCAAAAGACTCCCGTTCTCAAGTGGTTTTGTCGGATATTCAATCGATGAGCGGGAAACGGGCAGAGGACTCGCCACGGAAGCGGTGAAAATCGTTAAAAAGTTCGCATTCGAAACGGTTTCCTTGCATCGGGTGGAGGCGTTTGTTTCTCCGCGGAATATTGGTTCGGTGAAAGTATTGGAGAATGCGGGTTTTGTCCGTGAAGGGTTGCTGAGGAAGCTGTTGTACATTAACGGTTTTTGGGAAGATCATTATATGTATGCGAGCTTGGCGGAAGATTATTGAAAGGGTAAGGCCGCCTGGCGGAAACTAGCTGCTAAAATAAAAAGCCGATTCTTCTGATTGAAGAATCGGTTTTTGTCATATTACATATTTCCCGGGAAATCATGTGTCAGTTTTCGTCGATTAAATCGTATCCGTTGACGATGATGTCCAAGAGGCCTGTGTCAGGGTGTGCGACGAGACCGTGGACAGGAACTTTGCGATCCATAAGCGGGTGGTTCCGAACTTGGTCCACACTTCTTTTAACACTATCGGTGACATCATTGAAACCACGCAGCCAATCTTTCATATTAACTCCGGAATACTGTAATGTTTTAAATAGGTTTCTATCCACGCCACGATTAACCATTTTTCCTATGATTTTTTCCGTGTCGATGGAGCTCATGCCGCAGTCGTGATGGCCGATAATATAAACTTCATCAGCCTGCAATTCGTAGAGGGCGATCAGGATGCTCCTCATGATTCCGCCAAAAGGATGAGTGACGATGGCGCCGGCGCTTTTAATGATTTTCGCATCACCATTCCGTAAATTCATCGCTTTCGGAAGAAGTTCTGTCAGTCTTGTATCCATGCAAGTTAAAATGACGATCCGCTTATCGGGGAATTTTGTAGTGGCATATTCTTCGAATTTTCTCTCATTGACGAATTCTTTATTGTACGCAATGATTTCAGACAAGATGGTCATGTAGAGGCCTCCGTATTCTATATGGAATTTTCTTGAACTACAAGATTGCCCTTCAAGCGTCTTGTGGTTGCAAATCATTTTTCAATTTATATTAAACAGTGTACAGAAAAAGAAAAGAGCTGCCAAGTGGCAACTCTTTGTTTTTATTTTACTTCCGGTTTCGGATCGATTGTTTCTGCATCCGCAGAATTGAGAGCTTTCCCAAGATAATGCATTGTAAATAATGCTGCTAAACCAAGAACGATAGCATATCCAATAACTGTAGTATACATTAAGCCCATGATGCGACCCCTCTCTACAATGAATATTTATTATACATTCATTATACTATAATCCTCCGATAATTAAAGAGGAGATTGAAATGTTTTAAGGAATTGTGTCTAAAATCAGAAGGCCCAGTTTCCATTGCGGAAGACGGGTTCGACAGTACCATCCTCCAAAACGCCGTCAATATCCATTTCAGCAGACCCAATCATGAAGTCGACATGCGTAATGCTTTGGTTGAGCCCGCGTTCTTCCAACTCCTCTGAAGACAGTGTTTTACCTTCTTCGATACAGAAGGAATACGCACTGCCGATCGCCAAGTGATTCGATGCATTTTCATCGAAAAGCGTGTTGTAGAATAATAGCCCCGATTCGGAAATTGGCGAAACGTGCGGAACGAGGGCGACTTCTCCTAGATGCTTAGCCCCTTCATCTGTATCGATGAGTCGTTTGAGGACTTCTTCTCCTTGGGCAGCTTTCACTTCTGTAATCCGGCCGTCTTCAAAAGTGATCGTGAAATCATCGATAATGTTTCCTCCGTAGCTAAGCGGCTTCGTGTTTTTGACAAAGCCGTTTACGCCTGTCTTATGAGGTACCGTGAAAACTTCCTCAGTCGGCATATTTGCCATGAACGCATTTCCGTCCACATTGACGCTTCCGCCTCCAACCCAAATATGCCCTTTCGGCAATTCAATCGTCAAGTCAGTGCCCGGTGCTTTGTAATGAAGCTTGGCGTATGCTTTTTCATTCAGATAATCGGCTTTTTCATTCAAGTTGCGGTCAAGTTCCTTCCATGCGCCGACTGCATCATCCTGATCTGCACGGACCGCTTTGAAGATAGCTTCCCAAAGTGCCGGAACTTGTTCAGTTTCGTCCAGCTCAGGGAACATTTTTGCAGCCCAAGCCTTTGACGGAGCGGCAACGACTGACCAACTGAAGCGGTCGGCCATCATCATTTTTCGGTACTTGCTCAGCGCTTTCCCGGCAGCCTTCTGGGCATCCGCAATACGGGAAGGCTCAACATTTTTTAGCAGGTCAGGACTTTGTGAAACGATGCTGACGAATGCCGCTCCGCCTTCCGCAAGTTTTTCGCGTTCCATCACTTTCCATTCAGGGAAATCCGAGAATGATTCTGCTGGCGCCTTTTCATAACGAAGTTTAGTCAGTTCATCATCAACCCAATCGACGATGACATGGCGAGCGCCGGCAGTATAGGCTTTGTCGGCCACCTTTCTGACGAGCTCTTTAGTCTCAATGGAAGCGCTGATGAAAAGCGTCTGATCCTTTTGGATATTCGCTCCGACCTCCACGATGAGACTGGCATAATTCTCTAACTTCTGTTCAAATGTCGACAACATGAAAACCTCCTTAGTCTGTATATTTTAATAGTACTCTAGTGTCAGAAAACAGGCAAAGGGGAAAGTGTGAACAGAAACAATGTATTATTCATGGAAGTTCCATATTTATTATTCAAGATTACTAAAGAATGATTGGATTATGTCGAAATAAGAAGAAGTAGACAGTAGGACATGGAGGTACGTATATGGACTTATCAACCGTTTTTGGACTTATCCTCGGAATTGTGGCGCTTTTTGTCGGTATGGCGATGAAAGGTGTAACGCCGGATAACCTGTTTAATATAGCCGCTATCCTCATCATTATTGTCGGAACGATGGCAGCGGTCGTCATCGCTTTCCCGATGAAGGAGATTAAGCGGGTGCCGAAGCTGTTCGGCATCATATTCAAAGAACAGCATTTGACTGCAGACTCGGACTTGATCAAAATGTTCTCGGGCTGGGCCGATATTGCAAGACGGGAAGGTTTATTATCATTGGAAGCGAAAGCCGATGAAATTACTGATCCGTTTTTGAAAAATGGGCTCAGCCTTGCAATCGACGGTCAAAACGCAGATTACATCCGAGATGTTCTTACCGAAGAAGTAGAAGCGATGGAAGATAGACACTCGGCAGGAGCGCAAATCTTTTCACAGGCAGGGACGTACGCTCCGACGCTCGGCGTATTGGGAGCGGTTGTCGGTTTGGTTGCCGCATTGAAGAATATGAATGATATCGATGCACTTGGACAAGCCATTTCGGCAGCATTCATCGCGACGTTGTTAGGGATTTTCACAGGTTATGTGCTGTGGCATCCATTCGCCAATAAACTGCAACGCAAGTCGAAAGAAGAAGTTCGCCAAAAAATGATGATGATTGAAGGCGTCCTATCAGTCCTCGAGGGCGAGGCGCCACGAGTGATAGAACAGAAGTTGGCGTCTTACTTGTCGATGGAAGAACGTCGAAAGCTCGCAGCTAAAAATACGAGCGACAAGGGGGCGGGCCAGGTTGTCGAGGAAACGTAAGAGAAGGAATAGGGAAGAAGGTCATATTAACGAGTCTTGGCTTTTGCCTTATGCAGACCTTCTCACGTTGCTATTGGCGATGTTCATCGTCCTATTTGCGTCGAGCTCATTGGATGAAGCTAAATTCAGCCAAATATCGTCCGTGTTCAACCAGATTTTTGACGGGGGGACGGGCGTGATGGATAACGCTGCTCCGACAACTGTGCCGATTCCGAAAGACAGTGCAGGAGAGCAGAATGAAAACTCCTCCTATTTGGAAGACCAACAATCCCTAGAGGAGATCCAGGATAAGCTTGATGAGTACATCGCGGTTCACGAGCTCGAAAATCAGTTTCAGACGAAATTGACAGAAGAGGGACTGTTGATCACAATTAGAGACAGCATTCTGTTCGAGTCAGGCAAAGCGACGATCAAACCGCAGTATGAAAGTTTGGCGAAAGACATTTCCAATTTGCTTGTTTTTGAAAAGCCGCGTCAAATTGTCATTACGGGACATACCGATAATGTTCCGATCCATAGCGCAGAATTCCCCTCGAACTGGGAACTCAGCATGATGCGGGCCATTAATTTCCTAAGGGCGATTGTCGGCAATGATAATTTGGATCCTCAGCTGTTCAGTGTGAAGGGGTATGGGGAAAACAAACCGGTCGCAACAAACGACACGGCGGAAGGAAGAAGCAAGAACAGACGGGTTGAAGTGCTTATACAACCTCTCGTTTTAAAAGATGGAACGTCAGTTGAATAGATGATAGGTAACGGATGAAGAAATTTTCTTCATCCGCTATTTTTTTGCATGAAAAAACCGATATGGCAGGAATGTCCTGTCATATCGGTATAATGGTCATTTATTTACGCAATGCACCAAGTTCAGCGGCGATGGCTTGCATTTCATTCGGAGTGATGTTATCCCTTTTCATCACCATCTCATACATGTAAACCAAGTCTTCATATTGGGATGTGCTGAAGTTCTCCGCTTTCATTGCATCCACATTGACCATCCGCAGTTTTTCTTTAATTTTTTCAATCATATACGTTACATTTTCAGGTGTTGGTTGAGATAGATCCATAATGTCGTCCGCCCTTCATTAGCTTCGGACTTAATCATCACATTAATCTTACTTGTTGTCAACCGGTGCTGTTTTCCCCAACTTTGCAGCTTCTTTCTCTTCGGCGATCTTCGCTTGGAAACGTTTCGTCTCCATAATGATCACTCCAGATAATCCAAGAAGACCGATCAAGTTCGGAATTGCCATCAAACCGTTCAAGACGTCAGCAAGCAACCAGACGATATCAAGGGAAGCGACAGCCCCTACCATAATGAACAGGACGAATGCAATACGATAGCCTAACACAGCTCCATGTTTAGGGAACAGGTATTGGAAACATTTCTCTCCGTAATAGCCCCAACCAAGAATTGTGGATGATGCGAAAAACACGATACCGATTGCAACGATGATCGGGCCAGCACCGCCTAGGAATTCTCCGAAAGCTTGGGCAGTCAAAGCGCCAGCATCGATCGTTTTGTCTTTCCATTGACCCGACATGACGATCGTAATACCTGTAATTGAACAGATAACGAGAGTGTCGAATAACACTTGTGTCATGGAGACGAGTGCTTGACGGCCAGGCATGTCCGTTTTTGCAGCAGCAGCCGCGATAGGAGCCGAACCGAGACCAGCTTCATTAGAGAATAGACCGCGAGCGACACCAAATCGGATTACCGCACCGATTGCACCACCGGCGGCAGCCTGTCCAGTAAACGCGTCACTGAAAATCAATCCGAATGCTCCTGGAATCAAATCGAAATTCATGACCATAACGATTGCACCCGCAATGAAATAGAAGAGTGCCATGATTGGAACGAAGAATGCAGTAACACGGCCGATCGACTTGATTCCCCCAAGAATGACAAGTCCGGCGAAAGCGAAGAGTGCAACCCCCGTAATCCAATGTGGCACGTTGAATGTGTTGTTCATGACGTCTGCAACAGCTTTCGATTGTGTACCATTACCAATCCCAAAAGCGGCAAGCGCTCCGAAGGCGGCAAATGCGACACCAAGCCATTTCTTCTTCAGACCATGTTCAAGATAATACATCGGTCCTCCAGCCATTTGACCTTTGGAATCTTTAACTCGGTATTTGACCGCAAGGATGGCTTCCCCATATTTCGTTGCCATTCCGAAGAAACCTGCTAGCCACATCCAGAAGATCGCTCCCGGGCCGCCCATATATACAGCAGTCGCGACACCGACGATATTACCGACGCCGACAGTGGCGGCCATCGCTGTCATCAGCGCCTGGAACTGTGAAATATCGCCGTCCGCTTTTTTATCGTGCTTACGGGAAAATACTTGTTTCAAAGAATACGGCAATAAACGCACTTGGATAAATCCGAGTCTTACAGTTAAAAAGATACCCGTTCCCACAAGTAGGACAAGCAATGGTGGCCCCCAAATAAATCCACTTGCCTTGTCCAAAAAGCCTGTGATTACATCCATCATACTACCCCCTGTTTAGTTGTCTTTTTGATTTGGAATTACTTTTACATCAAAAACATTCCCCCCCAGACTATCGACTCCCTTCCTTTATCACTATCGAAACATTGGACTATTGAGAATATTGATAGTGTTATGGTTAATATGCCTTAACCACTTCATGTTAGTCAAGACATTTTTGCGAATTCGCGAAGATTGTTTGTTTTTTCTTTCGAGGGGTATAATGATATATGCAAATTAGAATGATATTGGAGGGTTTTACGTGGGAAACAGCAAATTTGGAAAGTTTATTATAATGGGGGCAATATTGGGTGGAGCTATTAGCATGTTCGATAGAAGCACCCGTTACCAAGTGAAGAGAAAATCAAGCGCGATGATTGAGCAAGTAGGATATTATTCGAAAAATCCGGATGTCTTGAAACAGAAACTTCAACATCAGAAAGACAAGTACTTATCGATTTACGAACAATTTTCTGGAGATGCCGCATATATTAAGAATCAAGTGGAAGAGTTAAAAACGTTGACGCCGCAAGTGAAAGAGCTTGTCGTCGGGACGAAGGAAGCCTTCGTTGATTCGAAAGAGGAATACAAGGAGATTGTCAACGAGTCGAAAGAGGCTATGGAAGCAAAAAAGAATTAAGTCCCGGAAGGAGTGAGGCAAATGTGAAGTACACAGACCCGTTACCTCCGAAAAAAGAAAAACTGTCGTCCGAGGAAAAAAACAGCGGGTTCATGGCGGATTCCGAAATCATGCAATTCCTGGACGACGTGAAGGACGGAGATTTAGAAAAATTCGATGTCACAACGACGAAAGGATTTTGGAAGGAGCTCCTCGTGAGAATAAAGATAGTGGATATCACTGGCTTAGGTTCTCAGTTGGCGTTCTTTTTCCTATTATCTCTATTTCCTCTATTAATCTTTTTGATAACATTATTGCCATTCTTGAATATCGATGAATCCCAAGTGCTCCTGTTCATAAGGGATTATGCTCCTGACAGCGTATATACGCTGATTCGTGACACCCTCCAAGAAATATTGAATAACCGGAATGGGGGATTATTATCGATCGGGGCATTGGCAACGATATGGTCGGCCTCGAAAGGGATGAACGCTCTTACGAAGGCATTGAACCGGTCTTATCATGTAGAGGAATCTAGATCATTCATCGTGGCAAGAGCGATGTCCGTCGTATTCACAATTGCATTGATTGGCGTCTTGGTTGTCGCCCTACTATTGCCAGTATTCGGTCAGCAGATCGGAATGCTAGCATTCTCTTATTTTGGAATGGAAGAAGGTTTCCTGAAATTATGGGGAAGCATAAGATGGATCATACCTCCTATTTTAATCTTCCTTGTTTTTTCCGCGCTTTACTGGGCGGTCCCGAATCTGAAGGTCCGATTGAAAAGTGCAATGCCAGGCGCGTTGTTCGCCACTGCGGGATGGATATTGACGTCACTTGCCTTCTCCTTTTACGTCGGTAATTTCGCGAATTACTCGAAGACGTATGGGAGCATCGGGGGGATTATCGTCCTTATGATGTGGCTTTATTTTTCAGCGATCATTTTAATGCTTGGTGGTCAATTGAACGCAGTCATGACGGAACGGAAGCAAGCAAAACTAGCTAAAGATAAGAGCAATGCTGTCGGTTGACATGCATTGCTCTTTTCGTCTTTATTCGACTTTATTCAATAAACGGAGTCCATTCAATATGACGAGGATCGTGCTTCCTTCATGGCCGATGACGCCTAAAGGCAGATCGACGACTTGCATGAAATTGGAGATGATCAGGACAGCGATGACGGCGACGGAAAAGAAGACGTTCTGTTTCACGATCCGCTGCATCTTCTTCGAAACTTTCACAGCATAAGAGATGCGAGTCAAATCATTTTGCATGAGGACGACATCTGCCGTTTCCAATGCGACATCGGTACCTTCGCCCATTGCGATACCTGAAGTCGCTGTCGCCAAAGCAGGGGCGTCATTGATACCATCCCCGACCATTCCGACTTCACCGTGTTCCGTAAGAAGCTTCTTCAATTCCTCGACCTTTGTCTCCGGCAGGCATTCGGCTACATAACGGTCCAATCCCGCTTCATTGGCGATTGTCCTCGCTGTCTTTTCATTGTCGCCTGTCAACATGATCGACTGGATTCCTAATTGTTTCAGATCCTTTATTGCCTGGACCGCTTCAGGTCGAAGCGTATCTATCAAGGCGATGACTGCGAGGATCCCTCCCTTATCTCTCATGGAAACGACAGTCTTTCCTTCATTTGAAAGGTCATGGACGATTCCATCATGGAATTCATCAATGAATTTCGTCCCGACAAACCTCGGGTTTCCGACGAGGATCTCTTCGGAGTCGATAAATGCGCGTATTCCATATCCCGGAACGTCTTCGATATGTGGGCTATCCTGCTGGAGCACTCCTTGCTCTTCAGCGTATTTCACGATGGCGACTGCGAGTGGATGATTCGATTGCGCCTCGATGCTCGAAAGCAGGGCAAGGACTTGCTCGGCGTCTGCATTTTCACGGACGACAAAATCGGTTACGACCGGCTTTCCGGAAGTCAATGTGCCGGTTTTGTCAAAGGCGATCGCTTTCAATGAACCAAGATGCTCCATATGGACGCCGCCTTTAAAAAGGATTCCTCTCTTCGCTCCATTCGAAACAGCTGCGAGCGTCGCGGGCATGATCGATGCGACGAGTGCACAAGGGGAGGCGACAACCAGCAGGACGATAGCACGATAAAACGTCGTCGTCCAATCCCAGCCGAACAGATAATGCGGTAAAAACATCATGACGATGACAGTGAAAATGACAATCTTCACGTACGTGCCTTCGAATTTTTCGATGAATTGCTGAGATGGAGACTTTTCACTTTGTGCATTTTGGACAAGGGTAATGATTTTCTGGAACAATGTTTCCGTACTCGGCTTCGTCATTTCCATCTGGATTGCTCCGCTTATATTGACCGTGCCAGCAAATAACTCATCATCTTCGGCTTTGGAAACTGGAACCGATTCGCCATTGATGGCCGACATATCGACAGAAGTCGTTCCTTTCATGACAACACCATCGACAGGAATCCGCTCTCCGGGTTTTACAAGTATCCGTGAGCCGACCGAGAGGGAGGAGGTGGCTACCTTCACAGTGGAGCCGTCTCTTTGTATGAGCCAAGCCTCCTCGGGCTGCAGCTCCATTAACGAAGATATTTCCTTATGGCTCTTATTTAATGTATACGTCTCAAGGGCGCCGCTAATTGCAAAAATGAAGATTAGGATAGCTCCTTCAGCCCAATAGCCGATTACTGCGGAGCCGATTGCTGCAAACACCATCAGCATCTCCACATTCAACTGCTTATCGGCGATCGTTTCCTCGATGCCTTCTTTCGCTTTCGCAAAGCCGCCTATCAGAAAGGCGATAATATATAGAGTGATTGAGAGAGTCGATGATCCATCTTTTCCAATCAACCAAGCAGCTAAAATCAGAAATCCCGCTAGGATTGCAGCGATAAGTTCCAAATGCACTGTCCAATGTGCAGGACTTTGTGGCGTTTCCTTCGTTTGCGTTGTCATTTTACTACCTCCTTTTTGAGAATGAGTATCAACTTCAGTTAGCGATAATTATTATGATTTGATAATTATTATAAAGTAAGTATACCAAACTCAAAGGGAAAAGCAATACACATGACCTCGGGCAAGGAAAATAGCATGGAAAAGCCCCGGCACAATATGTGCCGAGGCATTAGTTAATTAACTGAAAACTTTTTCTTTAAATTGGGATAGTTTCTCTAGAGATGATTGATCAACATCCGCGTGTAGACTGTTTCCGTGTGAGTCCATCGTGACGACGGCTGTAAAGTCCTCGACGCGCAAATGCCACATCGCTTCCGGAATGCCGAATTGGAGAAGGTCAACGCCTTCAACCGCTTTAATGCAATCTGCATAGTATTGTGCAGCTCCACCGATAGCGTTCAAATAAACTCCGCCATGTTCCTTGAGCGCTGCAAGTGTTTTCGGCCCCATTCCGCCTTTTCCGATTACGGCGCGGATGCCGAATTTCTTCATAATATCGCCTTGGTACGGCTCCTCGCGAATTGAAGTCGTCGGCCCAGCGGCAACGATCTCATATCCGCCGTCTTCATTTTTCATAACGACCGGACCGCAATGGTAAATGATCTGGCCATCCAAATCGACAGGTGCGTCATTTTCGGAAAGATGCTTATGGATCGCATCGCGTCCTGTATACATGCGGCCGGTTATTTTAACGACGTCCCCAACTTTAAGGTCGCGGATCTGTTCCTCGCTGATCGGGGCAGACAACTCGACAATACGGGATGTCTGCTTCGTTTCAGTTTGATCATCGTCTTGCGCGAAGGAAAGCTTTTCCCCCTCATTATAATGCCATTTTGTAACGGCACCGGTCTTCGAATCGAGATCCACAGCCATCCGACGATATGCCCAGCAGTTATATGCTACGGAAACATAGAAGCTGGCAGGAAGACGATGCATGACACCGATTTTACAACCTAACAGAGTCGCCTCTCCGCCGAAGCCCATCGTTCCGATGCCGAGTTTATTCGCAGATTCGAGAATATACGCTTCCAACTTGGCGAGTTCCGGATTAGGATTCACGTCGTCCACTGCGCGGAAAAGCTGGTCTTTCGCAAGCTCATAGCCTGACGTCCGGTCTCCGCCGATTCCAACGCCGATGAAACCTGCTGAACAGCCTTGTCCTTGTGCTTGATATACAGAATGGAGGATGCATTTGCGGATGCCGTCAAGATCGCGGCCCGCACGGCCTAACCCTTCCAATTCCGTCGGCAGGCTATATTGAATGTTTTTATTCTCACAGCCGCCGCCTTTCAGGATCAATTTCACTTCAATATGTTCGTTTTCCCACTGCTCGAACTTGATGACTGGAAGGCCGTCGCCGAGATTGTCCCCGCTATTCTCACCAGTTATCGAATCAACTGCATTCGGTCTCAGTTTGCCATCTTTTGTCGCTTGGACGAGCGCTTTTTTAATGGCTCCCTTAATTACCAGTTGGTTGACTCCGATCGGCGTTTTAATCTTGAATGTCGGCAAGCCGGTATCTTGGCAAATCGGGGATAGCTTGTCGTCTGCCATATTGATATTCTTTGCAATCGTGTCAAGACTCATTGCAGCCCGTGTGCCGGCATCTTCTTGCTCTCTAGCTGCTTTTACGGCGCGCCGGACGTCTTTCGGAAGATTTGTAGACGTTTCGCAAATTAGATCATACATGCTTTTCTCAAGTTGTTCTATGTACATTCTCATTTCCCCCTAGAAAATCATTGATCTTTTTTTAGTTTATTCATTTGGTTTTCCAGTTCATCGATCAAATCGATTAGTTGATCGATATCGTCGAGGTCAGTCGTTTCTGGCTCGATCGATTCAAGCTTCTCCAAAAATTGATGGAGACGACTTTTCAACTCGTCGACATGATTATTGCTTTGCCTATTATCCAAGAAGTACACCTCTTTTCATCATTGTAATCGTATACGAGTTGCATGCTTTTTTCAATGTTGCCAAAGCGCTCAATAATAAAATGAAAATTCAGCTTAACAAAATGTTTACAATAGAAAAATATCATGCTATACTACAAGTAATCATTTGGAAAAGGAGGCCGTAGTGTAGAGACGAATCGAATCCTTACGAAAAGGAGGGGATCCGTGAACGTTTGACGGCCCTAGCCGATAGACGCCTACGAATTATATGCAAAATGAAAGTGAAGGTTCTATTCATAAGTAAAGGCCCAGCCGTATTCTGACATCAGATATGGACTGGGCCTTATTCATTCATCCTACAAATTCATACGTTTCGACGACCTCGATTGAATCAATGACAGACTGAACCATTGAACAGTTCTTTGCCGTTACATGCATGATCTTCTTCATCTGTTCATCTTCAATTTTTTCACGTTCAATTAGAAAATGAAGATGGATCTTTTCCACACGGTTTGCAACTTCCTCATTCCGGACGACTTCCTTCACTTCGATGCTAATATTTTTTGCAGGCAACCTTTTTCTTTCAAGGATCTTCCGTAGAACGCCTCCGCTGCATACTGCGATGGATGAAACTAAAAGTTGGTATGGACGGAATCCGTATTCGTCATTCGAGGAAATTTGCAGCTTGCCGAACGAAGTCTCCGTTTCAAATCCATTTTCAGTCATTTCGAATTTCATTTACATCAATCCTCCTTATGCTACTATTATAGAGTATTCCGCATGATTAAGGAGCGTATTGCTTATGAGTACAACAACAACTGCCGAACAGCGGCGGTTTTGGATTCTTGTCATCATCGTCTCGATTTCAGGCTTTTCCCAAGGTATGTTATTACCTCTCATTTCCGCCATTTTCGAGCGGGATGGAATTTCGAGCGCATTAAATGGCCTGAATGCAACAGGCTTATACATAGGAACGCTTCTCGTGTCCCCATTCATGGAAGCTCCATTGCGTAAATATGGCTACAAACCCGTCATCGTATTAGGCGGCATTATCGTCTTTTTATCATTGCTTATGTTCCCATTGTGGAAAAATGTCGTCTTTTGGTTCATCCTCCGTTTGTTAATAGGCATCGGAGATCATGCCCTTCATTTTTCGACACAAACGTGGATAACAAGTACATCGAAGCAACAAACATTAGGCAGGAATATTGCGATCTATGGCTTGTCATTCAGCTTAGGTTTTGCTGTAGGTCCGCTTTTTGCACCGCTAGTAAATGTCCATGAAGGGCTGCCGTTCATCGTTTCAGGTTTATTATGCATGTCTGCATGGCTGCTCGTCTTCAAGTTAAAGAATGATTACCCGGAAGTGATGAAAGGGAATGTGGAAGCCGGAAGCTTCTTGAAACGGTCGAAAAGCACGATCGCGATTGCATGGATCGCTTTTTTAGGACCGTTCGGCTACGGATTCCTGGAATCTTCTTTAAATGCGATGTACCCGGTATATGCACTGCGAAATGGTTTAGAACTCACGTCCGTGTCGATGATCCTCGCCATTTTTTCAACAGGGGGCATCATTTCACAGTTGCCGCTCGGCATGCTTTCGGACAAGTTTGGAAGACAAATGGTCCTTCCGATAACATACGGGGGAGGAGCAATCGCCTTTTGGGCTGCGAGTTTGGTGGGGAACTCAGTCCCTTTCATCATGCTGACCGTTTTCATTGCAGGCGTTTTTGTTGGGTCGATCTTCTCGCTCGGCATTTCATATATGTCCGACCTCACTCCGAAGGATCTATTGCCGACCGGTAATTTGCTTTGCGGCATCTTCTTCAGCATTGGCAGTCTTACTGGACCGTTTACAGGCGGGCTTTTCCTAGAGTTCGTCGAAAATGTCAGCTATTTTCTCATCATCTCGATCCTGTTCGTCGTGTTGTTTATCGTCTCGCTTTACGGTATGAAAAGAAAAAGCATCTTTATTTAAAGGCAGCAAAGATTAACGGTTGCTTTCCGTTCCGGCGCACGCTTTCCGCGGGCACGGCCTTAGCCGCTTCCTCCGCTTCGCTCCGTCCAGGGTCTTCGGCTCGTGCTATTCCCGCAGGAGTCGGCGCCTGCACTCCAAGCAACGGAGCGTTTTATATATAGTTCTTCCAATGATTGTTCCGAATTTGAAAATGGCCACTCAAGCGATCACAAAGAATGTTGAATTATAGTATACAATCCGAACCTTAGTCTTTGTTTATGAAACTTTTTTATTCAATGATACGTAGTATTTCATAATTAATGGTTTATAAGGAGGGGGTATGCTTGAGGTATTTGAGGTTTTGTTTAATACTGGTTACTTTTTCAATGGCTTTCTTAACCGCTTGTAATACTGAAGAGGAGAAGGTAAAAGATTCTGTTCAAGATGAGAAAATGTTGAAGCCGAACGAATTGTCCAATGCTTTTCTAAATGGGGACTATGAGAAGGTGTACAGACAGACGAGCAAAGCGTTTCAGGATGCAGTTACCTTGAAGCAGTTTCAAGAGTTAGGTGAAGAATTTAATAAAGACGTTACTATATATATATTACAATCTGAAATCCCTTATGGTAATGGCGCCAAGAAATACATTTGGACAGATGATAGTGGTTCTAAAGGGATGGTGGCAATCTTTGATGAGGATGATATTATCCAAGGATTGCAGGTTATGCCACTCTCTATGTATCCGGAAACTGATAACATCTATACAGAAACAGTATTTGATTTTCCTTTTCAAGATAAGTGGTTTGTGTTTTGGGGAGGTACGAATAGCCTGGTTAATTACCATTATGCATATGAAAACCAGCGCTATGCTTACGACTTTGTGGTAATGAATGAGAAGAGCACCTATGAAGGAGATCCTACCTTAAACGAAAGCTATTATGCATTTGGTAAGGAATACTTGGCCCCGGCTGATGGAATGGTTGTTAAAGTGGAAAATAGCGTGAAGGATAATAAACCGGTTGGTAGAATGAATAAGAAGCAGCCCTTGGGGAATTATGTCATCCTTGACCATGGGAATAAGGAATTCAGTTATCTTGTTCATTTCAAATACCAGTCGATTGTAGTAAAGGAAGGGGATAAGGTTAAGAAGGGTGACCTGCTTGGACTAGTTGGTAATTCAGGGAATTCCAGCGAACCGCATATCCACTTTCATGTGGCTGATTCTTCGGACCCACTGACTTCAAAAAGCATTAATATTACATTTGATCGGGAGAATAAATTTATCCATGGGGATTTTGTGGAGTAAATCTATAATCATTGAACTCAGCAATATGGCACGATAGCTGTACAAACCAGACACTTAGTTGATTGGAGTGTAAGACGGCGACTCCTGCGGGACTTAGCGCGATTGGTGAGACCCCGCAGGTAGCGAAGCGAACGAGGAGGCTCACCCGCGCCCCGCGGAAAGCGTCCGTCTGTAGCGGAAATCAACGGTTTTACACTGGATAGCTAAAGGCAATATTAAAGAAAATGTTGACTACATAATCCAAAAGACCGCTATTCTAATTAGAATTGGCGGTCTGTTTCTAAATTGAATTGTGTTTTCTCATATTCAAATAATATTGTATGGGATGCTTTTGGGTTCATCGCAAAATCGAATGGACATTTTCATATTCAAGGACGAGATCATCCAGCGACCGGAATTCATAGCCTGCTTTCTTCGCATCGCGGATGAAGTCCGGCAATGCTTCCGCATTATCGGGAGACACAGTGTGCATAAGAATGACGGCTCCGGGATGCAGCTGCTTCATGAGCTCATTATAGGCATAGTCTCGACCGCGCGGCTTATTGGCATGCCAATCGATGAATGCGACGGACCAGAATATATGGCGGTAACCTAACTCGTTGCCTTTACGCAAGACGGCATCGTTGAAAATGCCTTCAGGGGGCCTTGCGTAAACCGTACGCTCGACTCCTGCCGTCTTATAGAGGAGCTCATCGAACTTCTTCCATTCTTCCTCCATTCTTGCTTCCGATAGATTCGCCATGTTCGGATGATCATAGGAATGGTTTCCGATTCCATGTCCATCCTTCACCATCCGCTGAACAAGCGGGGCAGCGCTTTTCAAATAGTGGCCCGTCAGAAAGAATGTCGCAGGGACTTCCTCTTTTTTCAATGCATCCAAAATCTTTTCGGTATAACCGTTTTCGTAGCCATTATCGAAAGTCAAATAGGCGATTTTTGCGTCCGGCTTTCCTTTGTAGATGGCACCATGTCTATCGAGCATCGATTCAAAAGCTGATCCCGCGTTCGGAGGGACTCCATTCGTTGCTTTTTTGAATCCCCAATGGAATTCCTCGGCTTGAGCAGAAAACGGATTAAATAAAATGCCTACAACGATGATGAAGGCAGCCATAAGAATCCCGGGGCCATGTTGTTCTACCATAGATCGCACTCTCCTTTTTGCGTAGGATGTGCGGAAGGAGAGGAAATATACTCATTTTTACTTACAGCAAATTTTCCAAAGCCAAGGACGGAATTGGAAAATCGAATTCAAAGCCGTCCGCCAATAGCTTTTCAGGCTTCACATACTGCCCTTCCAGCACAAGCGAGCTTTTTTTTCCAAGCGCTAGCTTCATGACGGCGGATGGAACAGGGAGCCAATGCGGCCGGCGCATAGTGGCGCCAATCATTTTCCCGAACTCATCCATCCGGAGGGGGAATGGTGCGGTGACATTGACCGCGCCTTCCAATTGGCCATTTTGCATAACGTGCAGAACGGCTCTTGCTACGTCTCGCACATGCACCCAGGAAACCCATTGCCGTCCCGAGCCGACTCTGCCGCCGACATACATTTTATACGGCAAAACCATGAGCGGCAAAGCACCCTCATCTTTTCCAAGAACGAGACCGAACCGGGTGTATACGGTCCGTATCCCTAAGTCGTTCAACGTAGCCGCTTTTTTCTCCCAATCATTCACCGTCCTGCCAAGAAAGTCTGTCGCAACTTCAGTAGATTCCTCCGTGTACATTGCGGTTTCTGAAGCGGGATAAATTCCAATAGCGCTAGCATTAATGAAGAGAGACGGTTTGATATTCATCTTGCCTATCATTCGAATCAGTTCGTCCGCCGCTTCCATCCTGCTATCATAAATCCGCTTCTGATGGGCCTCCGACCAACGTCCATCATTAATCGAGACCCCAGCAAGGTTAATAAACACATCCGGCTCGCCAATCACTTTCTCCGGAACAGCTCCCTCTTGCAGCCAAAGCACATATTTCAAATTCTCGCTGTCAGGTTTTTCATTCCGTGAAAGAATGATGATTTCATGACCGTTCTCTACTAGTAGATCTGTAATATGTTGTCCAATAAAACCAGAACCACCCGCAATAACAACTTTCATACCTGTGCCTCCTCCGTGTGATTTAATATATGGTTATATTTATTTTGGATTGGAGTGGAAGGCGGCGACTCCTGCGGGAAAAGCGTGTCCAAGTGAGACCCCGCAGTCGCTTGCGACGAGGAGGCTCACGGACCGCCCGCGGAAAGCGTCCGCCTGAAACGGAAATCCAGTTTAATTCTATAAAGCTGACCTCCTCGAACAGAACATGTATACTGATAGATAGCAAGGGAGGTCGAAAAGATTTGCCTGTTATAACGAAAATAACACAACAAAAACGTGATAGCGAACGTTATAATATATTCCTAGACGAAACATACGCCTTCAGCGTCCATGAATCCGTCCTCGTCAAATTCGGACTGACAAAAGGAATGCAGCTCGACGAATGGTCGATGGACGAAATCACATACGATGACCAAATCGAAAAAGCATTCAATCGCGCGCTCCATTACCTATCCTTCCGAATGCGTAGCGAATTCGAAGTGAAAAAGAAACTGATGGAATTGGAATTCGGAGAAGCCGTCGTCCTCGAAGCAATCGTCAAATTGAGAAGGCTTGGATTCCTTGACGATGAGGCTTTTTCCGAAGCATTAATGCGAACACAGAAAAACGCATCAAACAAAGGTCCAAAAGCGATCCAACAAGAACTGCAGAAAAAAGGGGTCGGGAAGGAGTTGCAGCAACAAGTGCTTGAAAACTATTCAGAGGAAGAACAATTTACAGTCGCTAAAAAGCTAGCCGAAAAGGCGGCCCGCTCAAACCGCAATATTGCACCGGCGCAACTGAAGCAAAAAATCCAAAATGCGCTAGCCCGCAAAGGCTTCTCCTTTGAATTGATCAGCAGTGTCATGGAAGAAATCGATTTCGGCAGGGATGAAGATGAATGGGATTCAATAATTAGTACGGTCGGCGAAAAAGCATGGCGTAGATACAAATTAAAGCATTCCGGCTATGAATTACGGAATCGTGTCAAACAAGCGATGTACCAAAAAGGGATTCCGTTCGAACGGATTGACAGTTTCATCGAAAAAAAGGAGAACGAAGAAGATGGAGACTAAAAAATATAGTGAAATGAATGAACACGAGTTGCGTTCGGAAATCGGCAGCCTGATGGAAAAAGCACGCAAGGCGGAGCAATTGGGCATGATCAATGAGTTTGCCGTCTACCAACGTAAGGCGCTTATGGCGAAATCATATATGATCGACCCGTCAACAATCATTCCCGGGGAAATCTACAGAATCGAAGGGGATGAAGGAGTCTTTTTCCACGTCGACTACTTGAAAGGCCGCTTTGCATGGGGATACCGATTAGGCGGCGAACGTGCGGAAGAGGCGCTGCCAATTGCAATGTTGCAATCGGTAAAAACGGGCAAATAAAAAGAAAGCTTGCCGAAATCCGGCAAGCTTTTACTTGTTGTTTACGTCTAGACTCCTGGCGCCAGAGCCTCGGGGTCATAAGACAAATATACTGCGTGGCAAAGAGCGCGTATATTTGCCTTATGCCCGTCGTCTCTGAGCAGGCGCCCTCCGCTTTTGTTTATGAATTAGGAATGAAATTGAGTTTTTTACGGAGTTTGTCCTCCGAAAATATCCATCCTGTGTACGAATTGATGACTTCCATTTCTTCATTAATGTGTGCGACAGCGACGAACGGATAATAGCTCTTGCTCCGATAGCGCAAATCGATGAGGCGTACTTCATACAAATGTCCGACATAAGAAACTGACCATCTATAGATTGGTGAAAAAGACACGAATGCCTGGATGTTCTTATCTTCCATCGCTGCATCGATATAAGGTGAGTTCGGCATTGGCTCGCGTTCGAACTTGTCGTATATATTGACAGAACGGCCATATGCTCTTCCGACATAGTGACATTTCTTATTGGACGCTGCAACTCTCCATTGGAAGAAATGCATTGTCGGTGCGATGAAAATATCTTCGGCATCCGGAATCGTATTGCGTACGGCACGTGTGACTGCTGCTTTGACGGCAAAACGCAACAAATAATAGAAGAAAACGACAATGTACAAAAGCGTGAACGTCAGAACAGGTTCTGCGCCGAACGCCCATGCAACAATTGCGATAATGTGCAACGCAAAAATGATCGGGTCAAACGTATTGATAACCCCAATGGCAACCCATTTATTAGAAAACGGCCGTAACGCCTGGGTTCCATATGCGTTGAAAATGTCTACGAAAACGTGCAAAAACACCGCTAAGAAAGTCCATGCCCATAGATGATAGAAGGCTGCCTCGGGAAAAAGGAATGACAGCAAAATCGAGATGACAAGCGGCCAAAGCAGGACCGCAGGCACCGAATGTGTAATTCCGCGATGATTTCGTATATAAACCGCATTATTCCTCAATTTAAGTACAGTATCGACATCAGGTATCAAAGAGCCTGAGACGACTCCGATAAACACCGCTGTCATCGTGACTGAATCTGAGGCAACGACTGGATCCGCCAATGTCAAACCGCAAACGGCGGCGCCCATGACAATATGTGTTCCGGTATCCAAAAAATCACTCCTTTACACCGCCTCTGAATTGGCAAAAACAAAAACAGAGCAATCTTTATTCATTTAGTATATACCCTATTTTTCATTAACGAAAAGCATATGCAAAACGGAGGACTTCATGCAATTATTTGAACGGAAACTTGAAAGTGAATTTAGGAAAGCATTAATTACATGGTATTTGGAAGAAAAGAGGGATCTTCCTTGGAGAAGGACGTCAAATCCCTATCATATATGGGTGTCGGAAGTGATGTTGCAACAGACACGTGTCGAAACGGTCATCCCTTATTATGAACGTTTTATTGAAAAATTTCCGACGCTATCCGATTTGGCGTATGCGAAGGAAGAAGATGTCTTGAAAATGTGGGAAGGGCTTGGCTATTATTCCCGTGCGCGGAACTTGCAGGCTGGCGTAAAGGAAGTTGTAGAAGAGTACGGAAGCCGGATTCCTGAAAATCGGAAAGACATTTCCAAATTGAAAGGCGTCGGTCCATATACTGCAGGAGCCGTGCTCAGCATCGCTTTCGGCGTTCCGGAGCATGCTGTCGATGGGAATGTGATGAGAGTCCTGTCACGAATCTTATTAATCGAAGAGGATATCGCGATTCCGCGTACGCGAAAACTATTCGAGGAAGTCGTCATGGCGTTAATTGACAAAGACGATCCATCGTCGTTCAATCAAGGTCTGATGGAGCTCGGGGCTACAATTTGCACGCCACGACCGAAATGCCTTTTATGCCCGGTTCGTGATTTCTGCACAGCTTTCCACGAAGGAAGGCAGGAGGAACTGCCGGTGAAGTCCAAAAAAGTGAAGATGAAGACAGTGCCTATTCTTTCCTTCGCCATCAGGAATACCGAAGGAAAATGGTTATTGACGCAAAGGCCGTCAAAAGGGCTCTTGGCAAATATGTGGGAGTTTCCGATGGTGGAAAACAATGCGGGCTCTCTAGATAAAGTAGTGAAAGCCGAACTTGGAATAAATGTCGAAGTGATTACGCCATTGATCGAGTTCAGACATATCTTTTCCCATCTGACGTGGGAAATGAAAAGTTATTTTGCGGTAACCGATGATGCAGCACCTGAGGGCTTTACGTTTTTTACAAACGAAGAAGTTGAGGCATTGCCAAAAGCGGTCCCGGTTATAAAAGTTTGGGACGAACTGAAAAAAACCAACAACTTCCTAAAAGGAATTCTAGAATAAAACGGGGTGCTTTGAACATCATATTGGTTACGGAGGTGAAAATCCATGGCAAACAAAAATCGAAACAACCAACAACAAACGCAAGCTTCGTTCACAAACCCAAACAAAGTCAAACAACAAATCATGTCTGAAGAGTTTGGATCTGAAACAGACGTGAACGAGGTACGCCAACAAAACCAGCAATCGGAAATGAACAAACAAAACGTTTCCGGCGGCGCAGGAAGTTTCGGAAAACAGTCGAAATAATGGATGGACATCACCGGCCGGCAGCTAAAGCTGCCGGTTTTTTTATATGTCTATATCGAAGGGCAAACGTTTCAATTTTGATCGGCCAATTGGTATAATGTACGAATATTAGGGTTTCCGACATTTAAAGGTGGTTTTACTGATGACAATACCGAAAGAAGGCGAAACGATACAGGTACATAGCTACAAGCATGATGGCAATATCCACCGTGTCTGGCAGGAAACGACCGTGTTGAAGGGGACGCGCAATATTGTGATCGGAGCGAACGAACGGACGCTTGTAACGGAAGCGGATGGTCGGACATGGTTGACGAGGGAGCCGTCGATTTGTTATTTCCATGCCGAGCATTGGTTCAATATCATTTGCATGCTTCGGGAAGACGGGGTTTATTACTATGTGAATATGAGTTCTCCCTTCGTATATGACAATCATTCATTGAAATACATCGATTATGATCTCGATGTAAAAGTGTTTCCCGATATGAGCTATTTGATTTTGGATGAGGACGAATATGATGATCATAAAAAGAAGATGAATTATCCTGAAGTGATCGATCAAATATTGAAGCGTAATCTAGATAAACTGCTCTTGTGGATCAAACAACGCAAAGGCCCATTTGCACCAGACTTCATCGAAGTGTGGACATCCAGGTATGAGTTCTATAAACAGGTAAAGAAAAATGACAAATGAGAGCCTGTCTGCATTCAAGCAGTTGGGCTTTTTATTGTTAAAGGAGGATGAAAATGGGTGAGAGCATAAAGAGGTATTTAAAGTTTGTAAAGCCATATAATTGGCAAATCATCTTGACGATTTTAATTGGCGTCGTGAAATTTGCAATTCCTTTATTCATTCCATACCTAATTAAAATTGTCATCGACGATATTATCGGGGCGAATACGCTGACCGATGCGGAAAAGACGAAGCAGCTTTTCCTATGGATGGGAGGGACCGTTTTACTATTCTTCATCATCCGGCCGCCTGTCGAATACTATCGCCAATACTACGCACAATACGTCAGCAATAAAATCTTATACGATATCCGTGAAAACTTGTATGGACATTTACAAAGGCTCGGGCTGCGCTACTATTCCAATACGCGGGCGGGCGAGGTCATTTCACGTGTCATCAATGACGTTGAACAGACGAAGAATTTCGTCGTAATAGGCCTTATGAATGTGTGGCTCGACTTTGCGACAATCGTCATTGCCATATGCATCATGCTTACGATGGACGTTCCATTGACGATTGTGACTTTGCTCGCATTCCCTTTTTATGCATACAGCGTGAAGCATTTCTTCGGGAAACTCCGGGACTTGACGAGGAAGCGTTCGCAGGCGCTTGCGGACGTTCAAAGTTATTTGCATGAAAGAGTATCGGGGATTAGCGTCATTAAAAGCTTTGCGTTAGAGGATAAAGAGCAGGAGCGCTTTGACAGTACGAACGGCAATTTCCTCGATAAGGCTCTCGATCACACACGGTGGAATGCGAAGGCGTTTGCGGTCGTCAACACGATTACCGATGTCGCGCCTTTGCTCGTGATCTCTTATGCGGGCTATCAAGTGATCAACGGTTCTTTATCGGTCGGTGTGATGGTTGCGTTCATTGCGTACATCGACCGTTTGTACAACCCGTTGCGGCGGTTAGTTAACGCGTCCACGTCTTTGACGCAATCATTCGCATCGATGGACAGGGTCTTCGAACTGATGGAAGAGCCATATGATATTAAAGATAAGAGCGGTGCAAAAGCATTGCCGCGGATCGAAGGGGAAATCCAATTCGATCATGTCGGTTTTTCGTATGCGGAAGACGAAGAACCGGTTTTGCGGGATGTCAATTTCACAGTCAAACCGGGTGAGACCGTAGCGCTAGTCGGCATGAGCGGCGGAGGAAAGTCGACGATTGTCAGTTTGATTCCGCGGTTTTATGATGTGACGGATGGATCGATCCGGATTGACGGACATGATTTGCGCGATATTCAATTGAAATCGTTGCGTGACCAAATCGGGCTCGTCCTTCAAGACAGCATCCTCTTCAGCGATTCGGTGAAAAGCAATATTTTGATGGGTAAGCCGGATGCAACGGATGAGGAAGTCATTGCTGCCGCCAAAGCCGCAAACGCGCATGACTTTATCGAATCTTTGCCGGAAGGATATGATACGACTGTTGGGGAGCGTGGCGTGAAATTATCGGGAGGTCAAAAACAGCGGATTGCCATCGCACGCGTGTTTTTGAAAAATCCGCCGTTGCTCATTTTGGATGAAGCAACTTCCGCATTGGACCTTGAAAGCGAAGCGCTCATCCAAGAATCCCTTGAACGTCTTGCCAGTGACAGGACAACCTTGATTGTCGCCCACAGGCTATCGACGATCACCCATGCCGACAAGATCTTTGTCATCGACCATGGGGAATTGAAGGAAGCCGGAAGCCATGAGGAACTGATGGCGCAACAAGGAATTTATTACAATCTGTTTCAAGTTCAATCGCTATAATAATGCAGCTACCGGACAAAACCGGTAGCTTTTTTCATTTCATTCTGCCATTCGGCAATCGGTCCAAAGCAAGCCGCTACACGCCCAAAGTGCACCGTTCCGCGTCCAAAGCACGCAGTATCGCGTCTATGTTCCCCTATACCAACACATCTTTACTCTATTAAAATTGTATATTGCCTTTTTCCTAATAGAAAGTATAATAGATATAATTTAATGTTTCTGAAAACATATAACACGAAAAGGTGATCTGATGAATGAAAGGAAAAAAATCCTCGAGGTAAAAGACTTGCAGACTACCTTTTTCACAGACTCCGGAAATGTACCGGCGGTTGATCACATCGATTTTCATCTCCGGGATGGCGAAATTTTAGGGATCGTTGGGGAATCAGGATGCGGAAAAAGTGTTACCTCCTTATCTGTAATGGGACTTGTGCCAAGTCCGCCAGGGAAAATTACCGGCGGGGAAATTGTGTACAACGGACGCAATCTGATTGGCCTGTCTGAAAAAGAGATGAGGCAAATTCGCGGGAATGACATAGCGATGATTTTTCAGGAGCCGATGACTTCGTTGAACCCGTTGTTTACAATCGGCAATCAGATGGTCGAAGCAATCTTGATTCACGAAAAGGGATGGTCGAAAAAGAAGGCTGAGCAAAGGGCGATTGAGATGTTGAAGCTTGTTGGCTTGCCACGTGCGGATGCCTTGCTGAAGGACTACCCGCACCAGTTGTCGGGCGGTATGCGGCAAAGGGTGATGATTGCGATGGCGCTTGTCTGCAATCCTAAAATATTAATAGCGGATGAGCCGACAACTGCGCTCGATGTGACGATCCAAGCGCAAATATTGAAGTTGATGAAAGATTTGAATGTCCGATTAGGGACTGCCATATTATTGATTACCCATGATCTTGGAGTTGTCGCCGAAAGTTGTGAGCGGGTCATCGTCATGTATGCAGGGCAAATCATCGAGGAAGCCCCGACGAAACTCATTTTTGAAGATCCCCAGCATCCGTATACGAAAGGGCTGATCCAGTCTGTGCCGGATATGCGGTTTAAAAAGGATCGACTTCATTCCATTCCGGGGAATGTTCCGAAGCCCGGCTCCATAACCAGCGGTTGCAGATTCGCGGCTCGATGCGAATTTGCTTTCGACCGATGCTTTCAGGAAAACCCAGAGCTTTATGAAACAGCGGATGTCCATCAGACCCGTTGTTTCCTATATGACGAAGGGAGGGTGAAGTCGGATGGCCACAACGCCTTTATTAAGAGTTGAAAATTTGAAGAAGCACTTTCCGGTGAAAAAAGGGATGTTCGGCAAGACAGTCGGACATGTGAAAGCCGTCGATGACGTGTCGTTTTTCGTAAATGAAGGGGAAACGCTAGGAATCGTCGGTGAAAGCGGTTGCGGAAAATCGACGACAGGACGCATGCTTATGCGCTTGCTCGAACCTACTGCCGGAAAGATCGAGTTTGACGGGAAAGATCTTACTTCATTAACCCATGAAGAGATGAGAAAAACGCGCCGTGATATCCAAATGGTTTTCCAGGACCCTTACGCCTCTTTGAATCCACGCCACACGATAGGCAAGATTTTGGAGGAGCCTCTCCTTGTCCATGGCGTTTCGGACCCGAAGGAAAGGAAGAAGAAGGTACATGAATTTTTGGAAATTGTCGGATTGAATGCCTACCATGCGAAGCGCTATCCTCATCAATTCAGCGGAGGGCAAAGGCAGAGGATCGGCATTGCGCGCGCATTAATGACGAATCCGAAGCTCATCATTGCAGATGAGCCCGTTTCGGCGTTGGACGTATCCATCCAGGCGCAAGTATTGAATCTTATGCAAGATCTCCAAAAGGAGTTCAATCTCACCTATATTTTCATCGCACATGATCTCGGAGTCGTCCGGCATATTAGCGATCGTGTCGCTGTCATGTATTTAGGGAAGATGGTGGAGGTTGCGGATAGTGAACAGCTTTACGAAAAACCGCTGCATCCTTATACGCAAGCGTTATTATCCGCTGTGCCCGTCCCGGACCCGGATTTTCAGAAGGAGCAGATCATCATAGAGGGAGACATCCCGAATCCGGCTGACCCGCCAACCGGGTGCACATTCCATACACGTTGCCCATTCAAAATGGACATTTGCACTAAAGTTACACCGCATCTATCGGAACAAACTACCGGTCATTCTGTCGCCTGCCATCTTTATGTGAGCCAGGTCGACAATGATATAAAACAATTGGAGGGGTCTCTATGAATAAAAAGAGAATGTGGTCAGCTGCGTTAATGCTGTTGCTGGTCCTGTCAACTGTGCTCGCTGCATGTGGCGGTAATGGGAGCAGTAGCAGTAACGGTAATAGTAACAGTGACAGTAGCAGTGGAAGCGGCAACACGCAGGATATATTAGTGTTCGGTCGCGGCGGCGACTCCACTTCGCTTGATCCGTCAAGGGTGACGGAAGGCGAAACATTCAAAGTGACAGTCAATCTATATGAAACGCTGTTGAATTTCGGCGAGCAAGATACGTCAGTACAACCAGGCCTTGCAAAAGAGTGGAATACGGATGATGGCTTGACGTACACATTCAAATTGCAGGAAGGCGTAAAATTCCACGACGGAACGGATTTCAATGCCGATGCCGTTGTTAAGAACTTCGAACGCTGGGCGAACGGCGACGCGGAAAAGTTTCCATATTACAACTCCATGTTCGGCGGTTTCAAGGGGGATGAAGGCCATGTCATCGAATCTGTCACAGCTGACGGGGATCACACGGTCATCATCAAGTTGAAACGTCCACAGGCTCCGTTCTTGAAAAATATTGCGATGAGCATGTTCGCCATTGCAAGCCCGACTGCATTTGAAAAAGGCGACGATCAGTTCGAAAGGAACCCTGTCGGTACAGGTCCATTCAAATTTGTTGATTGGAAACCGAATGAATCGATTACGATCGAAAAATTTGATGACTATTGGCAAGAAGGATTGCCGAAATTAAATAAAGTCATATTCCGTTCCATCCCGGACAACTCCGCACGTCTGAATGCATTAATTGCTGGGGAAATCGATCTTGCGGACGGCATTAATCCTGCTGATGGTGAAAAGATTGAAGGGAATGCAGATTTGCAATTGATTGAACGTCCATCCATGAACGTCGGCTATCTCGGTTTGACGGTGACGCGCCCTCCTTTTGATAAGAAAGAAGTGCGTCAGGCGATGAACTACGCAATCAATAAGGAAACAATCATTGAATCCTTCTTCGAAGGAAGAGCAAACATCGCTAAAAACCCAATGCCACCTTCCATTTCAGGTTACAACGATGATATTGAACCTTATGAGTACAATCCGGAAAAGGCGAAGGAACTTCTGGCGAAAGCGGGATATCCGGACGGCTTTGAAATGGAACTATGGGCAATGCCTGTTCCGCGTCCATACATGCCTGACGGCGCAAAAGTTGCCGAAGTGATCCAAAGCAATTTGGCGGATATCGGCGTTAAGGCGAAAATCGTTTCGTATGAGTGGCCTACTTATCTCGATAAGGCGAGCAAAGGGGAAGCGGATGCTTTCATGCTAGGCTGGACTGGGGATAACGGGGATGCCGACAACTTCCTCTACGTTCTGTTAGATGAAGATAATATCGGCAGCAATAACTATACGTATTTCAAAAATGATGCAATGCACGATCTTTTCATCGAAGCACAAACGGAAGTGGATGAAGATAAACGTATCCAGCTGTATAGGAAAGCTCAGGAAATTATTCATGAAGAGGCGCCTTGGGTACCAATCGCACACTCTACGCCACTTCTTGCAGCAGCTAAGGATTTAACTGGGTTCGTTCCGCACCCGACTGGTTCTGATCTGTTATCGAACGTAGAATTCAAATGATGGTCCACTTTTTTTCACTTTGCAATGACCAGTAAGGGGGGAGTCGTTCGATTTCCCCCTTTTCCTATTTTGTTCATTGACTGACGAAAGTGAAGTTTATCGGTATCCGAATGAATGAGATTTGAGGTGAAAGAGATGCTCAGCTACGTCGGCAGAAGGTTGTTGCAGTTAATACCTGTACTTCTCGGTATGGTTTTCATTGTCTTCATGATGATTCGGGCGATTCCCGGCAACCCGGCTCAAGTCATTTTAGGGCAGCAGGCGACGGCAGAAGCAGTCGCCGCGATGAACGCGAAGTTGGGGTTGGACCAACCGTGGTATATTCAATTCTTCAAGTATTTAGGCGGGATTTTACAAGGGGATCTCGGAGAGTCGATGCGCACCCGGCTTCCGGTCGCCGATGAAATATGGCCGCATTTGGCCGCAACGATGGAGCTCGCTTTTTTTGCAATATTGATCGCTATTATCGTAGGGGTCAACGCGGGTATTGTATCGGCATGGTTCCAAAATTCATGGTTTGACTACATAGCGATGATTTTGGCGCTCGTTGGCGTTTCGATGCCGATTTTTTGGCTGGGGCTTTTAGGGCAATGGGCATTTGCCATTGAATTCAGCTGGCTGCCTACAACCGGGAGAGAGCAGGTAAGGGATCCGGTCAATGCCATTACTCATCTGTATATTATCGACACGATCATCCAAGGTCGGTTTGATCAACTTTGGCAAGTGCTACGCCACCTCATATTGCCAGGTCTCGCATTGGCGACGATACCGATGGCGATCATTGCAAGGATGACGCGCTCAAGCATGCTTGAAGTAATGCGCTCCGATTACATTAGGACTGCTCGGGCGAAGGGGCAGAAAATGTTTTGGGTCGTTTACAAGCATGCGTTCAAAAATGCCGTCATTCCAGTGTTGACGATCATCGGTCTACAAATGGGGATGCTGCTCGGCGGCGCCATATTAACCGAAACGATCTTTGCTTGGCCGGGCATCGGGCGGTATATATACGATGCGATCAACTTCCGGGATTACCCCGTCATCCAATCAGGGATTCTCGTTGTCGCCTTCATCTTCGTCATGATCAACCTGATCGTCGACTTGCTCTATGGTCTGATTGATTCGAGGATTAAATATGACTGAGGAAGGGGGAATGCGGAATGTCTGAATTTACGCCTAAAATGGATGGAATTGTTGAATCAGAAATTGAAAGGACGACAGGTCCTTGGCGGGAAGCTTGGCGAAGTTTCACGAAGAGCAAAGTGGCGGTTGCCGGAATGATCATCATCCTTTTTTTTGTGCTTCTTGCCATTTTTGGCCCTCTCATTGCAAAGGAGGGCATCAATGAGCAAATGGCGGCCGATCGGCTCCAACCGCCTTCAGCAGAATATTGGCTTGGAACGGATGATTTCGGCAGGGATATACTGTCACGCATTATCCACGGTGCGAGAATATCGCTTTCGGTCGGGTTCCTATCCGTCATCGCCTCGGTCATCGTCGGCAGCTTTTTAGGGATCGTGGCAGGCTATTACGGTCGGTGGACAGATACGATCATATCTAGGATCTTTGATATTATGCTCGCATTTCCATCAATCCTGCTAGCCATTGCGATTGTTTCTGTATTGGGACCAGGGCTAGAGAATGCCTTGATCGCCATCGCCATTATCAATGTTCCGAATTTCGGGCGTTTGATACGGTCCAAAGTATTGAGCATCAAGGAAGATGAATATATTATGGCGGCCAAGGCGATTGGAATGAAGGATGCACGGATTTTATTTTCGCATATCCTTCCGAATTCAATGGCCCCCGTCATCGTGCAAGGGACGCTAGCCGTTGCAACTGCTATTCTTGAAGCGGCTGCACTCGGTTTTCTCGGATTAGGTGCACAGGCGCCACAGCCTGAATGGGGGAAAATGCTCGCCGATTCGAAGTCCTATTTACAGTCCGCTCCATGGACGATGATTTTCCCTGGACTTTCCATCATGCTGACTGTTCTAGGTTTCAACTTGATGGGCGACGGCCTGAGGGACGCCCTCGATCCAAAAATGAAAAACTGAAAGAAACCATCCTTGGCACATTGTCCAAGGATGGTTTCTTTAATAAATCTCATTTTCCAGTTCATTGCTCACCTTATGTCCGTGCCTGCGTTGATTGGAGACAATCAGCCGGTCTAGATACTCCAATTGTTCTTCGTAGTTAAGCAACGAAGAGAGGACGTGGAGGAGGTGATAGGCGGAAAACTCTTCTTCCTCTTTTGTGATGGCGATCTCCTTCGCGAAAATATCCATGACTTCCTGTCGTTGGATGAATTCCTCGTTCAAGCTTTCCGTCATTCTATCGGCTTTCAGCTTGCCTACAAATTTCAGATGGAGTTGTTCATGATAAGTGAGCAATGCGTCGAGCCGTTCCTGGATCATCATACGGAAATGCTCGGGCAGATTGATCAATTCATTTTCATATTTATGAAGCCGGGACAGCACTTCATAACTGCTTTTTGACGTTGCAATCATCTGTCTGTATATGACAAGCTTCCTCGCCTTTGACCGCGAGCTTTTTCTAAAGTAGCTCCGTTCCTCTTTATATAGTGAATAGAGCTGATCGACATTTGAAAGCCGATCTTTCAATTTTGCCAATGACTTCTTTGTTGCAATATGTTCGGAAGCCTGCCTGCCCGCAAGCCGAATCCACCGGATTATTTCATCTTGGGCTTGATGGATTGCTTGAAATAATTTTGTTTCATATTTCGGAGGCATGAACAGCAAGTTGACGACAAAGGCGGAGAGGACCCCGATGACCATAGTGACAAATCGAAGGAGGGCGAAGGACAGGAATGCATCCCCTTTGATTTCCATGATGGCGATCATCGTCACTAAAGCTAAGGATATGGATTTCTCAAGCCCCAACTTCAGCATAATGAGGATGATGATGACCGCTGCAAATCCGACAGTCACAATTTGATGTCCAAACACTAACACAAAGGTGATGGCCGTAATGGCACCGATCAGATTACCTTGAATCTGTTCGATTATAGTCAAATATGATCGGTAAATGGATGGTTGAATCGCAAAGATGGCCGCAATGCCTGCAAAAACTGGATTCGGCAAGCTGAGCATCTCCGCCAGAAACAATGCGGCAACAATCGCTATACCCGTTTTGAAGATGCGGGCGCCAAGTTTCATATGATTATCCTTTCTACTAAAGGTATTCAAAATAAAATGCGCCTCTTTCGAAAATGAGGCGTTTTCCGTACTTTACCCTATCTTTTCCAATAGGTCAACTATCCTTCTTAGACGCAAGTTCTTTGAATGAACGGTCTACCGCCTCTAGTGTATGAATGATGTCCTCTTCTTTATGCGCAATTGTGAGGAACCAAGCTTCATACTTGGACGGTGCGAGGTTGACGCCGTTTTCGAGCATCAGTTTAAAGAACTTCGCAAAAATCTCTCCGTCTGTCTGTTCAGCCTGCTCATAGTTCTCTACGATCACATCCGTGAAGAATAATGTAATCGCACCGCCGAGACGATTGATCGTCAACGTAATGCCGTGCTTTTCCGCTAATTGAAGGATGCCATCTTCCAGCATTCCTCCTAAGCGATCCATTTCTTCATAGATGCCAGGTTGCTGCAATACTTCCAAGCAAGCGATGCCGGATAGCATAGAGGCGGGGTTTCCTGCCATCGTTCCGGCTTGGTAAGCAGGTCCGAGCGGTGCGACAGTCTCCATGATCTCTTTCTTGCCGCCATATGCTCCGATCGGCAAACCGCCGCCGATGATTTTCCCGAAGGCGATCAGGTCTGGTGTCGTTTCAAGTAACGTTGAAGCACTGCCGTAATGGAAACGGAAGGCCGTGATCACTTCATCGTAAATGATAAGTGCGCCTTTCTCTTCCGCAAGTTCATGGACAAGTGGAAGGAATCCTTCATTAGGTTCGACAATGCCGAAATTCCCAACGATCGGTTCGACTAAAATACAAGCCAATTCATCTCCCCATTTTTCCATTGCTTCCTTATATGCATCTGGATCATTGAATGGGATCGTGATCACTTCTTGCGCGATGGAAGCAGGGACTCCAGCTGAATCCGGGGTGCCTAACGTTGCCGGACCAGATCCTGCAGCTACGAGGACAAGGTCTGAATGTCCATGATAGCAACCCGCAAACTTCATCACTTTCGTTCTTCCGGTGAAGGCGCGTGCAACTCGGATTGTCGTCATGACAGCTTCGGTCCCTGAATTGACGAAACGGACTTTATCCATGGAAGGGATTGCTTCTTTCAGCATTTTAGCGAATTTGACCTCATGCTTCGTCGGTGTCCCGTACAATACCCCGGTCGTGGCGGCTTTCGTAATCGCCTCCGCGATATGCGGGTGTGCGTGGCCGGTAATGATCGGGCCGTATGCACCTAAGTAATCGATATATTTATTGCCATCGACATCCCAGAAATAAGCGCCTTCCGCACGCTCCATCACTGTAGGCGCTCCTCCGCCGACCGCTTTATATCCACGAGAAGGGCTGTTCACTCCTCCAACGATATGTTCACAAGCTTCTTTGTAAATTAGTTCTGAATTAGTTCTGTTCATTTCAATTCCTCCGTTCAAATCGGTACATATACCATTTTAAACAAACTTGTGTGGATACGCCAAAGAAATTGAAACTATATCGGTTGTCCGGTACGATTGGGGTAAGAAAGAGTTGGAGGGATCGCTATGGAAAAGTTGGAAGGTATGCAGGCGCCGCAATTTACATTGCCTGACGAAAATGGTGAAATCGTTTCTCTAAGTGATTTTGAAGGGAAGAAGTATGTCATCCTCTATTTTTATCCGAAAGATGCTACTCCTGGCTGTACAACGCAGGCATGTGATTTCCGGGATGCCTATGAGAGCTTTAGCGACCTGAATGCTGTCATTTTAGGAGTCAGTCCGGATAATGAAGCATCACATCAACGATTTATCGAAAAGCAAGGACTGCCATTTTCATTGTTGGTGGATGCAAATCATGAAGCGGCGGAAGCGTATGGCGTATGGAAATTAAAGAAAATGTTCGGCAAGGAGTATATGGGGATTGAGCGTTCCACATTTCTGATCGATCCTACGGGGACAGTTGTGAAGGAATGGCGGAAAGTGAAAGTGAAGGGGCATATCGAAGAAGCGCTTGCAACATTGGAGCAATTGACGAAGAAGGCGTAAGGGGGAGCGGGGCGGATGAATGTTTTATTCACCTTCAAGATAAAAGATGATCAGATGAAACAATTGGAAAGCGATTTTCCAGGAATCGAATTTTGCTTCAAGCGGAAAATCGATGAAGGGCCAATCGATGAATTTGAAATCATAGTCACCTATGGAGAAGATATCACCACGAAGGTGCTGGACGAGGCAAAGTCACTAAAATGGCTAATGGTCGCTTCTGCGGGAGTGGAAAAGATGCCGCTAGCTGAAATTGCGGAAAAAGGGATAGTGGTCAGCAATGTACGCGGAATCCATAAAACACCGATGGCTGAAACGGCCCTAGCACATATTTTGGCCCTTGGACGTGCCCTTCCTATATTAGCTGAGCAGCAAAAACGAAAAGAATGGAATACGAAAGTGCGTCAAACGGAATTGCGCGGGTCAACAGCCCTCATTCTTGGACCGGGAGCGATTGGATCGGAAATCGGAAGGTTGCTTCAAGCATTCGGCGTCCGGACGATCGGCTGCAATCATTCGGGAAACTCCGCACCATTTATGGATGAAACTATTCAATTTGGCGGACTGACAAGCAGACTTCCGGAAGCCGACATTGTCATTTCTGTGTTGCCTAGTACAGAAAAAACGAGAGGCTTGCTGACAGAGAACCATTTCAAAGCGATGAAGGAGACAGCGGTATTCATGAATTTCGGCAGGGGAGACCTCGTGAAGGAATCCATTCTTGTGGAAGCTTTGAAGGACGGAGCAATCGGGCATGCGGTCCTCGATGTATTTGAGAAAGAGCCGTTGCCAGCGGAAAGCGAGCTATGGTCTTTGCCGAATGTAACAATTTCTCCGCATGTCTCGAGCCATTCCGGGAAGTATATTGAGAGAGCGCTCGAGTTTTTCACGGAAAACCTGGAGAAGTGGCAAAGCGGGGATAAGAACTTGACCAATTTGATCGACCCGGAAAAAGGGTATTAAATCAGGTCTTGCTTCGTCCCGAGGGACAGCACTTTAGTTGACAAAAATGCCTTTCTTCAGTAAACTAATTATAATGATTATAAAGAAGTAATCTTTATGGATTGGAGTGTTGGCGATGTCTGAAGTGTTCTTGAAAGACGCGCTTGTCACATTGAAGGAGAGCGGTGTTCGTATTACACCGCAGAGGCATGCCATTTTAGAATTTCTCATTTCTTCCGAGACGCATCCAACAGCTGATGAAATATATAGAGCGCTCGAAGCTGATTTTCCAAATATGAGTGTTGCGACCGTATATAATAATCTGCGTGTTTTCCGGAATGCCGGGCTTGTAAAGGAACTAACATATGGAGATTCTTCGAGCCGTTTCGATTTCGTCACACATGATCATTATCACATCATCTGTGATAACTGTGGCAAAATCGTAGACTTCCATCATCCCGGGCTGGAGGAAGTCGAGCATCTTGCTTCCCATGTTACGGGCTTCGAAGTGAATTCACATCGTCTTGAAGTATATGGAACATGTCCTGAATGTGCATCAGGCGCCAATAAAGCAGAATAAGAAAACCGGTTCCGAGGTTGAAAGACGGAACCGGTTTTTTCTTATTTCTTTTCTGTCGAGCCTTTTTTATTCGCTGGACGGTTATAAGCTACGTCGAATTCCTTGCCTTCCAATGTAGGGTCCAACGTGAGTGGCTCTCTGCAATGTCCGCACATATCAACCCGGCCAAGCATTTTAGTCGCTTTGCCGCAATTTGGACAGACGATCTGCACAGCCCTCGTCGATAACGTTCCAATCCAAGCGTAAACAACCGTACTGCCGAGAATGGCTAGAAGTCCAAGGATCATGAATATCAGCATAATGATTTCATTGTTTCTGAAGAATATGCCAAGATACATAATGACGACCCCGATGAAAATAAGGGATAGCGCAAATGACCGGATCCGGTTTATTTTATTTTTATAAGGTTTCATCCGTAATCCTCCTTAGAATGAAATGTAATGAAAGGGGAACATCTAAAGAAATGAATTGAACGCTCCTCAATCAATATAGCACAAATTCCATTATCATCATATTTTACGATTTTTGAATGAAGGGTTTTTGAGAAGCTGCGTCGAACAAATAGAATTGGAGGTGTCATAATGGAACAGGTTCTTAGACCGATTTACCAAGAACGCGCTAGCTCGCCTGAAACACTAGGTGTCATTCTCGTTGAAAAAAGGGGTGCAGGCGATCCGATAACAGACACGTTTGATGAAATCATGCTTATCATTACATCTAATGAAGAAACGCCCATATATACAAAACATTATACAGACGGTACAGGGAAAGCTGCCATGCATGTCATCAGTGAGAAACAGCTGAGGAAATGGCTGTTGCTCGGAACAAGAAGAAAAGTCGTCGATTGGCTCTTCTATGGAAAGATCTTCTTCGATCGCAACGAATTTGTCGAAGGGTTGAAAAATGAGCTGAAGGAATATCCCTTCTATGGTAGGAAGATTAAAATGGGACTCGAGCTGTCGAGATTAGTAAGAGTGTATATGGAAGGAAAAATGTTTTTTGAACAGCAAAACTATATGGATGCGTATCATCATGCAATCCAATCCCTTCATCATCTTGCAAGGCTCACCGTCATTGAAAAGGGATTCGCTCCTGAAGTGACTGTATGGTCCCAAGTGAAAAAGATCGATCCGGCAATCTATAAACTATATGAGGAACTGATCATGAGCGAGGAGCCAATAGAGAAAAGATTAGAGCTTCTATTCTTGGCAAGTGAATTCTTCATTCATAACCGCACGCTGGACGGAGCAAGACATATTATGGACGTCATGTCGACGAAAGAGACATGGACAATCCAGGAGCTTCATGAGCATGAGGAGTTACAGATGTATTCGATCAATCTAGAAGTGCTCGTTGAGTTTTTAGTTGAAAAAGGTTTTATTCAAATCGTGGAAAGTGAATCGAAAAATGAATATGTATTTCATAGAGACTACCGTGTAGACCCAGAGGACTGACGGGGGCGTTGAGCCAGTCGGACAACGAAGAGTCCGATTGGCCTTAATTTCTGCGCCTTTTGCAGAAATTAAGTCATCCTGCAATATCTTGCTCCCTTAAGGTCGCAAAAAATATTGCTCGCAACGCTACGCTTGTGCTCGCAAACACGTTCGCGAATTTCCCAAGAGTCACCGCCTTTCACTTCAATCAACGGAACTCCCTATTCAATCAAATCAAGCGCATTCTACGAATTTAGAGCGTTAATAAGTTTTTTCGTTTTTAGTGTTGACTTATGAAAACAACCCATGCTATTATAGTAAACGTCGCTGAGGGAGTTAGTTACTTAGCTTCGAAACAAGTTTTAAAAACTAATTTAAAAAAGCTCTTGACTCTACAGAGTAACGATGGTAGATTAGAGAAGTCGCTTTTGAAGAAGCGAAACAAGAGAAGTAAAACGAACCTTGAAAACTGAACAGCAAAACGTCAACAAATAAAGTCTTGTAGCCGACTCTGTCGGTGAAAAGACAAAACGAATCTTCGGATTCAAAATTGACATCTTAAATGATGCCAGCAAGAAACTCGAGCTACTCGAATTTCTCTATTATGGAGAGTTTGATCCTGGCTCAGGACGAACGCTGGCGGCGTGCCTAATACATGCAAGTCGAGCGAATTGATGGGAGCTTGCTCCCTGATATTAGCGGCGGACGGG